>WREQ01000001.1 GCA_009779255.1 Dehalococcoidia bacterium
CCATAGTAGAAGTTTATACCATACCAAAGCTCTTTTTGGGAGTGTGGTGCGAGGACAAAAGGAATCAAAAACGTAAATATATCGCGGACAGGTTCAACTCCCTCCCATCCATCGCCCACCTTTTTTTGAAGGCTGCTGCCGGCGCCAAAGTTTATTTCTCTGTCGGCATCATTTCTCCATACGACATTTATCCCAGCAACATCAACCGGATAGGTCGGGTATTCCGGTATCAACGCTACTCCGTCGGGGAACATATCTTCATCTCCGTCGTGAAGTACAGGCTCAGGTTCCGTAACAGTTGTGGTAGCGGAGTTAGAAACGACAGGCTTTTCTGATGTCAAAGTATCGTTCGTGGGCGCATGAACACAACCGGCCAGCAGGACAGGCAGGAGGCACAAAGAAAGGGTGATACGTATCAATTTCTTCATGACGCAGAACCTTTGTTTGGCAACGACATCGTTTGTAACACCGCGAAACTTACCTGGTCACAGGATAAATGCCATTGTGATTAAGCACGGCTACGATTATACCCCATCTGTCAAGTGCAAGTGGATTGTCGAATTTCTACAGAAACATTGCGAAGTCTTTGGCCGCCTGTCAATCGGTTTCCGTTTGTCGCGTACGTCTTGCCGTATTCCCAACACATCCCCGAATACTTTATCTATTAACTCCACTCACCGCTTTTCTGTCCCCACACCCGCGCCAGCTCTTTTGCCAGAGGCAGATGTTCGGGGTGCCTGATGTCGGGATCTGTCTCGAAAATCAGATCGGCTTCACGCCGTGCCAGTTCCAGCATAAAAGTGTCCGTTATCCTGGCAATGCGCAAAGATGGCATGCCGGATTGACGGGTTCCGAAGAACTCCCCGGGGCCGCGCAGTTTGAGGTCTTCATCGGCCAGTTTGAATCCGTCCTGAGTTTTTTCGATGATATCAAGTCTCATTTTTCCAATTTCGGAAGGATTATCTGACATAAGCATGCAGTAGCTTTGCGCATCTCCTCGCCCTACACGCCCGCGGAACTGGTGCAACTGCGATAGACCAAACCGATCGGCACTTTCAATCATCATTACGGTGGCGTTGGGAATATCAATCCCTACTTCTACTACCGCCGTTGAAACCAGCACGTCACTCTCACGGCGTTTGAATGCCCCCATCACAGCATCTTTCTCAGACGAAGACATCCGTCCGTGCAGTAGCGACAAGCGCAAATCGGGAAATATATGGGTAGAGAGTCTGTTGAATTCGGTCACAGCTGACTTGGCCTGAACAGCTTCTGATTCCTCCACCAGCGGACAAATGATAAATGCCTGGTATCCTTTGCTCACTTGTTCTCGCATGAACCGATAAGCCGCATCTCTCTGGGGCGGAGGAACCCACTTTGTCTTGATTTGCTGGCGGCCTGATGGCATTTCCTCTATAACCGACAGGTCAAGGTCTCCGTATAAAGTCAACGCGAGGGTTCGCGGTATGGGGGTGGCCGTGGTCACCAGCATGTGCGGATTGAAACCCTTCTGCCGCAGTAATGACCGCTGTTCAACGCCAAAACGGTGCTGTTCGTCTATAACTGCCAGCCCCAGCTTCTGAAAAACCATCCCTTTTTGAATCAATGCGTGCGTCCCTATGGCGATATTAATTTCTCCGGCAGCAAGGCGTTTTTTCAACTCGCGTTTGGTGGTATCTTTTATATCGCCGTTGACAAGGGCAACCGTAAGGATAGGTATCGCGCCTATTTCTGTAAAAGAGGCCGTAAGGCCATTCTGTTCTTTCAGTTTGCCGGCGGCTCCCAACATGCGACAGATGCCAGCAAAGTGCTGTGAGGCTAGTATTTCTGTCGGCGCCATCAGCGCGCCCTGATAACCGTTGGCAGCCGTCTCAAGAAGCGCCATCAGTGTCACCACGGTTTTTCCGCTGCCTACGTCGCCCTGAAGAAGCCTTGACATGGCTGTCGATTTTTTGAGGTCATCCATGATTTCCACTGCGACACGCTGCTGTGCGTTCGTGAGGCTGAACGGCAGTGTGTTCAGAAATTGTTCCAGCAGGTCTTTATCAATCTTGAATGGTATGCCAGGTTGCTCTTTCTGCCAGCTACGCTTCCTGGCGGCCATGCCTATCTGAAGCAGGAATAATTCGTCGAAAGCCAGCCGGTTCCTGGCACTGGTTCCAGATGCTGTGTCCACCGGAAAATGAGCATTACGCACAGCCTCTGGCAAATTCATCATGGAGTTCCTCGCAAGTAGCTGCGCTGGCATGAAATCCGTGAGACTACCTGAATATGCATCGACAATCGCCTTGAACAGTTTGCGCACCTGACGCTGGTAAAGGCCGGATGTCAGCGGATAAAACGGTACCAGCCGGCCGGTATGCACCAATTCATCTTCATCCACCAGTTCCCATTCCGGGGATTCAAAAACCGGGCGTCCGGCGAAAATTCTGACATGCCCGCTTACGCATATGCGCGTGCCACTTTTCATCTGACGCGCAACGTATGGATTGTTGAACCATACGGCTCGCATATTGCCGCTTTCATCGCCCAGCGTGGCTTCTGTTCCCCGCCTGCCACCCAACATTGTCTGCCGCACTTCCCAGACATTGGCAATAATGGTTTGCTCCCCGCCGTCTCTTAATTGTGAAATGGTGCGAAGCTGGCTGTAATCCACATGACGATTGGGAAAGAAATAGAGCATATCCCGCAGGGTGTGGATTCCCAATTTTGCAAAACGCCGCGCCAGTGACTCGGCGATACCCTTGACCACTGTAATTGGGTAATCAAGCGATACAGACGCTGTATCAGCAACATCTGGCGTTCCGACAGTGGAAGAAGTTCTACCTGTCTTCTTAGAGGAATATCCGGTTACCGTTTTCTCAGGTTGCTGCAGCAGCACCAGAATATTTTCCATCCAGGAGCGGCGGTCAGCGGGAGAGGCCGTATTGTAGCTAAATATTGGCGGCATCAGCTTCCGGACGTTTTTTAAAAGCGCTAGCTGGGTAAAGTGTGTGGTGTTCTGACGAAGCCAGTTCTCCAGAAACTTATCCAATCCGCCGAAAACAGCTTTATTGGTGTATTCGAGCTTTTTTTCCTGCTCTAGCACCTGTTTCAATCTGGAGCTGTCCAGCGGCAAAACTATTATCTCCAGTCTCAGGAAGACACGGCTATATTGAGCATAAGCGTATTAGATTGGGTTAAATCGACTGTACCGACGGCTACTGTGTTGACGCTCATCGCTCTGCGGTCATCATGCTTCTATAAAAGATACGGCCAGCACGTTTGGCCCCATGTAAGTGCCGAGAACCGGGCTTACGGTTGAGCGCAGTATCTGTTCATGCGGGAAAAGCGCCCCTAGGCGCATTGCCAGCACATCGGCTTCGTGCGGGGTGGTGGCATACTCAACTGCCAGCGCCTCAATTTTTTTCATGCTGGCTACATAGTTATACAGGTAGTCCGAGGCCAGTTTCATAGTGCGCAGCCTGGTTAACGGCGCCACTTCACCATCTCTGAGCGTGAGCACCGGTTTGACTGACAGCAAAGAACCCAACAATCCTTGTGCCTTGCCTATCCGCCCGCCTTTAGCCAGATATTTCATAGTATCAAAGGCCACAATGATATTGGCGCATTTAAGCCGGTGACGCACCTCTTCGGTTAAACGCCTTAGCGTCATATCTTTCTGTTGTGCCAGCTTGGCCGCTGCCACAACCACCAACCCCAAGCTCATGGCAGCCAATTTGGAATCAATGACCTCAATGCGGCCATTGCCGTTTACCATGTCGATGGCATTCATTGCTGAAGTGTAAGTGCCGCTCAGGCGGCCTGACAGCACAATCGTCAGCACCTCGTCGGAAGTGCCTCCGATGAGTTTTTCATAGGCTTCGGCGAAAACACCCGGAGCCGGCTGTGTAGTGGTGGGCAAAACGTTTTCCCGTACAAGACGGCGGTAAAACTCCTCGGTAGACATGTCAACGCGGTCACGAAAGGTTTCCTGTCCGAACAGAATGGTCAGTGGAATAATGGTTATACCGAGACTTTCGGCTACTTCAACAGGGATATCAGACGTGCTGTCGGTGACGATTTTTACGGCCATGTTATCTCCCGCTGGTTATTCAACTGAGCCTATGTAGTGATAATGCGGCTGTCCGCCTTTGACAATTTCAATCTGAAGATGGGGATATTTGTCGGCAATCTCTTTCTTCGTTTGCTGTGCTTCAACCTCATCCGTATCTTTGCCATAATACAATGTTACAACCTCTGCCTTTTTGGGACCGGCCTTGGCCAGCGTCGCGAACAAAGCATCTTTGGGTTTATCCGATACCGTTACAATGGCACCGTCCAGCAATCCGATAGCCTGCTTCTTTTTGATAGAAAATCCGTTAAAACTGGTCGAACGCACGGCACGGGTGATTTCTATGGTTTTTACCGAAGAAATAGCCTCGGTCATAAGGTGCGTGTTGGTATCAAAATCGGATTCATAATCAAAAGCCAGCAGCGCCGCTACGCCCTGTGGTATTGTGCGGGACGGAACCACGTGTATGTGCTTGTCGGTAAGCAACTGTACTTTTTCCGCCGTCATGATTATATTCTTGTTGTTGGGCAGAATGATAATCTTGTTTGAGCGCAGATTTTTGACCGCCTGCAGCAGGTCTTTTGTGCTGGGATTCATCGTTTGCCCGCCATGAACCACAGCAGTCACTCCCAGACTGGTAAAAACATCGGATATGCCGCTACCAGCGGATACCGACAGTATTTCTATGTCAGCTATAGGCGCGCGCGATTTCTGCAGCTCAAGAAAATCCCGGTACTGTTCGTCCATGTTGCGGATATGGACATTATGCACGGTTCCAAGCGTCGTGGCCAAATGAATTATTTTTCCGGGATCAGTGGTGTGTATGTGTACTCTTACCGTGGTATCATTGCCAACTACAACAAGAGACTGTCCGCGGCTTTTCAGCCTGCTCCTCAGCTTATCAGGATCAAGCTCACTGCCCTTTATCATGAACTCCGTACAGTAGCCAAAAGGAACTTCATCCTCATTAGCACTTTCCGATGCCGGCACGGTTACGGGTGTCAAGGGTATTTTGCTAGACACCATCTGCGGCTTGCGAAATTGCATCAACTCCGCTTCTCCGCGCAGGAACCGCAGTGCGCCATCCAGCAGAGTAAATAGCCCCTGCCCGCCAGCGTCAACAACTCCCGCTTCCTTGAGCGCCGCTAAAAGCATCGGGGTATTGGCCACCGACTCTTCGGCGGCATTGACCGCTACTTCCATTACGGAAATAACATCATCGCCGTTTTCATCAGCCTGTTTCCGTGAAGCAATTGAAACATCTTTTATTACGGTAAGGATTGTCCCCTCAACAGGATTGCTCAGCCCTTTATATGCGGTATCTGCCGCCTGAGCCAGCGCTACCGCCAAATCTTTACCGTTGAATGAATCCTTATTCTTCAGTCCCTGAGCCAGACCGTTCCATATCTGCGACAATATGACACCTGAGTTGCCTCGCGCGCCCATGAGCGCGCCATCTGCCATCGCCTGTGCGACAGCGGATGCAGACGTTTCGTCGATTTTGTAGGCTTCCTCCACAGTAGAGCGCATGGTAAGAAGCATATTGGTGCCGGTGTCTCCATCAGGAACAGGAAAGACATTCAGTGCGTCTATATCGGAGACTCTTTTTTCCAACCAGTTGGTAGCGGCCGCGAACATATCACGGAACTGTATCCCGTCAATTTCATTAGGCTGCTTCATTATCGGTTAACCCTTTCCTTATTCAAGGATTTCTGTGGCTGCTTCGCTTGTCAAGGAGCGGGGCTTTATGCTAACATTCACCTTTGAGACAAGACATTCTACAACAACTGAAGTTAGCAGTCAAAAGAGAGGAACAATTCATGAAGTGTGATATCTGTGGAAAAGCTGGACAGTTCGGACATAACGTCAGCCATTCCAAAAGGCGAACCAACCGCCGCTGGGTAGCCAACATCCAGCAAGCCAGTGTCCAGTACGACGGGGAAGTCGCCAAAATAAGTGTCTGCACCCGCTGTCTGCGCACACAGCGGAAGCGATCCAGCGTGACAGTCTAATCATTGTCGGCAAGTATTTCTCTTGCCTTTTTTAACTGAATAGCAACTTGGCCGGGAGCGGTGCCTCCCGGCACTTTTTTAGATGCGGCAGAGGCGGCAGATGAGATGGTTTTAACATCACTGTCAAACAGCGTGGAAAACAGGCGGTATTCTTCACGAGTCAGTTCGTCCAGGGTTTTACCGGCCTCGACGGCGTAACCCACAAGTTTTCCCGTAATACCATGGGCGTCCCTGAAACTCGCGCCTTTTCGCACCAGATAGTCCGCGACATCGGTCGCAAGTATGTACCCTCGACCCAATGAGCGCTGCATATTCCTAGAGTTGAATTTAAGAGTTCTGACCATACCCGCGAATACATCCAGTGACGCAGACAACGTGTCATGCGCATCAAACAAGGCTTCCTTATCTTCCTGCATATCTCGGTTATATGACAGGGGCAGTCCTTTCATAGTGACCAATACCCCCATCAGGTGTCCCAGTATTCTTCCGGATTTGCCGCGGCCAAGTTCGGCAACGTCGGGGTTTTTCTTCTGCGGCATTATGGAGCTGGGGGTGGCGTAAGCGTCGTCCATCTCTACGAAACCGAATTCAGACGATGACCACAGCACCAATTCTTCAGCCAGCCGCGAAAGATGCATGGCGCAGACACTGGCGCAGGCCAGATATTCTATAACAAAGTCCCTATCTGACACCGCGTCCAAGCTGTTTCCGGTGACTGAGGCAAATCCAAGCTCGCGAGCCACAAACTCGCGGTCCAGATCATAGGACGCCCCCGCCAGCGCTCCGCTACCCAGCGGCATGACATCCGCCCGTTTATATGCGTCATTGAAGCGCGCGTAGTCGCGCTGTAGCATTTCGAAATAGGCCAGCAGATGATGCGCCAGTAGCACTGGTTGAGCCGGCTGCAGATGGGTATAACCGGGCAGCATAACCGTAGCGGCTTCTTCAGCCTGTCCTACAAGGGCGCGCTCAAGATTTCTGATGCCGGATTGGATTTGTCTTATGGCGTCTCGTGTGAAAAGCCTCATATCGAGTGCCACCTGATCATTGCGCGAACGAGCGGTATGCAGTTTCCCCGCCACAGACCCCACGATTTCGAACAGGCGCGCCTCTATGGCCATGTGAATGTCTTCAAGCTCCGGCCTGAAAACGAATGTCCCGTTTTCTATCTCATCTAGAACCACGGATAACCCGCCCGCCAAGGCATCGGCTTCGGCAACGGTAATAATATTCTGTTTTGCCAGCATACGGGCGTGTGCAAGGCTACCTTGAATATCATGCTTGTATAGCCGTTTGTCGAAGGCAAGAGAGGATGTGTATCTAACCACGGCCTCCGTAGCCTCTTTTTGCAGGCGCCCGCGTATATGGCTCATATTACTTTCCTTCTTCCCCATGTTTTTCCGTGACTTTGAAAAGCGGCTGAGACTCGGCCTGTGTTTTTGCCGGCAGACCGAAGAGCCGTATGAAGCCGGGGGCGTCACTCTGGTCAAATTTGTCGCCCTTTTCATATGTCGCCAGACTATGGCTGTACAGAGAGTACGGCGATTTGCGCCCAACTACGGAACATGTGCCTTTGTGCAATTTCAGGCGGACAGTACCGCTCACGAAACGCTGAGTACTGTCAATATAGGCAGACATGTCAAGCCGGTTGGCAGTGAACCACAGTCCGTCATAGATGAGATCGGCAAACTCAGCCGACACCTTCGCCTTGAAACGTGCCTGATCTTTGGACAGCGTGAGATCTTCAAGCGCCTGGTGTGCCGCCAGCAGCAGTACTGCCGCCGGAGCTTCGTAAATCTCCCTGCTTTTGATTCCTACCAGCCGGTTTTCCACATGGTCGATACGTCCAATTCCGTGCTCTCCGGCCAGTTCATTCAGCCGGCATATCATGGCGGCGCCGACGACGGGGTTGCCGTCAAGAGCTACCGGAATACCCTTCTCAAAAGTTATCTCGCAATAAGCGGGGAGTTGAGGCGCGTCCGCCGGGGATTTTGTCCATGAGTATACCTCCGCTGGCGGCTCAACCCACGGGTCCTCCAGCACACCACTTTCTATGCTTCGCCCCCAAAGATTCTCATCAATTGAGTAAGCATGGCCGCTCTGCACAGGGACAGGTATGCCATGTTTTTTCGCATATTGGATGGCCTCTTCACGGGTCATGCCCCACTCACGCGCCGGGGCGATTATTTTGAGCGATGGTGCCAGCGTGTTTATCGCTATTTCGAAACGCACCTGGTCGTTTCCCTTACCAGTGCATCCATGCGCAATGGTGCCGGCACCTTCTGCAATGGCCACTTCTATGAGTTTCAGGGCAATCAACGGGCGCGCCAGAGAGGTGGCCAGTGGATAAGCGCCCTCATAAATCGCTCCGGCCTTGAGCATCGGGAAAATATAATCATCGACGAAGTCGTTCCTGGCGTCGATTACCGTAGCTTTTACCGCCCCTACCTTCAGGGCTTTTTCGCAAATAGCGCCGAAGTCTTTTTCATTGCCGACATCTACGGTAACGGCAATAACATCCATGTCATACTTCTCTTTGATCCATCTGACGGCGACCGAAGTATCCAGCCCGCCTGAGTACGCCAATACCACTTTGTCCGACATCGCATTCTTCCTTCCAGTTCTAACTATATATCCTTCAGCGCCGCTTTTAACGCTTTGCGGAGAATATCCAATCCGGTGTTAATCTGCTGGAGCGTTACATTTAGCGGAGGAATCAGGCGCAGCAGATTCGGCTTGATACTGTTGACCAGCAAGCCCTTTTCCAGGCATGATTGTGCTATCTGGCGGGATATATCCGCGTCAAACTCAATCGCCAGCAGCAGCCCTCTACCTCTCACATCTCTGATAAAAGCAAAATCATTCTGAAGCGCTTTAAGCCCGCCGAGTAAATTTTTGCCCATTTCCGCCGCATGTGCCGCAAGATTGTTTTCTGTAATGAATTTCAGCGTGGCGTAACCGGCAGCGCAGGCCAGCGGGTTGCCTCCGAAAGTGGTGCCGTGTTCTCCTTTAGCAAAGACGGAAGCTTTATCTGTGGCCATGAAAACCCCGATAGGCACGCCTCCGGCCAGTCCTTTTGCCAGTACCAGTATGTCAGGGACAATTCCATCCTGCTCATAAGCAAACAGGCTGCCGCAGCGTCCGAGTCCCGTTTGCACTTCATCCAGAATCAGCAGTAGGTTATTTTGGTCACACCACTGCCGCACTTTTTTCAGGTACCCCTTATCCGGTATGTTGACGCCGCCTTCACCTTGCACCGGCTCCAGCAATACGGCGCATGTCTTATTCGAGGTCGCATTCCGAATAGCCTTGATGTCGTTGTAATCGACATTCACAAATCCTACAGGCAGAGGTTCGTATGGATATTGAAATTTAGGCTGCCCCGTGGCCGCGGTCATTGCCAGTGTCCGTCCGTGAAAGGAGTTCTTGGCCGTTATGACCTCGTAGGCGCCGTTAAGGTTGATGTGCCCCCAGCGCCGCGCCAGTTTTACAGCGCCTTCAACGACCTCAGCGCCGCTGTTGGCGAAAAACACTTTACTCATTCCACTGTGCGCTATCAACAGCTCTGCCAGTTCAATTTGGGGTCTTGTATAATAATTGTTCGATGTGTGGAGAAGGGTTCGGGACTGTTTCTTCAACGCATCGACAACCGCCGGATGACAGTGTCCCAGGCTGTTTACGGCAATTCCTGAGACGAAATCAAGGTAACGCCGTCCGGCATCATCCCATACATAAGCGCCGCGGCCTTTAACCAGTGTCACTGGCATGCGAGCAAATACCGGCATGTATAGTTGTTTTTCAAGTTCAGGCACATTCATAAAGTTACTCCACGGGAGATATGGTGGTTCCGCCGCTTTCCGTTTCCACAGCGGTATAGGCGGCGGCTGGATTCCGTCCGTCCACAATGCGGCAGACTACGCCGCTTTCGGCGGCACGGGCACATGCCTTGAGTTTGGGAATCATGCCGCCGTAAGCCACGCCCGAATCTAGCAGCCCGGCAAGAGATTGCATCGACACATTGCCAAGAAGTTTCTCTGACGAGTCCCTGATTCCCTCCACATCCGTAAGGAAAATCAGCTTTTCCGCCTTCATCGCCGCCGCGATCTCCCCAGCCACGGTGTCTCCGTTGATATTTAACAGCAACGGGTCATCAGACTTTTGAATGCCGGAGTTCAGGCTTACGGGTGATATTACCGGAACAAACCCTCCATCCAGAAGCGACTCAATCACACCAGGATTTACTTTGACAACATCGCCCAGCCAGCCCAGTTTGGGGTCGCGTATTTTGCCTTCGATCAACCCGCCGTCCGCGCCGCTGATGCCGACCGCTTTCACTCCGGATGCAATCAAAGCTGCGGTGGTTTCCTTATTGGCTAAACCTGCCAGCACCGCCGTAACCACTGAAAGCGCCCGTGAATCGGTAATGCGCTCTCCCTGATAAAACTCAGCCCTTAACCCCAAGTCTGCCATCCATTGAGTAACCATTTTGGCCCCACCATGAACCAGCACTAGCCGGTACCCCGCGCGGGACAGCCGCAACACATCCCTCACTGCCGAGTCTTTACTGTCGATTATAGACCCGCCAAGTTTGATGACAATCAGTTTCTGCGTTTGTTGTGGCATATCGTTCCGTCAGGTGGTATAGTCGGCATTGATAGAGACATATTCCGCTGAAAGATCGCAGCCCCATGCTATCGCCGCGAAAGAACCCAGATTAAGATCCAGTTCTATTTTAACTTCACTACCACCAAGTACCCGCACCAGTTCATCATTATCTGCAGGCACGGGCTGCCCATTTGAAAGCACCAGTGCGCCGCCAATGGCAAGAGACAATTTTTCCAGCACAAAAGCGGCTCCGCTACGCCCGGCTGCGGCCACGATGCGTCCCCAGTTCGGGTCGCAGCCATGCACCGCCGTTTTCACTAGCGGCGAAGTGGTTATGACGCGCGCAACCTGCCTGGCGTCTTCAGCGCTGGCTGCCCCTTTGACGGTAACCTCCATGAGCTTTGTGGCTCCCTCGCCGTCGCGCGCGACGGCTTTGGCCAGATAAATGCATAGCGCGTCAAGGGCTTGCTGGAAACACGCAGCCTCTTCAGAGCCAGCGGTTATCGTCTCACCGCCGGCAAGTCCGTTGGCCAGCAAAATCACACTGTCACTCGGAGAAGTATCGCCGTCTACCGAAATCATGTTGAATGATTTATTTACCGCTTCCCGCAGCGCATGCTGAAGAAATCCGGTTTCAACAACCGCATCGGTGGTAATAAAAGACAGCATTGTGGCCATATCGGGATGTATCATGCCGGAACCCTTGGCGACACCGCCGATGGTATACCCGCCGCAGACAACCGCGCATTGTTTGGGTATGGTATCAGTGGTCATTATCGCTTTCGCCATCAGATCGCCACCATTGGAGGAAAACTTTATGGAAGCGATAGCTGTCTTAAGCGCCTCCAGTGGCAGCCGTTTGCCGATGACGCCGGTACTGGCAATCAGCATCTCGAAAGCATCGATCCCCAGTCTGTCTGCGGCGGCGGTCAGCATGTTCTGCGCGTCAGGTTCTCCATATTCTCCGGTTCCGGCGTTGGCACAGCCGCTGTTTACCACAATTCCGCGAATGGAGGACGACGGCACGCGGGATTGACATAATACTACAGCTGCGGCTTTGAATCCACTGGTGGTGAACACACCGACCGCGTGGCATGGGACAGCGCTTGCCAGCAATGCCGTGTCAAGATTAAAACGGGCATGCTTGTTTATGCCGGCGTAAGCGGCGCCAGCCGTGAAGCCGGACGGAGAAGTTACGGTTCCGTTTTCGATAAAAGTAAAATCGGTATGCATAGGTCGTAACAATATAGCATAGCGGCTTGGCAGCCAACAAACGCTTGAAGACAATAAAGGCGCGGGGAGACGAATGCAGTCCTGACGTTATCCGCGGTTTTAAGCCTATGTCTTGCTGGGCTGACGGCGGCGGCGCTTCCAGCCCAACATGACCAGCAGTTCGCCGACCGCAGCGTCGCTGGTCTCGTCTGCAAGCGGCATGTCGGGATGTATGGTGTACTTGTTGCGACGCCCGACTTTGGTTTTGGTGATATAGCCCGCTTCTTCCAGGTCAAGAATGAGTTTGTGGGCGGTTCTTTCGGTGACGCCCACAGTATCACCAATCTCCCGTGCCGTGCTGCGGGGATATTTGGCAACTGTAGCCAGCACCAACCCGTGGGTCGTAATGAAAGACCAGTCAGACATAATTTTCGGTTGTAAAAGACGAATGTTATTTCCGGTATCGTCTTTCTACCCTGTGCGACTAGTTTCGCACAATTAAGTCAGTCGCGTCAAGTACAGGGCTTTCGATATGCTACCCTTCGCTGATGGCGACACTGTTTATTACCGGTGGCGTTTGTGGCCGGCTCATCTCGCCGCCGGCATAGGTAACAGGCACGGAGGCAATTTTCATCACCACATCCATGCCATCCACCACTTTGCCAAACTGGGTGTAGTTGGGCTGACTATCCAGAAAACGCGCATCGGGGCCGGTGCAGATAAAGAACTGACTGCCGTTTGTGTCGGGGCCGGCGTTGGCCATGGCCAATATTCCAACATCATAAGGATGTTTGACAGGCAACTCGTCGGCAAAACGGTAGCCCGGTCCGCCGCGGCCTGTGCCTTCGGGGTCGCCGCCCTGGATCATGAAAGTTTTGATGATACGGTGAAAAACGACGCCGTCGTAGAATTTTTGTTTTGCCAGGAACACAAAATTATTTGCCGTCAGGGGCGATTCCGAGGCAAACAGCTCAACCTTGAAACTCCCCAAGCTGGTGTCAAAAGTCGCGGTATATGTTTTGGCGCTGTCGATAATCATGGCTGGAGGGGTGTTCCAGTTTTTGGCGTTACCGGTATCCTGATTATTAATCGTCATCACTGCTCCTGTATGTTAGATTTCTTCAATGGTGATCGAATTGATAACGGGAGGGTCTATCGGGCGGCTATGTTCTCCGCTGGCACTAGCGCCAACCTCTACCCCAGCTATCTGCATCACCACATCCATGCCTTCCACTACCCTGCCGAACTGGGTGTAAACAGGGTTGCGGTTGAGTGCCGTACCGGTACAGATGAAGAACTGGCTGCCTGCAGAATTTGGTTCGTTCTTGTTGGCCATGGCAATAATCCCGGGGTCGTAAGGATGTTTAATCGGCAGTTCGTCGGGTATGGTGTACCCGGGGCCACCGATGCCGATGCCGGTGGGATCTCCACTCTGAATCATGAAAGTCTCCATGATTCGGTGAAAAATGACGCCGTCGTAGAATTTCTGTTTTGCCAGGAACACAAAGTTATTTACTGTTTGAGGCGATTCGGAGGCAAACAGCTCAACTTTGAAACTCCCCAGGCTGGTGTCAAAAATCGCATAGTAGGTTCGTGATTGATCAATCTGCATTTCAGGAGGCGCCGTCCACTGCAAGGTGGAATCGGAGGTCTTTGATGTACAGCCGGCCATAGGCGCGACTAACACTGACACGGTCAGCAGGGCAAGGCATAACTTGTAAATTCGCTGTTTCATATCTAAACAATAACCTGTTATGCGTTTTCCGTCAATGCCCATCAGTATCGTCTTCGTATGCTGGTGTTTGTCCGCGCATTATAATAAAATAGACCAGTTATGAAGGACTCCGTCACTCCCATTCGGGCACAGTATCTCAATATTAAAAAGCAGCATCCCGATGCCATCGTGCTTTTCAGGCTCGGTGATTTTTACGAAACCTTTGATGAGGACGCCCGCATTGCCGCGCGCGTACTGGATATTGTACTCACATCCCGCGGCATGGGCAAAAACATACAGGTTCCCATGGCCGGCATTCCATACCACGCCCTCGACGACTATCTCGGAAAACTTATTAAACAAGGATACCGGGTAGCAATTTGCGAGCAGCTCACCAAACCCGGCGAAATGCGCGGATTGGTCAGCCGCGACGTGGTGCGCGTTGTTACTCCCGGCACAGTGGTGGAGCCTTCTCTGCTGGAAACCAAATCCAACAATTATCTGGTATCAATTGCGGTCCGGGGGGAGCAGGCCGGACTGGCATATATAGACATTACGACTTCGGAATTCGCCTGTACGCAGCTTTCATTATCCCGCCTGCGCACCGAAATCGACAGACTTGCCCCCGCTGAAATTATCGCCGGTAGCGGCAGCGGCTTATCCGATTTGCTACACCCTTATCGCATAACGGAAATCGAGCCGCGCTGGTTTGCTTACGATTCCGCGGAGCGCGCCCTACTGGAACACTTCAAAACTGCCACGCTGGAAGGCTTCGGCTGCGCACAATGGCCGCAGGCCATAGAGGCAGCGGGTGGCATTCTGCACTATTTGGAGACAACCCAAAAGCAGGCGCTGGAGCAGGCAAGCCGTTTTTCGGCCTATTCCACCGACGGTTTCCTCTCAATGGACAGCGTATCTTATGCAAATCTTGAAGTATTCAAAGGGCTTGCATCCGGTGACATTCGCGGTTCGCTGCTGTCAGTGCTTGATGAAACGCGCACCCCTATGGGTGCCAGACTTTTACGGCGATGGCTGACCCAACCACTGCTCAATCTGGACGGAATCAGGCGCCGGCAGAACTGCATAACCTGGCTGGTTGAGCATGCTATGGTCAGGCATGAAATACTTGCCGCTCTCAAGTCGATTGCCGACCTCGGCAGAATCATGAACCGTATCCGTAACATGACCGCTTTGCCGCGGGAAATCATCACACTGAAACACAGCCTCGCAGTCGTACCTGGGCTGGTAAGCCATCTCACATCGGCTGAAGATTGGCCGGGAACCACGCCAGCACCCATGCCGGATATTATCAGCCTGATTACCATGGCAATTGATGACCAGCCGGCGGCGGCTCCCGGAGATGGTGATGTCATAAAACGCGGATTTTCTGGCGAACTCGACGCTCTGCGCTCCGATGCGCATGACGCCCGGCAATATCTTGCTTCCATGGAAAAACGGGAGCGCGAAAAAACCGGCATCAAATCCCTGAAAATCGGTTTTACCAATGTTTTCGGTTACTACATCGAGGTTTCTCATGCTAATCATGCGCAGGTGCCAGACGATTACATTCGCAAGCAGACACTTGCCGGCGCAGAGCGCTACTATACCCCGGAACTCAAGGAATACGAAACTCGAATCCTGAATGCACGCGAAAAGCGGGAGGTTCTGGAGGCGGAACTGTTCCGGCAGATTTGCCGACAGATTTCGCTTTCATCTGAAGCCATTCTAGAGCTTGGCGATACATTGGCGGAGCTGGATATATTCAGCTCGCTGGCCGATATTGCAGTGCGCTACGGTTATATCTGCCCCGAACTGGACGACAGCGCTATCATAGACATCCGGGGAGGGAGACACCCTGTAATAGAACGGACATTGCTGCAAGGAGAGTATATACCCAACAGCCTGTGCCTCTCCAACAAGGACGCCCGCATAATCATTCTCACAGGACCAAATATGGCGGGCAAATCGACATATCTCAAGCAGTCCGCGCTTATCGTTATAATGGCGCAGATTGGCAGCTACGTCCCTGCAGACAAGGCTGTTATCGGTCTGGTGGACCGCATTTTCACTCGCATCGGGGCGCGGGAGGATCTGTCATCGGGTAAGTCCACTTTTATGGTGGAAATGGTTGAAACGGCCGCCATCCTGAACGGCGCTACCCCCCGCTCTCTACTCATTCTGGATGAAGTTGGCCGCGGCACTAGCACCTACGACGGCATGGCGATTGCGCAGGCGGTGGTGGAGTTCATTCATAACTCTCCGGCACTGGGAGCAAAAACGCTTTTTGCCACGCATTATCATGAGCTGACGGCGATGGCGGAGTCTCTGCCTCATGTGCGCAACTTCAATGTGGCAATTGCGGAAAACAATGGAGAGGTTGTTTTCCTGCATAAAATAGTCCACGGTGGAGCGGCCAAAAGCTATGGCATACATGTGGCGCGCATCGCCGGACTGCCGAAACAGGTTATAGAACGCGCAAGGAATATACTGTCAGAACTTGAAGGTGGAAACACTGGAACGACCAAAAACCCGACGACCATGCCGCAGCCTGCGCCCCAGTTATCCTTCTTTGCTTCACATAACAAGGTGGTGAACGAACTGAAAAATCTGGCAGTGGACGCCATATCTCCACTCGAAGCGCTGACCAAATTGTACGAATTGAAGAAGAAGGCCGAGGACGACGGCTGAATCACGTCCGGCTTTATGCCGGCGAACTCATGGGAGTTGTTCAAGCTTTTGACGCGCAGTTTCGCGCATCTATGTTGAAGACTAACTGTTAATCTGCCAGCCGGACTGTGTTTTCCAATGTTCCTATGCCCTCGATTGTTACCTGCACCACGTCCCCCGGCTGCATAGCACCAATCCCGCCCGGCGTTCCGGTCGCGATTATATCGCCGGGGAAAAGGGTCATCACCTGCGACACGGCGCTGACCAGCTCCGGCACCTTGAATATCAAATCCGCTGTATTTCCGCTCTGCCTGACAACCCCATTCAACCGTGTTTCGATTTTCAACGCTCCGGCATCCAGCTCTGTTTCAATTATCGGCCCCACGGCGGCAAAAGTATCGAATCCCTTGGCGCGCGCCCATTGTCCATCTTCTTTTTGCAGGTCGCGCGCTGTAACGTCATTGAAGCAGGTGTACCCCAGTATGCAGCCTGCCGCGTCTTTCGGAGCTATACAGCGGACTTTTTTGCCAATAACCACCCCCAGTTCACCTTCAAAATCCACTTGAGCGGATAACGGCGGATATACGATGCAATCCACTGGTCCGATGACGGCACTCGGCGGTTTCAAAAATATCAGCGGGGTGCGGGGAAGGTCATACCCTAGTTCAGCCGCGTGCGAATGGTAATTGAGTCCGATGGCCACAATCTTGGAGGGACGGCAGGGAGCCAGTAATTTTATCTCATCGGCGGCGAACTGTATGCCTGCGATTTTAAGTTTTCCGAAAGGATTGCCGGCAAGCTGCCGCACCATTTCCTCGTCGAGAATCCCGTAACGTGGGAGTCCTCCAGTGTAAAAGCGCGCGATTTTCACTGACAGATTCTAGAACAGTCCAGCGGCATTATCAAGCCAGAGAATGAGTTGAAATGACATAAGAGATATTGAGAGAGACTTTCTTCCGTGGAGTTGCCTGGAAAAATCTCCCTGTCTCTCTTTATTGTGGAGAGAGCGGCGACTTGTTAACAAGCCCCTGATAACTCGCTACTTCATGCAGGTACAGGCGTTTGACAGGACGGACGGCTGGTTGTTAAACTTGTGCGAATTCAGGCACCGGATATGCCGCGGCGTTTCACGGCAGACGGTTCTCATGCCTGCAGCGAGGAGTGGTTATGAAAATAACTTTGAGCGTCATCAAGGCTGATATCGGCGGTTACGTGGGGCATTCCGAATCTCATCCCGAAGTTCTGGCTTATGCTCACGACAGCCTGCTAAAGGCCAAAAACGACGGGCTGTTAGTCGATTTTCATGTAACGAAATGTGGCGACGATGCCCAGCTGGTGATGACGCATACGCTGGGAGTGGATAACGAGAAAATCCATGAACTGGCCTGGAATACTTTCGTAGGTGGCACAGAAATTGCCAAAAAGCTGAAACTTTACGGCGCCGGACAGGATCTTCTGTCCGATGCTTTTTCCTGCAACGTTCGTGGCATGGGGCCGGGGTTGGCTGAAATGGAGATTGAAGAACGAACCTCGGAGCCGATAATCATTTTCATGGCTGACAAGACCTCTTCCGGTTCATGGAATCTGCCGCTATACAAGATGTTTGCCGACCCATTCAACACTATCGGACTGGTCATCGCCGAAAACATGCACAACGGCTATAGCTTTGAAGTGCATGACGTCATGCAGGGCAGGAAAATTACGTTCAATACCCCCGAAGAACTCTACGATATGCTTGTCTTTATCGGGGCGCCTGCCCGCTATGTTATAAAGTCTGTGCGCCATCGCGACACTGGCGATATGGGTGCTGTTTCCTCCACGCAAAAACTCTCGCTGATTGCCGGCCGCTATGTCGGCAAAGACGATCCTGTATGCATCGTGCGCGCCCAAGGTATTTTCCCGGCCGTCGGCGAAGTACTTGAACCTTTCGCCACACCGTATCTGGTTGAAGGCTGGATGCGTGGTTCTCATTACGGCCCGTTCATGCCTGTTTCCATTCCAGACAGCACCCCCACGCGTTTTGATGGTCCGCCGCGCGTCATCGCCTGCGGCTTCCAACTGGCCAACGGAAAACTGATAGGTCCGCGGGATTTGTTTGCCGACAAGTCGTTTGATAATGCCCGTCAGAAGGCGTTGGACGCCGCGGATTACATCCGCGCCCATGGTCCATTCGAACCACATCGCCTGCCGCTGGACGAAATGGAATATACCACCATGCCGCAGGTGGCAAGAAAACTCCAGGACCGCTTTACCCCCATCGAGGACTAAGAGCCAGTGTCACAGCGAAAGCTCCTCTTGGCAACCAATAACAGAGGCAAGCTGGATGAGCTTCGTGTTTTATTCGCTGGTATTGACAGGGAGATTGTCAGCCCAGCCGACGTGGGGTTGCAGCTTGACGTAGCCGAAACCGGCCACACATACGCCATCAATGCCCGCCTCAAAGCGCGGGCATTTGCCTCCGCTTCAGGCCTTCTGACGCTGGCTGATGATTCCGGGCTGGAGGTGGATGCGCTGAGCCTCGCCCCCGGAGTGCATTCCTCACGCTGGGCCGGACCGATGGCTACGGATGCACAAAAGATAGCATATTTGTTGTCCCAAATGACGGCTGTGCCGCCGGAGCAGCGCAGCGCCTGCTTCTGCTGCGTCATGGCAATTGCCGCTCCAAAAGCAAGAAAAATCCGGCTGAGTTCTGGCAGCTGGCAAGGCTTCATTACCATGGAGCCACATGGAATCGACGGCTTCGGCTATGATCCGGTGTTTTATCTTCACAAATTTGGCATGACCGCGGCGGAAATACCGGCGTGGATCAAAAATCACATCAGTCACCGTGCGCGCGCGGCCGCCGGCGCGCGCCGGATTCTACTTGAAGAACATCAGCAGACGCCATAAGCTCAAAACTCATCACTCAAAACTCTTGAGTCTGCCATGCCGTTGGGTATATACTAGGTCACTATAACTTCAGGGGTGAAAAAAATGAAACTATCCTGCCTTCAGGAAAATCTTAACCGCGGGCTGGGGTTGGTGGGGCGCGCCGCCGCCGCGCGCACGACGCTGCCGATAACCAACAATGTTCTGATTGCCAGCGACCAGGGGCGACTCAAACTGGTCGCCACCAATCTAGAAATGGCGATCAGCTGCTGGCTCGGAACTAAAATTGAGGAAGAGGGCGCGATTACAATTCCGGCCAAACTGCTAACCGAGTTTGTCGCCTCGCTGCCCAACGACAAAATTGACATAAAGCTGGCACCAAAAGGCAAAGCCATAGAGCTGCGCTGCGCCCGTTTTGAAGCACGCATTTCCGGCGCCGACGCCAAAGACTTCCCCCCAATCCCCAGAGTTGATGACGGCATTACCGCAAAGGTGGACTTCAACGCGTTCAAGCAGGCTATTAGTCAAGTGGTTTTTGCCGCCGCTTCCGACGAATCACGCCCCGTACTGACCGGCGTCAACGTCGAATTCGAAGGCAAGACGCTCACGTTGGCTGCCGCGGACGGATTCCGTCTGGCTGTTTATAAACTGCCGCTGGCGCTGTCTATCGCGGAAAAAATCACCGCCATCATCCCATCCAAGACGCTAATGGAGCTGAGTCGGCTCATGACGGACAGCGACGACCCCGTTGAAATCAGGGTTAACGCCGCCAAAACACAGATTCTGTTCAAGCTCAAAGACATAGAGGTGGTTTCGCAGCTGGTGCAGGGAAACTTCCCCCAGTACAACCAACTGATCCCGCAAAGCTTCAATACCAAGGCGATTGTGGATGTCGCCCAGTTCCGCGGCGCCACAAAGACCGCCTCCATATTCGCCCGCGACGGTAGCGGCATTGTGCGGCTGATTATCACCCCTGGTGAGAGCGAAGTCACGCCCGGAAAACTCTCGATTTCCGCCCGCTCCGAGGAAATAGGGGAGGACACCGGCGAGGTGGACGCTGTGGTTGAGGGTACCGAAGCAAAAATTGCCTTCAACAGCAAATACCTCATCGACGTGCTGTCCGTGCTGAAGGAAACCAGTGTCGCCGTTGAGGTCACCACGCCTTCGAGTCCAGGCGTCTTCCGCCCGGTTGGCAGCGACAGCTATCTGCACGTTATCATGCCGATGTTCGTGCAATGGGGTTAAAATTAAGAAAAAAGCCCCCGCTGATGCGGGGGCTTTTTTTGTCATTCCAACTTAAAATCCTCCACTGACCACTAATAACTCAACACTCATAACTCGTCAGGTCCCCCGTCTTGATAAATAGCCGCTTGAATAGCTATAATTCTCATAGCAATCCTAAATATCTGGAGGACTGATTTGAAGTACAAAATGGCAGTTATTGATGTCGATGGGACACTGGTGAACAGTGAGGGGAATATCTCTGAAGAGGATAAGCTGGCTGTCAAACGTTTGCAGAAATCGTACGTGGAGGTGGTTCTGTGTACCGGACGCAGCGCCAAATCCACATTGCCTGTCATTACAGGATTGGGTTTGAAGAGTTTTCATATCTTCTGCGACGGCGCGCTGATATACAATCACACCAGCGCCGCCACCGCGTTCTCCCGGCCACTCGAACCCGCGACTGTCCGCGAAGCCGTAGATTTTTGCCGTAAAAACAATCTCTATCTGGAGTTGTACTCGACCATGAAGCTCTTCGCCGAAAAGCCGAACTCGTCTGACGAAATAAATCACAGCTTTTTCGGCGTGAATCCCGAATTCGTCAACTTTGATGATATTCTGGACAAAGAACCCTTGCTGAAGGCTGAGATGCTTATTCGCAACAAAGAGGACGCCGCCAGAGTCAAACTGTTCAAGGATAATTTTGGAGACACTTTCAATTACTCGGTCGCGCACTCTCCGGCCTATCCGGATGTGGATTTCGTCAACATTCTGCATCCGCAGGTTTCAAAAGGCGCGGCGGTCAAAAAAATAATGACGGACTACGGCTATCTGCCGGCGGAAGTCATCGCCATCGGGGATGGCCTGAACGACATCTCTATGCTGGAAGCTGTTGGGGCATCAGTGGCCATGGGAAACGCCTTCGACGAAGTTAAAAAGGTCGCCAACTACATCACGGAAACAGTCGATAATCACGGCGTGGCTTCTGCTATAAACTTCTTCTTCCCCGTGTAGGAGTTGTTGACATAATCAACGTTATGGCATAGCAAGTATTCTCTTGCCGAAGAGTCAACAATAGCATATCGGTCCGCCGTATTCGCAACGTAAAAGGAGCCGCTCAAGCGGCTCCTTTTTTTATATGATGCCGTAATACCGCATATAACCATCATCAGCGTAACAACCCTGAAAATTATGTTGACAATGTTCCACACTGGTGATACGATACCCCCAAAATAAACCTTGAAAGGGGAATTGAAAATGTCACAGCCGGGAAAAGAACTATCCAGCATTGATTTCAGGAACCTTATCGGTGGACCGCTTGTCGCTGTGGTGGAGGCTCAGGCTCAGGCCGCGCTCAGCACGGTGAACTTCATCCGCGAAGTCGGCTTCAAGCAACCGGTGAAAGATACGGGCGACAAGGCCGAAGACCTGCCCACGACCGGTGAGCCGATCTATGTGGTCTTCAAATATCCCAAAGAGGTTTCTCCCTATTCGCCAGCAGTTCCTTATTCCATTTCCGTTAATGTAACAACGTCGGGAAGCGGATACACGAGTCCCAGTGTCACTTTTAACAAACCAACCGGCACTGGTACCGCTGCGGCCACCGCAACCGTAGAAAAAGACGAGGATGGCAAAATCACCGGAATCGTAATGACTAGCCTTGGCGCGGGGTACACCGCAGAAAAACCGCCGACTGTCACCATCAGCGACCCGCCTGCAGGCGGAACCAAGGCTGTACTCAGCGTCAACTTCACCCCTCCGCAGAATCCGGTACCCGCCGTATTCCAGGAAATGAAGCTGGAAGTACCCATGCTTTCAATAGTGCCCATCCCCTACCTGCGCGTGGATGAAGTCACCATCGACTTCAACGCCAAAATCAACTCCATGCAGACCTACGAACACAGCAGATCCTACGGGGTCACTACGGACACCTCCACATCGGCCAAAGGTGGTTTCTTCTTCGCCAAAGCCTCGGCTTCCTTCAAGTGCTCCACCGCCTATCAGAGCAACTCCAAGTCCACCGGCCAGGTGGAAAGAACCTACTCTCTCGCAATTCATGTCAGAGCGGTTCAGGATGAGCTGCCGGGTGGCATGGAGAAGATCTTGGGCATTCTTGAAGACGCCATCAAAACGCAGCCTTCCGGTGCGCCAAAAGAAACCGTACTAACCACATAAATCGCATTGTTAATGTAAAATAGGTTGTTCATCGCTGCGGGGCGTCCATTATCGTATGCCCCGCGGCGATGGAACACGTTTAATGGAGGAGCTGTTTTGCCGAATCTTTCAGAATTTTTAGGCGCTATCGTACAAGAGACCGCCAGGGCAAGAATGCTGATGGATCTCGCATCGGTCCGCATCGCCGAGGCCTATTATCAGGACATGTATCTCAAACATCTTTCCGTCCCGCATTTTAAAATGCCAGAGGTGACGGTGGAAATGCCAGTGGCGATTGTGCAGGTCAATTCGCCCGGCAGCAACGTGACGAACAGCAAGTTATTGACCGAGATTAAAAAGCGCGTCACCAGCGATCTGGGCAATCTCATGCCGCGCGTCTTGGTCACAATACAGGACTCCGCGACGCCGGTCAAAACGATGACCTTGCGTTCGTTGCCCACCCGCGCCGCCACGCTGAGCAGTCTGAAGGGAGCAGAGTTGAGCGCGCGCACAAAGACTACCAGTAAGACTATTGTTGACATCGTGTTCAAAAATGCGTCCCCGAACACGGATGGGTATAACATGCCAATCCGGCTGACGCGTTTGGCCGACGATCTGGAGTTGTCCCTGTCGCGGGAACTGACCACGAATTATCGGGATTACTTCGTGGATAACAAAGGCAACCTTGATCAGCAAGCCGTCGATGGTGTGCTGCGTTTGGCCAGAGAGTCGTTTTTCGACAGCGTCACGTCGATTATGGAAAAAGAGGAAACGACGGTCGAGATCATCGGCAACACCTCGGCGTTGATTGGCACCAGCGATACGAAATATATGACCGTGGTCAAGATGACCCTGCGTGAGCAGGATTTCGAATGGAAGCTGGGTGAAAAAGACGACAACGGCATCGAGGAACGTCATCTTACCATTGAGTGACATTGAAAGGGGAGGATGATCGTTGATTCTCTATACGGTGCTGGCGGAACTGGACGGTATTCTGGCCGAAACCGCTTCGTTGGTTGACCTCTATAAAAATAAGGAGCTTTCGTTTTACGACAAATCCATGAAATGGCTGGAGCGGCTTGAAAAGCTTGCGGATGAAAACCGCTGGGTCATCAAGGCCGAAATAGCCTCGTTGCGCGGCAGGATCATCACCGCTTCCCGTATGCAGGCAGATGACACCTTCAGCTGGATGCCCATGTCCAAAAACCGCCGCCGTGCAAAGGATGCGCTGACCGCCGAATGCATCAATATCGCGGTCAGCCGCTCGGTGGACTTCGTGCAAAAGGACAGGGAGCTGCAAAACGAAGCGGCCAATATATTGAGGCAGGTTCTATCGGTAGCCATTTCCAAAGGCTTGGTGGAACCACGTCCAAGCGCGGCCGTTGACAGCAGTTTTATAACCCACAGCTGGCGCGCGGCGGCATCCGACCAAGAGTTGGCCAAGATGTGCGCGCACGTGGTCGGGCTTATCGGGGCGTATAACGCGTATATATTGTTCGACAAGGCCTTTGGGGATATTTTTATCAACGGCCACTGTTGATATTCGCCACCAGCGTTACAACCAACCTGACTTTCAACGTGGTGGATCATAATTTAATCTCAAAAGGCAACTCGTCCCCTACAACCCCATTCGTCCTCACCATGCGATGCGCATCAATGGCAGATAGGTGCCGCACCTCATAGGCTACTTCAATACGCTGGAATACAATCCCCTTAAGTCCAATATGTATTGGAACTTATACACGGCTTTGACAATAGCTGTATATAGTGCTATTTTGAAGAAGAACTAAGGGATAGTATCACAGTTATGGAGACCATCGGGCATAAAACTTGGGAATCGTCAATCCTGCATCTGTCAGGGAAAATTGAATGAAAAAACTGATGCCACTCCTTGTCGCCTTTCTTGTCGCGCTAACATTGCCAATATCATGTAATAGCGCCACAACACCTAGTGAGGCCGGATTTCTTCTTAATGTCACGGCTGGACCGGGAGGTACTGTTCAGTCTGAAGTCAACGGGACATATTCCCCCAGAGAACAAATTGAGATAACCGCCTACCCAGATCATGGATTCTCATTCTATAGATGGGTTGTCTATTCAGCTGATTCTAGTGGTCCATGGTTGTTCAAAAATCAAAACCCGGCTCGGTTTGCAATACAATGGAATTTAGACATTGTAGCTACGTTCAAAGAGACGAGTGAACTGTTTTTTCTATCCATTGTCGATGGGCCGCACGGCGGAATCCCAGCCGGAGGGGCATCAATCTATAGCGGCAATTACCTTGCAGGAGAAGTAATAGCAGGGCTAATCGTACGCCCTAATCCTGGATGGTCGTTTGAAAGGTGGGTTATATTCTCAAGAGATTTTGAGATCATGGGAACTATTGAGCACGGCGTTGACACATTTGTCATGCCTTCATACGACGTGATTCTAGTAGCTGAATATAAAGAAGCATCATAATCACCATTCATAGCTAATATCTCGTCTATTCCGGCTTCCGTCTAAACGGACAGAAACGACAGCTACCCCAAGAACTCTTTGATTTTCCGCGCAATCAGCGGCGTGATGCCGCGTATCTGGATTAACTCCTCCAGCGTCGCCTGTTTGACCCCGGCGAAAGTGCCGAACTTTTTGAGCAGGGCGCTACGGCGGCGCGGACCGATACCCGGCACGTCATCCAGCGCCGAAGCCAATGCTTCACGCTTACGAAGCTTTTGGTGATAACCCAGAGCGAAACGATGCGCCTCGTCCCGCACACGCTGGAGAAGTTGCAGCCCAGGTGACACAGCCGGCAGATTAATCGGCTCGGAGCGGCGCGGCAGGAAAATCTCTTCTTTCTCTTTTGCCAGTCCGACGGCGGGGATGTCTCCCACACCAGATTGCTCCATCGCCTCACGAGCCGCCGAAAGCTGCCCCTTGCCACCGTCTATAAGAACGAGAGCCGGTAAGGTCCAGCTTTTATCGTTCCCACCGGCATGGGAGAAACGCCGACGTAGCATTTCCCCTAACATGGCGAAATCGTTGGCACCTTCTACTCCCACGATACGAAAACGGCGGTATTTAACAGGCGCCGGCCTGCCTTCCTCAAAAACAACCATGGAACCCACCGCCATGCGCCCCTGAATGTTGGATATGTCGTAACCCTCAATACGGGAGGGAATGTTCGAAAGTTTCAAGACGTCTTTCAACTCGGTCAGAGCTGCGTTCAATGTCGAAGCCTGCGCGAGATTCTTGACACGAAGCTGCTCCAGTCCCCTGACGGCATTCTGCTCTACGATGTTCATCAGTTCGCGGGACGGACCGCGCTCCGGAACGCGCAGTGAAACCGCGCCGCCCCGACGGTCAGAGAGCCATTTTCCGATGATCGCCGCCTCTTTTACCGGATGCTGCAGCAGTATCAGAGGCGGGATATTCATGGTGGCAGCATAATACTGTTGGACAAAATCGGTCATTATCTGGTCCGGATTTTCAGCTTCAACCCCGGAAAGAGTGAACCCTTCCCGCCCGACAAGCTTGCCGCCGCGCACAAAAAACACCTGCGCCAATGCCTGATCAGCGTCTATGGCAAAAGCAATGGCGTCCTGATCGCCGCGAACCCGCGCGGCTAGTTTCTGCCATGCCGTAACCTGCCGAATACCGTTCAGCTGATCTCTCAGCCATGCAGCGCGTTCGTATTGCTGTAATTCGGCGGCCTGACGCATTCGGGCGACGAGATTTTTTTCCAACAGCTTCTGCCTTCCATCCAGAAAGAGGATAACCTCCCTGATGGTTTGCATATATTCTTCGCGACTGATTTTGCCGGCACATGGCGCCATGCAGCGACGCATGTCATATTCCAGACACGGGCGGCGCACGCGGCTACCAAGCTGTATATCGCACGAACGAAAGGGAAAGATGGATTTTACCGCGTCCAGCGAGTGCCTTATTGAGCGGGAATTGGCAAAAGGACCGAAATAGCGCGCGCCGTCGGATGCGGCATGACGCACTATCTGCACGCGAGGCCATTCCTCTTTCAGGTCTATCCTGAGGTAAGGAAATCCCTTGTCGTCCCTGAGACGAACATTGAAATGCGGACGAAATTTTTTTACCAGATTGAGTTCCAGCACCAGAGCCTCCTCTTCGGAAGATACGATATAGAACTCAAAGTCGGAGACATTCGCAACCATGCGCGCTGTCTTGGGGTCATGTTCGGTTTTCATAAAGTAGCTACTGACGCGATTACGCAGGTTAACAGCCTTGCCGACATAAATAATCTTGCCGGCAGCGCTTTTCATAACGTAAACGCCAGGTTCCGTGGGCAGCTGTCTGGCGCGAGTCAGGAGCGGACTGATTTTTTCAGCAGACATACTGCACATTTTAACACACGCGCCGGAAGACCAGCCGCGGATTCCGATCTTTAAATGGGGAATCATGACAAGGCGACATACGGCACGGGGAAAGAAATGGATGTGCCCGCCTTGCAAGCAGGCCGCTCCGCGTGTTAGTTTATGCTTAATGAGACGAGACCATGTTTACAGGGGCAACGACCCTGCCGAATTTCTGGTGGAAAACCATGCATTGTTGCCGCGTGGCAAGGCACTGGATATAGCCATGGGTGCCGGGCGCAACGCGGTATATATAGCCAAAGCCGGCCTGGACGTACTGGGCATCGAGATTGCCCCCGATGCGGTAGACAAGGCGCTGATTTTGGCAGCCGCGGAGGGAGTTAAAATATCAACCATTGTGGCAGATTTGGAAAGCGACTATCACCTGTCGCCGGCAGCCTACGACCTGATTATCTGCTTTTACTACCTGCACCGCCCGCTTATCCATGAGATAAAGCAGGCGCTCAGGCGGGGCGGGATAATCATATATGAAACCTTTACCGTAGACCAGAAGCAGTGGGACAAACCGTCCAACCCCGATCACCTGCTGAAACATGGCGAACTGCACGATATGTTCAGCGACTGGCGCGTCATCAAATACCGCGAGGGCATCATCGAACCACGCAAAGCCATCGCCAGTATCGTTGCCTCCAAACCGTAACAGGCTTCGTAAAACCGAGCATTTCACAGTGCAAATCAGTCTACCGGAAAGATGTTCCTTGAACAGGGACAGGCCCGAATGGCAAGTGCCGCAACGCCTGTCTAAAATCCCGTTCTCCAACTTTGATACGTGGTATGAAAGAAATTATTCAGATTTTGGCAAAACAGGCTTGCATTCTTCATCTGTTATGTTAAAATAAGTGGACTTTCAAAAGAGGTGCCTGTGAGACAAGATATCGACAACTTTCTGAATTACCTTCGTGTTGAGAAGGGTTTCTCCGCCAACACCACCGCGGCTTACGCCAATGACCTCAACCAGCTGGCTACTTTCGCCGAAGATAAAGCCGCTATGGAAGGCAGCCACGACCCTATATGGAAAAATTTTGATCGGCCAGCGATGTTATCCTATCTGCTGGATCTCAAGGAACGCGGCTACGCCGTTACCACCGTAGCACGCAAGGTTGCCGCCGCTAAAAGTTTCTTCAGCTTTCTGGTGTCCGAAGGGAAGATCACCGCCGACCCCATGGAAAACATTAGCTCCCCCAAGGTGGGAAAGGCACTGCCCGACACACTGACCGTAACCCAGGTGCGGCAACTCATCGAGCAGCCGTCCAAAAGCGACAGCCCGGAGGCACATCGCGACCGCGCCATGCTGGAGCTTTTATACGCCAGCGGTATGCGCGTAAGCGAGCTGGTAGGGCTGGACATCGGAGACATTGACACTAAAGCCGGTACGGTGCGGCCGTTTGGCAAGGGGAACAAGGAACGACTGGTGCCGATTTATCCTCAGGCCGCCCTGATTGTAGAAACTTATACCCGTGAAGTCCGTCCGCGCTTCGTGCGCTCCAATGAAGAAAAAGCGCTGTTCGTAAACCAGCGCGGTGAGCGCCTGACCCGTCAGGGACTATGGCAGATTTTGAAGGGCTACGCCAAGAGTATCGGACTGGAGAAACAGGTAAAACCTCATACCTTGCGGCACAGTTTCGCCACTCACATGCTTAACGGTGGCGCCGATCTGCGTTCGGTTCAGGAACTGCTGGGACACGCCAATATTTCAACCACCCAAATTTATACCCATCTCACGTCAGAACATGTGCGGCAGGCCTATGACCGCGCCCATCCCAGGGCAAAACGGGCAGGTACCGCACAGCAGTCATGAATATTCCGAGCTTGACATAAACAGCACAGGCTCGGTCTATCATCAAGACAGCGTACCAGACAGTCAATCGGGCGGTGTATCCGTCCGTGTATAACTGAATAAAACATGTGCCTACTGGCACAGAGAGGTTGTTAGATGAAACAGTACTCTCCGGAACACATCCGCAACGTGGCATTGCTGTCGCACAGCGGCGCGGGTAAAACGACCCTTTCCGAATCCATATTATTCAGTACCGGCGTTATCAACCGACTGGGGAAAGTCGATGCCGGCACCACCACCTCGGACTACGACCCCGACGAAATTAAACAACATATCTCCATCAATCTTTCATTGCTGCCGTTAGAGTGGCGTGAAACCAAGATAAATCTGCTGGACACCCCCGGCTATCTGGACTTCGTGGGCGAGGTCAAGTCGGCTGTCAGGGTGACCGACGGGGCAGTAATGCTGGCCTCGGCCGCCTCCGGGCTTGAGGTCGGCACGGAACTGGCATGGAATTACAGCGCGGATGCCGAACAGGCGCGGCTTATATTTATAAACAAAATGGACCGCGAAAATGCCGATTTCACCCGGACAATGGAGCAGTTTCAAGCACGCTTCGGACCGCGTTGCGTTGCCATACAGCTGCCTATCGGGGCGCATTCCAACTTCAAAGGCGTTATTGATCTCATCACGATGAAAGCTTACACAGGGACTCAGAGCCAGGAGGAACCCATCCCAACTGAACTGCTTGAACAGGCAAATGCTCTGCATGGCAGGCTGGTAGAGACTGTCGCCGAAAGCGATGACACCCTTATGGAAAAATATCTGGGCGGTGGAGAAATAACCCCTGATGAAATTGCCGCCGGGCTTAAGGCGGCAGTGCCAGCCGGCAGGATTGTGCCAATTCTCGCCGGCTCCGGACTTTTGGGCATCGGGGTGACGCAATTTCTGGATGCCATTGAGCGCTATCTGCCTTCCCCATCGCAAGGCAAAATAAAGTTCACGGAAGATTCCCCCTGTAAAGACCTGGAAATCGCCACCGGGGAACCGCTGTCCGCACTGGTATTCAAAACTACCGCCGACCCGTATGTGGGTAAGTTGACATATTTTCGCGTGTATTCCGGCACCATCGATTCAAACTCACAGGTGTGGAACGCCAACCAAAACGCCGCCGAGCGTATCGGCCAGCTGTTTCTGGTTCGCGGTAAAACGCAGGAGCCAGTGGCCAAAATCGAGGCCGGTGACATCGGCGCCGTCGCCAAGCTGGGCATAACCGCCACCAGTGATACACTGGGTACGCAGTCTCGTCCGGTTAAGCTGTCGCCGGTGGTGTTCCCCAAGCCGGTTTACAGCGTGGCTGTCAACCCCAAAACAAAGGCTGACCTCGACAAGATGGGCTCTGCCCTTGCCAGACTGGCGGAAGAGGACATGACACTCAGTGTAAAACGCGATCCCGACACCGCTGAAACCATCCTGTCCGGCATCGGCGATACGCAAATGTCTGTGGCTACCGAAAAAATACAGCGCAAATTCGGCGTGGGGGTAGATCTCACCCCACCCAAAGTTCCTTATCGCGAGAGCATTACCATTCCGTCACAAGCTGAATACAAGCATAAAAAGCAGACCGGCGGCCGCGGGCAGTACGGACACGTGGTCATGCAGTTTGAGCCGCTGCCGCGCGACTCGGACAGCGGATTTGAAAACAGGGTGGTCGGCGGCACCGTTCCTAAAAATTACGTGCCGGCCGTGGAAAAAGGGATCGTCGAAGGTCTCAAGGAGGGAGCGCTGGCCGGTTATCCAGTTGTGGGAATCAAATGTATCCTGATAGACGGCAGCTATCATCCGGTAGACTCATCCGAAATCTGTTTCAAAATTGCCGGCGCCGGCGCGCTCAAGCAGGGCATACTCGATGGCAAACCGGTGTTGCTGGAACCCGTCGTTAACCTGAAAATCACCGTGCCCAACGAATTTACCGGAGATATTCTCTCCGACCTTAACACCAAACGGGCGCGAGTCATGGGCATGCATCCTGAGGGCGGCATAAATGACATCAACGCCGAGGCACCAATGGCAGAAGTGTTGCGCTATGCCATTGACCTCAAAAGCATCACCCAGGGACGCGGCACCTACAGCATGGAGTTCTCCCGTTACGATGATGTGCCGGCTAATATTACGCAGAAAATCATCGCCGATCGGCAGGCGGAAAGAGAAAAGGAAGCTGCGGCCAAGTAAATCCGTTTGAAATATCAGCCCCGTGGGCCGTCCTGCGGGGCTGACTGCACTATCCACTTGCATGACGGGAGCGACGATGGGGATAGGACGATACCCACACACAGACTTCATGTTGGATGGTAGCGATATGACCACAATAGAAAAGGCCGAGCGACTGCACAAAAGGGTCAACACATTCATGCTCAGTTGCAACGGGGCGGATGGCTATCCAATGACAAAAGCGGTTGTCCCCGGCAAATACAGAGAATCACTGCGGGAGTTATACTTCTGCACGAACACATCCTCAAAATTTGCCGCCCAAGTAAGCCAAAATCCGAAAGGCAATGTCTATTACTATAAACGCATACTGTTTAATTTCAAAGGGTGTCTGCTCAAAGGCGATTTTGAAATTGTGAGCGACATGGGCATTAAAGAAAAGCACTGGCAATGGATATTCAAAGATGCTTATCCACAAAAGTCATTCACAGATCCCGACTTCTGTGTCCTGAAATTCACTCCGATTTCAGGAAGATTTTATGCTGATTTTAAGATTGAAGATTTCAACCTCTGAACGATTCATCCTAAGTATTAGCAGAAGTGTCCGCTCTAAAACGAAATCCCCGTTTCTCTGTTGCTGATTCGCCGATTGAGCTTGCGTATTCGCTTGCGTTAATAATGCGGAAAATAGATACTTGATAACACCGCCATGGGTGCTCAAGTATTACCCCTTTGTCGAAAATGTAATTTACCACCTGCGCAGTCACCGTTGCATAGAGTGGTGCGGCTATTGAGACAATAGCATTGACCCCAAGAGTGCGCTTCAAAGGCTTTTCGGCTATCTCGCATTCAGAACCTACGAGGGCGAGCCGCCTTTGTTCACGGCATGGGCTATTAGAAAAAATGCTGCCCGAAATCATAACCATCACAGACGAGCAATATCAAGCCTTAATCAAAATCAACAAGAAAGGAGTTGCCGAGTGGCAATATATCATCTATCAATCAAAATCATCAGCAGTGGCAAAGACGGTAAGTCCTCTGTTGCGGCGGCGGCTTATCGTGCGGCTGATAAAATCCATAATGAATATGATGGAGTAACCCACGACTACACCCGCAAAGGCGGTGGACGCGAAATCGTCCGTCACCTTACAAACATCTTACATTCTCCATACGCTTTACTGCTTTTTAACAATGCCTGACCTTGTTAAAATATCGTCTCAGTAGAATAAAAAAATCATTGAGGAGAATGAAGGATCATGAAAAAACCGCTTGTTCTTATTTCCCTGCTACTCGTTCTGGCGCTCGCTCTGACCGCTTGCAGCGCAAGCTTTGACCCGGCGAAAAACATATCCGTAGTTGCCCGCGAAGACGGCAGCGGCACCAAAACCGCCTTCATGGAGCTCATCGGACTTAGAGGCAAGGCCGACCCCAGGCACGTTGTCACCCAGAACGGTGTCGCAGGCGTCCTTGCGGAAGTGAAGGGCAATCCGCACGCGGTCGCGTATGAAAGCCTTGGTTATGTCACAAAGGACGTGAAAGCGCTGAAGGTCAACGGCGTGGAAGCCTCGGTCGCCAATATCAAAAACGGCACCTATCAAATCGCCCGTCCGCTCTCGGTAGTATATAAAGAATCCACCCTCAGCAATTCCCTATACAACGCCTTTCTGACCTTCCTGAAATCCAGCAACGCGCAAAATATCATCAACGACGAGGGTTATGTTTCGGTCGTTGACAACGCGGCTGCGTATACGATAAACAGTTCTCTCTCCGGCACGATAGAGATAAGCGGCTCAACCTCGCTCCAGCCTTTGATGGGCGAACTTGCCAGCGCGTTCAAAAAACTCCAACCTAACGTAACTATCAATGTGGCGGGCGGCGGCAGCGGTACCGGATATAATAACGCCGAAAACGGCGTATCCCAGTTCGGCATGATAAGCGAAGTATTCGGCCAAGCTAGGGCTGCTTCCTGCACCCATTATATCGTAGCCCAGGACGGCATCGCGGTTATCGTCAATAAAAAGAACCCTCTGGATAATATCACGATGGATCAACTGAAAAATATTTACGACGTTGACGCAGGGGCAAGCGCCATTCTCAAGTGGGACGCGCTGGTGAAATAGCGCATCGTCGGCAGCATCGGCTCAGTCATGTCGCGTATTAAAGCGCATACAGATCCCTCCTTCGCCTTGACGCGCATTGCCATACTCGTCGCTCCTGCCTCCTCGTAGGTGGTCGGCTATGTTCCACTCCGCAAAGCCTTTGGTTTTGCGGAGTGGAACATAGCCACAGGGAATTTGCAATGTTTAAGCCTGACTGTGAGAAAGCATAATGAACAAAGCTTATCGTTTTATCAAGGCCAGAGACAACGTCATGCGCGGCATATTCCTGTTTTGCGCCGTGTTCTCGGTAATGGCACTCGGCTGCATCTGCGTGTTTTTGTTCGCGGAGGGTCTGCCGTTCATCGGCAAGGTCGGGCCGGCCAATTTCTTCGGGACAACGTGGCATCTGGACAGCGCCGCATACGGCATCCTCTCCATGATCGTGGCGTCGCTCTATGTCACGGCATTGTCAACGGCCATCGGCGTGACCGCCGGATTGTTCACGGCGATCAGCCTGTATAAATTTTGCCCGCCCAAAGCCGTTCCCCCGATCCGGCAGATGATCAACCTTTTGGCGGGGATTCCGTCGGTCATATTCGGCCTGTTCGGCTTGATAATAATAGTGCCTTTTCTGCGCGACGTCATCTCCCCGAACGGCATGGGCTACGGTATTCTGGCGGCGAGCCTTGTTTTGTCGGTGATGATATTGCCGACCATCGTCAGCGTCAGCCTCGATGCTTTGAACGCCGTGCCGAAAAATTATTTTGAGGGCGCCATCGCGCTTGGAGCGACAAAGGAACAGAGCGTGTTCAAGGTCATGCTGCCCGCCGCCAAAAGCGGGGTGCTTGCCGCCGTCGTGCTGTCTATCGGGCGCGCCATCGGCGAAACGATGGCGGTCATCATGGTGATCGGCAATTCGCCAGTCATGCCGACAAGCCTGTTCCAATCGGTGCGGACGATGACGGCGAACATCGCCTTGGGCGCGACCGAGCTTTCCGGCGATGCCGCGACCGCGCTCGTAGCCACCGGCGTGGTGCTATTTTTTTTCACGCTCCTGTTGAATCTGAGCATATCATTGTTGAGAGGGGGTGGAGGACGTGAGCGAAAAGGCGCATAAAAAGGAAATTATGAAATTCGCGGCCTGGAAAACCGTTTCACGGGCCGCGCTGATCTTGAGCCTTGCCGCGCTCGCCGCCGTGATCATCTTCGTTCTCATCCGGGGAATCCCGTATGTCAACGCGCATTTATTATTCGGCGAATACAGCACCCGGAACCCCTCCATCAAGCCAGCGCTCATCGGCACGCTGTATCTGATTCTCATTTCCGTGTCCATCGCCGCGCCGATCGGCATCGGCAGCGCAATCTTTCTGACCGAATACACAAAAAGCAAAAGCCGACTGGTGCGCATCATCCGTGTCGCCGTTGAAACGCTGGCGGGCATACCCTCGATCGTTTACGGGATATTCGGCTATCTTGTTTTCGTCGTTGCGCTTGGCTTCGGATATTCGATGATCGGCGGCGGCATCACGCTCGCCGTCATGATCCTGCCGGTCATCGTCCGCTCCACCGAAGAAAGCTTGCTCGCCGTGCCGCTTTCACTGCGGGAGGGCAGCTTCGCGCTTGGCTCATCAAAGTTCAAGACGATCTTTTCCGTCATTTTGCCTTGCGCCGCGAGCGGCATCGTCACTTCGTTGATTTTGGCAATCGGGCGGGTCATCTCTGAAAGCGCTGTCTTGATCCTGACCATCGGCATGGTGGTGGACAGGATACCCGACGGGTTCGCTTCTCCCGGAACGAGCCTTGCCCTCGACGTTTATTATTTCGGTTCCCACGGCTATCCCGAACAGGCAGCGGCGACCGGCGTGGTGCTACTTGTTCTCGTGGTGTCCATCAACATTCTGGCGACAGTCTTAGGAAAAGTGTTTGGCAAAGGGGAACTTGCGAATGGATAAACAATTTAACATCACTGTGCGCGATTGTGATTTATATTATAGTGACTTTCAAGCCTTAAAGAATGTCAGCATAGATATAGAGGAACACGAAGTCACGGCGTTAATCGGGCCGTCCGGCTGCGGCAAATCGACGTTTATAAAAATGCTCAACCGCATGAACGACCTTGTGGAAGATTGCCGTATCACTGGTGAAATCCTAATCGGCGGGCAAGATATATACGCGAAAGGAATGGATGTGACCCTGCTTCGCAAAAATGCAGGCATGGTTTTTCAAAAACCCAACCCGTTCCCAATGAGCATATATGATAACATCGCTTTTGCGCCCCGCACCTTTGGGATAAAGAAAAAAAGCGAACTTGACAGCATCGTAGAGCGTTCGCTGAAACAAGCGGGCTTATGGAATGAAGCGAAAGACAGGCTTCGTAAAAACGCGATGGGATTGTCGGGCGGACAACAGCAAAGGCTCTGCATCGCCCGTGCGCTTGCGGCTGAACCGAAAATATTATTGATGGACGAACCGACAAGCGCACTGGACCCGATTTCAACGGGGAAAATAGAGGATTTGATTAACGATTTGAAGAATAAATACACCATCGTAATCGTCACCCACAATATGCAGCAGGCGACGCGCATATCGGATAAAACCGCGTTCTTTCTGTTGGGGGAAATAATCGAATACGGCAGGACAGTAGACATTTTTTCAAAACCAAAAGACAAGCGCACCGAAAATTACATAACAGGAAGATTCGGTTAGGATTGAAAAATTTACAAAAAAGGAGTATAATCATGTCTATACGAACACGATACGATAAAGAATTGGCAGGCGTTTTCGATAACCTTGTGCTGATGTGCCGCCACATCGAAGTGGCGATTGAGAAAAGCGTTAAGGCTCTTGTTGACCGAAACTTTGAGCTTGCATACGAAGTTTGCGACGACCATAAGCAAATAGACAAAATGGAGCGCGAAATTGAGCAGTCCTGTCTACGGATACTGTTGATGGAACACCCCGTCGCAAGCGACTTCCACGAAGTATCCGCCGCGCTTAAAATGATAACCGACCTTGAACGTATCGGCGACCAAGCGTGGGATATAGCCGAAATCGTACCGCAATTCGGCGACGAGGGGTATATTAAAAAACTGGAGCACATCCCGCAGATGGCGGTCATCGTTATACAGATGGTTAAAGACGGCGTTCATGCGTATATCAACCGCGACCTAAAACTCGCCCGTTCTCTTGACAAAACAGATGACAAAGTTGACGGCTTGTTTAATACCGTAATGGCAGACCTTACGGCTCTTATCAAGAAAAATCCCGACAATGCCGAGCAAGCAATCATGCTTATGATGATAACGAAATACTTAGAGCGTATCGGCGACCATGCCGTGAATATCGGCGATTGGGTCGAGTACGCTATTACGGGCAACCGCCCGAAAGGAAAAGAGTGATAACATGAAGCAAATTATCTTCGCGGTCGAGGACGATGCCGCGATTCAAGAACTCTATACATACTCATTGGAAAATGAGTTTGACTGCCACTGTTTTAATGACGGGACATCGTTCTTTGACGCGTTTGCGAACGGCAGCCCCGACCTCATTCTGCTTGACATTATGCTGCCCGGCGATGATGGCTTTGCGATTCTGTCGCGCTTGAAAAACGGTAAATCCACCGCCCATATCCCTGTCATTATGGTGTCGGCAAAGGGCGAGGAAGTTTCAAAGGTCAAGGGATTAAACATGGGAGCCGACGACTACATAGCAAAGCCGTTCGGCGTTCTGGAACTTGTGGCGCGTATCAAGGCGAATCTGCGTAAAAGCGGAAGCAGTACGGCTGAAAGCGTCGTATATAAGGACATCACGATTGACCATTCAAAGCACCGTATTATCGTGAACGGGAGTCAAATCCAAACGACACTCAAAGAGTACAATCTTTTATGTCTGCTCTGCGAGAACGCCGAAAAGGTACAGGAGCGGGAGGTTATTTTCAATGAGGTGTGGGGCGATAGCTTCATCGGCGAAACGCGCACGTTAGACTTCCACATAAAGGAATTGAGAAAGAAACTCGTTGAAAACAGGAGCGAAGCCGCCATCCAAACCATCCGAGGGGTAGGTTATATACTCACATGAAAAAAAGACTTTTCATATATACGATGCTCATAATTTCCACGGGTCTGCTATGTTTTTTTGCCGCGTCCGTCTATATAACGCAAAATAACAATCTGAACATAGCCAAAGATACGGTAATGGAAACGGCGCGGAACTACGCAGACTTATATACCAGCGATACTGAACTATCCGCTTTCGTCAAAACGAGCGGCGACACTCGGATAACTATAATCGCCCCGGACGGCACAGTTTTGGCGGACAGCCGTCCGCTTGATATTACTTCGCTCGAAAATCATTTGGATCGTCCCGAAGTACAGGCTGCCGCGAACGGTTCGCCAACGGCGTTTGTCCGTCACTCCGATTCGCTTGGCGTGGATATGATTTATTATGCAGTAACTATACCAACAGGATATGCAACATTTGACGGGTTTGTCTATTTGCGGGCTGCGATTCCCGTTGCGAAAATAGACGCTTACCTTTTCCAATCCCTGCCGCTGCTGATCGTTTTGCTCCTTGCCGTCGCGTTGCTTTGCTTTGCCTTTTCACGCGGCATGATCGGACGGGTCACAAAACCCTTTGAATCGGTTGAACGGAAATTGCGCCTTTTATCTAACGGAGAGTATGTGCCGGAACCTATTGACGGGAGTTATGAAGAAATAGACGCAATTATCCGAGGGATTGATGAAGTAGCGCAAGTTTTACAGAGCAGTTTTGCCGATTTGCGGGATGAAAAAACCAAACTGGATTACGTCATGAGCAACATCGGCGATGGGCTGTTTGTGTTGGACGACGACAAAAAAATAACGCTGATAAACTCCGCCGCGCTTGGCATCTTCAACGCAAACCTTGAAATCGTCGGGAAGAATGTCAATTACCTTTCCAATGAAAAAACGCTCGTCGATACGGTGAGGGATTGCGTAAACCATAACGAGGACGCCCTGTTTGAATTTCTCACAAATGGTCGGATTTACTTGACCGCCGTTAAGCAGCTCCACGATACGAAACTGACGATGGTAGTGCTGTCAGACGTTACGGAAAACCGCGAGAACGCCATGCGGCGGGAAGAATTTTTCGCAAACGCTTCACACGAATTGAAAACGCCACTGACAGCGATTAAAGGTTTCAATGAGTTGACGGCGCTCAACAACAAAGATGAAGGCATAAACAAATATATCGATAGCATCACGCGGGAAACCGACCGTATGCTATCGCTGATTGGGGATATGCTCAAGCTGTCCGAACTCGAAAACACGCAAAACACTACCCCAGTTACCGTGTCGCTTAAAAAAACGGCGGAAGAAGTCCGCGAAACTTTATCTGCCGCTATCAGCGAAAAATCCATAACCCTTGATATTATCGGCGACGGCACGGTAGAAGCCGAGCCAAGTCATGTTTATGAGCTTATAAAAAACCTTGCGGAAAACGCCGTGCGCTATAATAACCCAAATGGCAGAGTGTCAGTGACGATTGAAAACACGGGGATTTTTGTTTATGACGACGGCATCGGTATATCGCCCGTTGAACAAACAAGGATTTTTGAGCGTTTCTACCGCGTTGAAAAAAGCCGCGGGAAGCGCGGCGGCGGCACGGGATTAGGGCTTTCAATCGTCAAGCATATTTGCGCTTTGTATGGTTGGGAACTGTCACTGAAAAGCAAACTCGGCGTGGGAACAGAGATAACGGTGACGTTTGGGAAGAAATAAAACATCCATCAAAATACAATGCACGATGAGGCTCAAACCGTCTTGTCAGGCGATTTTTTGTGTCCGAAATGTAAAACAATACGAAATGTTTTAAGAATTATTTTCACAAACCCCTTGACGAAAGTGAAACTCCGCCGTCAGAAGAACTTCCCCCACACCACCCGCTCTATCCCCGCCAAGTCAGCCATGGTTTCGATATGCGCGGACGGAACAGCCCTCTTGAGCATCGCCATGACCGCCTGTGCCTGACCAAGCCCAATCTCAAGCAGGACACTGCCGCCGGGGCAGATTTTGCCATCCAAGCCTTCACATAACCGTTCAATAATCTCCAACCCATTGGCACCGCCATCCAGAGCCATGTGCGGCTCGCAACTGCCGGCGCAATCGGCAGATTTTACATAAGGCAAATTAGCGACCAGAATATCGACGGCTTTCGGCAAAGGCTGCGCAAGGTCGCCATGCAAAAAAATAATCTGTGATGCCACCCCATGCCTGAAAGCGTTGCGGCTGGCAACCTCTAGCGCTTCGGATGAAATATCCACGGCATAGATTTCACTCCCCGGCAGGTTGGCAGCCAACGTGATGGCAATCGCGCCGCTGCCGGTGCCTATATCTGCAATCGATGGGGTATTCAGATTACCCGCCAACTGCAACACCTTTTCTATAATATGTTCGGTTTCAGGCCTCGGAATCAGCACGAAAGGATTGACTTCAAACTCCAGCCCGTAGAATTCGCGTCTGCCAAGGATGTACGCCAGCGGCTCTCCCTGTATATGGCGGCTGACCAAAGTTTCAAGATGAGCGGACCAGGCAGCAGAGATGTCGCGTTCGAAAGCAAGGAACAAGCCTGCGGCATCTAACCCCGAAACATGGCGGACGAGCAGCTCCGATTTCAGTTCTGCTTCCTCAACAGCGGCATCCACAAGGCGGGCTCTGACCTGCGCCAACGCCTCTTTCAGGTTCACACTGCCTCGGCTTCTAGTGCTCTGGCTTGCTCGCTGGTGGCTACGGCATCGATAATCTCGGCTAGTCCGCCCTCCATAACCTTGGGAAGATTGTGTACGGTAAGGCCGATGCGATGGTCGGTAACACGATCCTGCGGGAAATTATAGGTGCGTATTTTCTCGGCGCGCTCGCCGGTGCCCACCTGGGTGCGGCGTTCGGCAGCCAGTTCGTTTTCTTGTTTGCAGCGCTCGGCGTCCAGCAAGCGCGCCTTTAACACTGCCATGGCCTTTTGACGATTACGTAGCTGTGAACGCTCGTCCTGACACACCACCACCAAGCCGGTGGGGAGATGCGTCAAACGCACCGCCGTTGCCACCTTGTTGACGTTCTGCCCTCCGGCACCGCCGGAATGAAAAATATCCACGCGCAACTCAGATGGATTTATATCCACCTCAACATCCTCCGCCTCCGGCAGGACAGCCACCGTAGCCGTAGAGGTATGAATGCGCCCTCCGGCCTCCGTGGCCGGCACTCGCTGCACGCGATGCACCCCCCGCTCGTACTTGAAGCGTGAAAAAGCGCCCCTGCCACTGACCTCAAAAATGATTTCCTTGAACGCGCCCACCGCGCCTTCAGAGCGGTCGATAATCTCTACTGTCCAGCCGTGGGTCTGGGCGTACCGGCTGTACATACGGAACAGATCGGCGGCAAACAGTCCGGCCTCATCTCCTCCGGTGCCGGCACGGATTTCCATGATGACATCCCGCCCGTCATTTGGGTCGCTCGGCAGCAGTGATGTTTTAAGTCCAGCCAACTGCGATTCCAGGACGGCCTCCAGCGACACCAGCTCCTGTTTGGCCATGATGCGCATCTCTTCATCAGTTTCCGTATCCAAAATCAAGTGAGTATCGGCAATCTGTTTTTCGGTATTCCTGTACTGCCGATACATCCTGACCACGTTCTCTACTCCGGAACGTTCCTGCGCCAGTTCCTGTAGACGCTTAATATCGGAAACGACATCCGGCGATGCCATCTCTTGTTCGATCTCATTGAAACGCAGTTCAAGCTGCGCCAGCCTATCCAGCATAAAAGACTCCCGGGAGCGTCATTGTAGCATGAGCACTATACATAAACAATACATGATGCGGGGAGGTTGTTACGCCTCCCCGCATCATGTCGCGGTAACAAACGCTAGCGGACCGTTTTGGTCGCGGCCGCTTTCAACTCTTCGTAAGCCTGCACGACCTCTTCAACGGATGTCTGGTCGTCGAGTGTGGTAACGTCACCTATTCCGATGCCGGAAGCCACCGCCTTAAGCACCCGGCGCATGATCTTGCCGGAGCGTGTCTTGGGTAGTTTCTCTACGAAGATGACCTCTTCAGGGGTGGCCACCGCGCCGATAGAAGTACGCAGATGTTTGATCAACTCCTTCTTGAGTTCACCGGATGGCTCAACGTCTTTGCGCATGGTGACGAACAATACGATTGCCTCTCCCTTGACATCGTCCGGCTTGGATGCCACCGCGGCTTCGGCCACCATGGCATGTCCGACCATGGCGTGTTCAAGTTCGGCAGTGCTGATGCGATGTCCGGACACCTTTATGACCTCGTCGGCGCGACCCAGCAGCCACCAATAGCCATCCTGATCCTTCATGGAATAGTCACCGGCGGCGTAATATCCGGGGAAACGCGACCAATAGGTCTGCTGATATAATTCCGGCGATCCGTACACATCCAGTAGCATACCCGGCCATGGTTTACGTATCGCAATAAAGCCTGTCTTGCCGGGGGCGGATTCATTTCCGTCGGGGTCAAGCACGACAGGATCAATGCCAGGCATCGGCAGTGTCGCCGATCCTGGTTTGAGCGGGTAGGACTGTATACCGACACACGGGGCGATCATAAAGCCACCGGTCTCGGTCTGCCACCACGTATCCACTATCGGACAGTTTTCATATCCTACGTACTTGCAGTACCATTCCCACACTTCGGGGTTGATGGCCTCTCCCACCGAACCCAGCACCTGCAGAGTGGACAGGTCCCGATTGGCCAGCCATTCTTCTCCATTGCGCATGAACATGCGAATAGCGGTCGGAGACGTGTAGAATATGTTCACGCCATATTTTTCAATAATGCGCCACCAGCGGTCCATAGCAGGGTAATCGGGAGCGCCTTCGTACATAACCGACGTCAGTCCCAGAGCCAGCGGGGCGTAAACCCCATATGAGTGCCCCGTAATCCAGCCGACATCCGCCGTGCACCACCAGATGGATTCCTCTTTTGGATTGAAGGCCCATTGCATTGTCTTTGCGGCATAGAGCAGATACCCTCCGGTTCCATGTAGGATGCCTTTTGGTTTGCCCGTGGTGCCGGAAGTGTAGAGAATAAACAGCGGGTCAGTAGCTTCCATCGACTCCGGTTTCACATATGAGCACGAGCTGTCCATATAATCCGCAAACCAGACGTCTTTTTCAGGATTAAACGCCGCATCGTGACCGGTGTATTTCACTACCGCCACTTTTTCGACTCCAGGAGTCATCTTTACGGCTTCGTCCACGATTTCCTTGAGCTGGAGTATCTTGCCGCGACGGTAGCCGCCGGTTGAAGTAATGATAATCTTGCTCTGTGAATCGTTAACACGGTCGGCAATTGCTTGGGCGCTGAACCCTGCGAAAATGACGTTATGAATGGCGCCGATACGGGCGCAAGCCAACATAACCAGCACCAGTTCGGGAATCATCGGCAGATAAACGGTAACGCGATCTCCCTTGCCCACCCCCAGTTTTTTCAAGGCAGCAGCATACGCGTTGACCTCATGATACAGGTCTGCGTAAGAAAGCGTGCGCGTAGCACCTGTCTCGCCCTCCCAATATATGGCCACCTTGTTTTTGCGCCAGCTCTTGAAATGGCGGTCTACGCACTGCGTAGAAGCATTCAGTCTGCCACCGACAAACCAGCGGGCGTAAGGCGGATTCCAGTCGAGAACCTTTTGCCACGGCTTGTCCCAGTCAAGCAGGGTGGCCTGCTCTGCCCAGAAAGCCTTCGGTTCCGTCAGTGCTCGCTGGTACATATCCTGGTACCTTTTCAGCGGCCAGAAATAATTTCTGGTTGGCAGATTGTGCTTGGTAACATCCTTACTCGCAAATGCCATTTGTGTCTCCTTCTGTTCTAAAAATTTAGCTAACCGATACCGGTGCCAGGTTCAATACTCTCACCGGCATAAATCGCAAAATCGTGATTAACACGCACATGGTCGCCAAGCACCGCTCCCTCAACACGGCTGCCGGCCTCCAAGCGGCAACCGTTGGCTATAATGCTTGCCGATACACGGCAACTATCACCTATAGCAACTCCGTCCCATACGATAGCCGAACTGACAACCGCGTCACCGGCAATCCGGCAATTCGCGCCGATAACGGCAGGCCCCTCGACAAGCACTCTTTCGCCAATATCGCAGCCACGACCGATCAATACTGGCCCCCTGATTACCGCGGTGGCGGCAATATTGCTGCCTTCGCCTGTGATGACTTCATCGCCGCAACCGCCGCTCCTGCCTGTCAGCAGATCGAAATTAAGCTGACGGTATTTCGCGGGGCTACCGATATCTATCCAGTATCCGGCGGAAGGAAAGGCGAATACCGCTTTGTCACCGGCCAGCATTTCAGGGAAAAGCTGGCGTTCGAAGCTGTATTCCATGGCGGAGGGTATCAGATCAAGAACTTCAGGCTCCATAACATAGGTGCCGGCGTTAATCATATTGGTGGTTATTTCATTCCACCCCGGTTTTTCCAAGAACCTTTTCACGCGGCCTTCTGGGGTGGTTTCAACAAGTCCGTACTGGGTGGGATCTTCCACGGGGGTAAGCGCGATAGTGACAGAGGCCTGTCTATGACGGTGGAAATCAAGCATGGCGGTATAATCCAGGTCGGTAAAGATGTCGCCGTTCAGAACAAAGAAGGTTCCCTTGATTAACTCCGCCGCATTCTTTACCGCTCCCGCCGTCCCCTGCGCCGTTTTTTCATGAGCATAGCTGATCTTCATCCCCAGATAAGAGCCGTCACCGAGGCATCTCTCAACCTCGTCCGCCAAGTTGCTGATGGCAAGCACGACTTCACCAACGCCATGCGACTTGAGCCGCAATAGGGCATGCTCAAGGAACGGCCTGTTCAGAACAGGCACCAGAGCTTTTGGTGTATGCCAGGTGAGCGGCCTTAGCCGCGTTCCCAGCCCTCCCACTAAAATAACCGCTTGCATATTTTAAAAATTAGCCTCCGCCTGAGTATCGGGAGGGGAGCTGAAAAGAACGTATATGATAGCAGGTATGTCGGAGAATTTAAAGTCAGCGCAATATTTCCGTAGAAATCCGATAGCCCGCGTACTCCCCGATTGATTGGTGACGCGTGGATGAAAGTTGGCAGTTATGAGTTTTGAGTTATCATTCCTGTTCGCCTGAGCGGACCGGAATCAAGAGTGCAGAATGACATTGATGGGGAAAGTTTTGAACTATAGAGTTGTGAGGGAGGAACTTGGTGCAGACCGGACGCATCGGTTACAGCGAGATATAAGCGAATGGGTGGACTGAAAGCCAACCACTGAAAGCTGTTCGGATTGCGCGCAAAGCGGTTTAACCTTATAATAACTCTTAACCGAACACAGAACACTTGCCTGACACTCACAAGAAAGCAGGTTTTAGCCTTGTTTAAAACTTTATTTAAGAGAAAGAATTCCAGCGCCAAATCCTCCGGCCGCAAGATGAACAGCTGGCAGAAACAGGCGCTACGGCAGCGCATCATCGCTATCGTAGGAGGAGTCACCATACTGGCGGTTGTCACGATGCTGATCTCCGGTTGGTTTTTCGGGCAATACCTGCCGGTAGACCGCCACAAACGCGTTACCGTCATTGAGGTGAGCGGGCAAAAATTCAACATGGGATACTATATCGACGCCCTGAGGGGCTATAACCAGCTTTATTTAGAAGGTAATTCGCAGTTACTTCCATATATTCTGGATATGACGGTGCAAAACATCCAGCAGTTTGTACTGGTGCGGGATGGTGCCGCCAAGCTGGGCATCAAAGTCAGCAACGCCGAAATCGACAAACTTAGGAGAGCGTACTTTCTGCCGCGCAGTCAGGCGGTCAGGGACATCCTAGAAATGGCATTGCTGAGTGAAAAGCTGCAGGACGAGCATTTCGGGCCGCAGGTTCCCGATTCCGGAGACACTCGCGATGTCATCGCCATATTCCTTGAAAGCCAGCGGCAACTGGAAAGCATAAAAGCCCAGCTGAATGCCGGCGCCGACTTCGCCGAACTGGCGGCCTTATTTTCACTGGACAGCACCACCAGCGGAAACGGCGGCGCGCTCGGGCTGCATGCCAACGGCGTTTTTGACTACCAACTGGGCACAGCCGGGTTTGATGACGCAATCTTTGAACTTGAACCTGGGGTGTGGGGTACGTTCGATGACGCAGACCGTAGCAAGCAGGGCGGCTACTGGCTAATAAAGATTATCGAGCGCAACGAGGACAACTCGCTGGCACACGTATCCGGCATCCTTCTCGGTAGCATCGAAGAAGCCGAAGAGATAAAGGCACGCCTAGACGCCGGAGAAGACTTCGACACACTGGCGAAGGAGTATTCCCAAAAGCTGAATGATATGTCCGGGGCAGACCTCGGCTGGGTATCGGCTGCCGACAGCGACGTTTTCAAGGATTTCGCAATGGATACATCCAACCCTGTAGGCACCGTCAGCTCTCCCATCAAAGACGCCTCTCAAACCACCACTGGCGGCGTATGGCTGTTCAAGGTGTTGAGCAGCGAAATCGCAGACACCACGGAAGAAGACAGGGATTACCTGATCGGCAAGTTTTTCAACGACTGGATGAGTGAGCTGCAAGAAGCAGCCGCGGATACAATGATTAACCACTTGGACACAGAAAAGAGAGCATTTGCAGTAGCACAGGCCAGCAGGTAGCCGCATATGGAAAACAGAACTGTCGGCATAGGCCTCATGGGGCTGGGAGTCATCGGCGGGCAGGTGGCACGTGTTCTGACCGAAAGGGCCAATCTGCTCTCCGAAAGAATCGGATGCCCAGTTGTGCTGCGAAAAATAAAGGTCATACCGGTTGACTTGGAAAAGCCGCAGGCGCAGGCCATGGATGACTCCCTGTTTACCACCGATGAGGAAGAGTTTTTCAATACCCCCGGCATCGACATTGTCATTGAACTTATCGGCGGGGAGCATCCCGCTTTCGAGTATCAGAAACGCGCGCTGAAGACCGGCAGGCATGTAATAACCGCCAACAAGGAGGTCATCGCCAAACATGGCGCGGAGCTGCTGTCGCTGGCGGCGCAGAACGGCGTAAATCTGCGATACGAAGCCTCGGTTGGCGGCGGCATACCGCTGATTGCTCCTTTCCAGCGCGATCTGATAGCCAACCGCGTAAGCGGCATCTATGCTATCATCAACGGCACTACCAATTTCATTCTCAGCACTATGGCCAGGGATGGCACCGAGTTTGCCACAGCGCTGGCGCAGGCACAGAAACTGGGATATGCTGAATCCAACCCGCGCAACGACCTTGATGGCATTGACGCCGCTTACAAGATTGCCATACTGGCGACACTGGCCTTCCGCAGCCGAGTGCACCCAGAACAGGTATACCACGACGGCATCTCGAAACTGACACGGCGCGATTTTCAGTATGCCAGGGAACTCGGTTTTGCCATAAAACTGCTGGCCATCGCCAAACAGACCGATGCTGAAATCGAAGTGCGAGTGCACCCAGCTTTCGTTCCCGCTGACAGCTTTCTGGCCAAAGTGGATGGTGTTTACAACGCTGTGCTGGTGGACGCCGATCTTACCGGACAGGTGACCTTCACCGGCAAGGGCGCCGGTGCCCTGCCGACTTCTTCTGCCGTAGCCGCAGACGTCGTAACCGTAGCACGCCAGATGCTTTCAGGACAATCGGCAACAGCCTGGCAGACGGATGAAAAAAAGGGCATAAAGCCCATGGCGCAAATTGTAACCAAATATTTCATCCGCATTGGTGTTGAAGACCGCCCGGGAGTGATGGCGCAAATTGCCCACACGCTGGGAGCTCATGATATCAGCATCGCATCACTTATTCAGAAGAAAAGCGAGCCTGGCCGAACCGTCGAAATTGTCATCATGACCCATGCCGCCAGAGAGGCCGCCGTGCAGGCAGCCTTCAGCGACTTCAGGAAAATGTCCGTCGTAAAAGAGGCTCATAACTTCATACGCGTAGAGGATTAAATGGCAAAACAGGGACTGCTGTTCAAGTACAAAGAATATCTGCCGGTAACTTCCCAAACACCCTTGTTCACACTGGGGGAGGGCGACACCCCACTGGTGCGCGCACCGGCGTTAGAAAAGTTGACTGGTTGCGCCGAACTTTATTTCAAACTGGAAGGGTGCAATCCCACAGGCTCATTTAAGGACCGCGGCATGATAATGGCCATCGCCAAGGCTAAAGAAGAAGGCAGTCAGGCGGTCATGTGCGCCTCCACCGGCAACACTTCCGCTTCTGCCGCTGCCTATGCCGCCAGCCAAGGGATGCAAACCATCATTCTCATTCCCGACGGCAAGATTGCGTTAGGTAAACTGGCGCAGGCCATAATGCACGGAGCCAAAATCGTCGCGATACAAGGCAACTTTGATCAGGCGCTGAACATGGTGCGCGAACTTACCTCCAAACACCCGGTAACGCTGGTCAATTCCCTCAATCCCTATCGTATCGAGGGACAGAAAACCGGCGCTTTTGAGATTATAGAATCGCTCGGGGATGCGCCGGATTTCCTTTTTATCCCAGTGGGAAATGCCGGCAATATCACCGCCTACTGGAAGGGGTTCACGGAGTATCACAAGCTGGGCAAGGCGTCAAGACGCCCCAGGATGATGGGTTTTCAGGCCGCCGGCGCCGCCCCTATCGTGCTGGGACATCCCATCGAGAAGCCCGAGACGCTGGCCACCGCCATCCGCATCGGCAACCCCGCCTCATGGCAGAAGGCCGCGGTCGCGCGTGACGAATCAGGCGGCTTGATTGACATGGTTACCGATGATGAAATCCTGACCGCCTATCACCTGCTGGCTGAAAAAGCGGGGCTATTCGGCGAGCCGGCTTCCGCCGCCCCACTTGCCGGACTGTTGAAGCTCTTACGGGAGGGGTATGATTTGTCAAGCGCTAAAGTGGTGTGCATCGTTACCGGCAACGGACTCAAAGACCCCGACACCGCCATCAAAAACGCCCCAGATATTCTGAAGCTGCCGTCCGACATGGTTGCCATCGAAAAAGCGCTGGGCTGGAGTTAAGGTAAACGTACATGAACGAAAAAGCTATCCGCGAAGCCGTTAGCAAGATGATTGTCGCCATCGGCGAGGACCCGGGACGTGAGGGACTGATAGACACTCCGCGCCGCGTCGCCGAAATGTACAGTGAACTGTTTTCCGGCATGCATCAGGATCCCCTTGAGGAATTGAAAGTCGGCTATGAACTGGGGCACCGTGAACTGATCATCCTCAAGGACATTCCTTTTTATTCCATGTGCGAGCATCACCTGCTGCCGTTCTACGGAGTGGCGCATATCGGCTACGTACCCAATATTGAGGGGCGTGTGGTAGGCATCAGCAAGCTGGCACGGGTAGTTGAGTGTATTTCGCGCCGCCCCCAAATACAGGAGCGCTTGGCCACACAGATCGCCGATGCCATCAACGATGGATTGAACCCTGACGGGGTAGCGGTGGTTATTCAGGCGGAACACATGTGCATGGTGATGCGAGGCATCAAGAAACCGGGTTCAAGCGTGATAACATCGGCGCTCAGAGGCGCTTTCCGCAAACGTGCCACTATCAGAGCGGAATTTTTCTCCCTGATTCAGGAGAGGAAGTAACCCTTTACCGGAGTTCGTCCCAAACCACCTCATCCATATCGAACACCGGGCCATCATTGCATACCTGCCTGAGTCCAGACTTCGTTTTTATGCCACAGCCATAGCATACGCCCAGCCCGCACGCCATGCGCGTCTCCAGCGAAACCTGCACCGGTATCCCCGCCAGATCATGTTTTGCCAGTCCCCGATACATCGGCAGAGGACCACAGGCGAATATTTGTCCGACATCACCGATAAATTCGGGAATGCATTGGGTCACCAATCCCTGCCTTCCATAGCTGCCATCATCGGTATATTCCAGCAGCCGAGCTACCCCGGGAAGCAGTGCTTTATCGTAGCGCGCCGCGCCAGCGGTGCCATAGGCAAGATTGACACTTAACCCGCTTGCCTGTGCCTCCTCGGCCAGGAAAACCAACGGCGCAATACCCAACCCCCCTGCCACCAGCAGAACCGATTTCGAGCAACTGTCGATGGTAAATCCATTGCCAAGCGGGCCGAGTATATCAACAGTGTCCCCAGCCCTGATTTCGGACAGCCATTCCGTTCCCTTGCCGACAACGGCAAACAGGAACGATACTTTTGTTCTGTCACCGCTGACGCGGTGAATGCCCAGAGGACGCCTGAGAAAGGCTCCGCCGCCGCATTTCAGCATGGCGAACTGCCCCGGACGAGCCTTTGCCGCTATCTGTGGCGACTCCAGTTCCACAAGATAAATTCCTTCGGCGACATGAGTACTGCATGTAACCGTGGCCTGTATCTGTATCGGGCTGACTATATTTGACATAATTATCAAGCCATGCTTTCGTCTTTGCGATATTCCGCCAGCGTCTTGACGCTGAAAGACTGACTGCCGTCTGCCAGTACATCAGCCAGCGCCGCAGCGGTATCAAGTGAGGTGAAGCATGGCACCCGTTTTTCAGCAGCCGCACGGCGGATCTCGAATCCGTCTCGCAGTGCCGCCCTAACGCCAGTAACCGTATTCAGCACCCCGTCCACGGTGCCGTCACGAATCACATCCAGCACATTGGGATGACCTTCCGCCAATTTTTTGGTGATAACCTTGACCGGCATGCCCGCGGCTTCTATCATGGCCGCAGTGCCTTCGGTGGCAAAAAAGCTGTATCCCCGCGCGTACAGCCGGCGGATGACAGGCAAGGCTTCCGGCTTGTCGCGGTCGGCGATTGAAAGCAGCAGCTTGCCCTTGTGCGGAAGCATCATTCCCGCCGCCGCCAGAGCCTTTCCCAATGCCGCTTCAAAATTATGGTCAAGCCCCATCACCTCCCCGGTGGACTTCATCTCCGGACCGAGATAGGTATCCACTCCTGTCAGTTTGGACATCGAAAACACCGGCGCCTTGATGGCCACCAAGTCCCGCGCCGGATACAGTCCGCTGACATACCCATGCTCCTTGAGGCTACGGCCCAGCATGACGCCGACCGCCAGATCCACCATCGGCACCCCTGTCACCTTGGAGATGAACGGGATGGTGCGCGAGGACCGCTGGTTGACTTCAAGAACATAAATTTTGGACTCGCCGTCCTGTTTTACCACCACGAACTGGACGTTCATCAACCCCTTGACGCCCAATCCGATGCCAATGCGCACTGAGTAGTCAACGATCGCCGCGATTTCAGCCTGCGACAGATTTTGCGGCGGATAAACCGCCATACTATCACCGGAATGCACACCGGCGCGCTCAATATGCTCCATGATGCCGGGAATAAACACCGTCTCGCCGTCGGCGACGGCGTCAACTTCACACTCTTTACCTTGGAGATATTTGTCAATCAGAATACGACGGCCGGTATCCAGTTCTACGGCGGTTTTCATATAGCGCGCCAGTTCACTCTCGTCATGCACAACCTCCATGGCGCGCCCGCCCAGCACGTAACTGGGACGCACCACCAGCGGGTAGCCGATGAGTTTAGACACGTTCAGAGCTTCATCGATGCTGGAAACAGCGGCACATGGTGCCTGTGGAATACCCAGCCCTGCCAAGAACGCCTCAAAACGGCCGCGGTCTTCAGTCATATCAATGGTTTCGGAACTGGAACCGATAATGGGCATACCGGCTCGGTGAAGCGGCTCGGCAAGATTGATAGCCGTCTGGCCCCCAAACTGTACGATAGAGCAGGGAATTTCGCCGTCTTCGCCCGCAGCCTCATTCTCCAGAATATCGCGGATGCTCTCCTGGTCGAGAGCCTCGAAGTACAGACGGGTGGAGGTATCGAAGTCAGTCGAAACCGTCTCCGGGTTGGAATTGGCCATGACGGACTGATACCCTGCCTTCTGCAGCGCCCATGACGCATGTACCGAACAGTAATCAAACTCAATCCCCTGCGCGATGCGGATAGGACCGGAGCCAATGACAAGGGCTTTTTTGCCAAGGGATGTAACCGTTTCGTTTTCCGCTTCGTATGTCGAGTAAAAATAGGATGTGGCGGCGTCAAACTCGGCGGCGCAGGTATCTACCATCTTGTATACCGGCCGGATGCCCCACTCGCGACGCATTTGGCGCACCTGCTCCGGCAGGCGGTCAGCCAGGGTTCCCAGCATCACATCCGAGAATCCTATGCGCTTGGCAGACAACATTAACTCCGAACTGAGCGGTTCGGACAGCAGTCGCTTTTCCATGTTCACGATGTTACGCATCTTGTTCAGGAACCACAGGTCTATTTTCGTTTTTTGGGCAATGGATTCAGGGCTGGCACCGCGCCGGAGTGCCGCCATGATGGACCACAGCCTGAGATCGGTCGGCTCCATGGGGAAATCGGGGGGACTGCTCTCTGTCCATTTCGGGTCTTCCCATAGCAACGTCTTTTTGCCGAATTCCAATGAACGCACCGCCTTACCCAACGCCGCCTCAAACGAACGATCAATGGCCATCACCTCTCCGGTGGCCTTCATTTGGGTGCCCAGCAACCGGTCGCCAGAAGCGAATTTATCGAACGGCCAACGCGGTATCTTGACCACCAGATAATCCAGTGCCGGCTCGAAGGAAGCCCGTGTCTTGCCGGTAACGGCGTTAGTGATCTCATCCAGCCGCCTGCCAATGGCAATCTTGGCCGCCACCCGCGCTATAGGATACCCGGTCGCCTTGCTGGCGAGGGCGGAGGAGCGGCTGAGGCGCGGATTTACCTCAATCACCACATATTCGTTGCTTTGCGGATTAAGGGCAAACTGGATATTGCAGCCGCCCTCTATTTTCAATGCGCGGATAATCTTGAAAGAGGCCGTGCGCAGCATTTGGCATTCCTTATTGGTAAGGGTCTGGCTAGGCGCCACCACGATGCTATCGCCAGTGTGGACGCCCACAGGATCGATATTCTCCATGTTGCAGATGGCGATGCAGGTATCGGCCGCGTCGCGCATTGCCTCATACTCAATTTCCTTCCATCCAGCCACTGAGCGCTCGATCAGAACCTGATGCGTGGGGGAAGCCATCAGGCCGCCCGAGGCTATGCTGTCCAGCTCCTCCCAGGTGTGCGCCATGCCGCCGCCGGTGCCACCGAGAGTAAACGATGGGCGCACTACCACTGGCAGACCGATTTCACGCGCGACACTGCGGGCGTCTTCAATGGTGTTGACCGTTGCAGAAGGCGGCACATGCTCACCAATACTGATCAACAAGTTCTTGAACAACTCCCGATCTTCGGCGGTACGAATGGTTTCAATCGAGGTGCCGAGCACCTTGACGTTGTATTTCTCTAACACACCGGCATCCGCCAGCGCGACAGCCAGGTTTAACCCTGTTTGGCCGCCCAGCGTGGGAATCAGTCCGTCCGGGCGCTCCTTCTCGATAATGCGAGTGAGCATCTCGACGGTCAGTGGCTCGACATACACCTTATCGGCAATATCTTCGTCCGTCATGATGGTGGCGGGATTGGAGTTCACCAGCACGGAGATTACACCCTCTTCACGCATGGCTTTGCAAGCCTGCGTGCCAGCATAATCGAACTCGGCCGCCTGCCCGATGATGATGGGGCCGGAACCGATGATGAGTACTTTTTCAGGTTTATTAATCAACTACTTTTTCTCCTTATCCACTATGCGCATGAATTTTCCCTCCGTCATTGCGAGCGTCCTGCCGTAGCGAGATCGAAGCAATCCACCTCATCTCCACAAGTAAAACAGTAACATCCTCAAAACCCCTCCATCACTTCATAGAGATTGCTTCGGTTGATACGCAATATCGCAATGACAATGTCGGTTTACTTTTTCTCTTTATCTACCATCTGCATAAACTGGTTGAACAAGTACAGAGCATCCAGTGGGCCCGACGATGCCTCAGAATGATACTGGATGGTAAAAATCGGCAGATCTTTGTGGCGCAAACCCTCCACCGTGTCGTCGTTGAGGTTGACATGGCTCACCTCCAGCCCATCCCCTATGCCGTCCGGATCCACTATGTAGCCGTGGTTCTGGGCGGTGATATAGATATGCCCTGTGGCAAGATCTTTCACCGGTTGATTGCCGCCGCGGTGGCCGAACTTGAGCTTGAAGTTCCTTCCGCCGAAAGCGCGCGCGACAAGATGATTGCCCATGCAAATGCCCATGATGGGCACGAATCCAATCAGCCCCCGGATGGCATAAACCGCATAGTCCAGCAGTTCCGGATTGCCAGGTCCGGGAGACAGCAACACGCCGTCCGGTTTATATGCCAGAATATCCTTTGCACTGGTCGTGCAGGGTACCACGCGGATATTGCAGCCCAGTGAACGCAGGATGCGCAGAACGTTATACTTACAGCCGTAATCCACCACCACAATGTTCCTGCGGCTTTCGCCATCCTCCGGATTTAACTCATACGGCTCTCCCGTGGAAACCCCTCTGGCTAAATCGATGGTGTCGTAGCCGGGCGCGTTCGCCAGTATTTCCGCGGCTTCCTGCGGCGTGCGAGTAGAGGTCAGCACTCCCATCATCACCCCACAATCACGCAGCTTGCGCGTGATAGCGCGTGTATCCAGTCCGACTATGCCAGGAACACCTGCTCCAGCCAGATAGTCTCCAATCGGCTGCCGACTGAGATAATGACTGGGTTCGACACAATTTTCGCGCACTACAAAGCCCCTGACCTGTATGCGCGATGATTCTGCATCAATTTCATTGATACCATAGTTGCCGATTAGGGGATATGTGGGAATCACGATTTGCCCAGCATAGGAGGGGTCAGTCAGCATCTCCTGATAGCCAGCCATCGAGGTGTTGAATACCACCTCGCCGACGGCGTCGCAGTCGGCACCGAAGCTCTCGCCTTCGTATATGGATCCGTCCTGTAGCATTAATATGGCGCGTTTTATCATATTCTTCATCCTGATTTTATTACTCCGACAAAAGGGAGATTAAGATTCTTTTGCTCATCATTCCTGATAAACAATTTTTCCCCCGAATATGGTTGCGATAACCATGCCCTTCAGCTTTTCGCCGTCAAGCGGCGTGTTTTTGCCCATGGAAGCAAACTTCCCTGCATACACCACCCATTCCGCGTCCATGTCGATGATGGTGATGTCGGCCGCCGCACCAACCGCCAGCATCCCAAACGGCTTGCCCAGGATTTTCGCCGGTTCCGCCGTCAGCTTGGCGATAAGAAGCGACAATTCCAGCTTGCCGGAATGCACAAGTGCCAGCAGACTCCCCAGCGCAGTCTCCAGCCCAGAGATGCCGCTGGCGGCATTGCCAAACTCGCACAGTTTGTCATTCAGGGTGTGCGGGGCATGATCGGTGGCGATGATGTCGATGGTGCCGTCTTTCAGGCCTTCGATAAGCGCGTCAACATCATTCCGCGTGCGAAGCGGCGGATTGACTTTGGCATTGGTGTTGTAACCCAGCACCCGCTCCTCGGTCATGGTGAGATGATGCGGTGTGGCCTCGCAAGTGACTTTTACCCCACGTTTTTTTGCCTGGCGTATCAGCTCTACGGAACCTGCGGTGCTTACATGCGCGATGTGCAGTCGCGCTCCGGTAAGTTCAGCCAGAATAATGTCGCGGGCAACCGCAACCTCTTCGGCGGCATTGGGCACACCACACAGCCCCAGCCGGGTGGCGATGATACCATCATTCATCACCCCATCAGCCGACAGGGATGGATCCTCACAGTGCTGGATAATCGGTAGCCCGGTTGGCAGACTGTATTCCATGGCGCGGCGCATCAACCGCGGGTCATTCACGTAACTTCCGTCATCCGAGAAACCCACCACGCCCGCTCCCGCCACTTCCTGCATATCGGCCAGCTCTCCCCCATTTCTGCCGCGGGTAATGCATCCTACAGGTAGCACACGCACCACCGCCTCTTTTTCAGCGATGGTTTTGACATATTCGACAATAGCCAGGTTGTCCATCGCCGGACTGGTATTGGGCATACAGCACACCGTGGTAAAACCACCGCGCGCCGCCGCCCGCGCCCCGGTGGCAATCGTCTCCTTCTGCTCATAACCCGGCTGGCGCAGATGGCAATGCAGATCTATGAAACCCGGACAGACAACCTTTCCACGCGCATCAATAACTTCGGCCTCTGACGGCATGTTCCCGCCGATGCTCTCGACCCTGCCTGCGGAAATGAGGACATCCGTAATATCATCCAGATTTTGCGACGGGTCGATAACGCGCCCACCTTTGATAATCAAATCATTCATAGCTCTTTACTCCCAGACAACAGATACAGTAACGCCATGCGCACCGCCACCCCGTTGGCCACCTGCTCGTTTACCATCGAGCGCGGCCCGTGTAGCACGTCGCCAGCAAGTTCTACATCCTCGTTCACCGGCCCAGGGTGCATCACGATGGCGTCCGGCTTTGCCAGCGCCAGCCGCTCTTTGTTCAATTGGTAGCCGCTGGTAAATTCGCGCAGCCCCGGCAGTAGCCCGCTCTGCATTCTCTCCTTCTGCAGCCTGAGACACATTACCACATCGGCATCTTGAAGCGCCGCGTTGATGTCGGTGGTGACATTAACATCAGGGAAACGGCCTTGCGGATCATCCATCCCAGCCGGCAGCAAAGTCGGCGGAGCGCACAGGGTCACTTTCGCCCCCATTTTGCTCAGGCACCAGATATTGGAATGCGCCACGCGGCTGTGTTTTATATCGCCGACGATAGCGACCTTGAGGCCATTGACGCTCATCTTGTGACGACGCATGGTGTACAGGTCGAGTAGCGCTTGAGTGGGATGGGCGTGCCAGCCGTCGCCGGCGTTAAGCAAGTTGGCTTTGACATAGGGCGCGGCGCAGTAGTGCGCGCCGGACAGCGGATGCCGCATCACAATTATATCGGCGCCGATGGCTTCAAGAGTGTTGAGGGTGTCTATCAGACTCTCACCCTTGGTTACAGAGGACGACTGCGCCGTAATATTGACCACGTCGGCGGAGAGATTTTTTGCCGCCGCCTCGAAGGAGCCGCGCGTGCGCGTGCTGGCTTCGTAGAACACGGTGAACACTGTTTTACCGCGCAGAGCGGGTACTTTTCTGATCGGGCGGGAGAGCACGTCCTTCATGGCGTCAGCGGTCTGCATCACCAGCTCTATTTCGGCAGTACTGAAATCATCCACATCCAATACGTGATGATGCCGCCACGCTACGGACTCACCCGCCTGAGACACCGTTTCCTTACCCGACATCAATCCTCCTCCCTCACAATCCTGACCTCGTCCGCGCCGTCCGCCTCCGTCAGACACACCTGCACGTCCTCGTCCTTCGCGGACGGAATGTTCTTGCCGACATAATCGGCGCGGATAGGAAGCTCACGATGGCCGCGGTCCACCAGCACCGCCAGTTGAATCACTTCCGGGCGGCCGAGATCGATAAGGGCATCCATAGCGGCGCGCGCCGAGCGCCCAGTGTAAAGCACATCGTCCACCAGCACCACCACCTTGCCAGCGATGCTACCCGGAATAGCGGTGGATTTTACCTGCAGGCTGCGTGCCGGCAGGTCATCGCGGTAAAGCGAGAAGTCCAGCGCGCCAACGGGAACATCTATTTTTTCGAAAGAGGTGATATTGGCGGCCAGTCTCACCGCCAACGGAAAACCGCGGGTGTGCATACCAACCAGCACGATGTTTTCAATGGTGCGGTTGCGCTCGACAATCTCGTGTGCCATGCGCGCAAGCGAGCGCCGCATCTCATCGGCGGTCATGATGACCTTTGCTGACATAAATAAAACCTCTCGCCATTCTGCCGGCAAGAGGTTACAGTGCACCATGCTCATCCCCCTTACCAGCCTCTCTGGACTGACTTAAAGTGCGGGAATCCAATCCAATTGTCCAGTAGTATATCAGAAGAATGGGGGAGAAATCAAAACGGTGTGGCAGGTGTGCGCTTACTATTATGAAAATCATCTTGGAAGATTAGGCGTTGCTAAGCTTGTGGAACAAATACGACCTGCGCTATGTGTAATATCTGAATTCGGGGAAGAATTTTCCAATCATCGCAAAGCAGTCGCTGATGTTTTTAACGAAGCCTTTTCTCAGACAAAATTTCTGCCGGCTGATATTGGACTATGCATAAATAGCACAATGAAAGTTTGGGGAACAGCAACCAAGAAATTCATAGCCGTTAAAGATGTAAAATATAGTGAGTCCGTCAAAAGTATTTCATATAACAGTTAATTTTTCTATACTGACCTGCTCGCATCCCATAAATAATACCAATACCTTTTAGAATTCTCCGCGAAAATGTCCCCAAAGCTTTGATATAAATTCAGTACTGCTTGACACTCATTCCCCACCGTTGTATCCTTATTGTATATACATCGGAGGCCATTATGAAATCACGCATCGGCAAATGGGGCAACAGTCTGGCGGTACGAATCCCGCACTCCTTCGCCAAAGAAGTCGGTATCAGGCATGAGACGGACGTAGAGTTGTCGCTGACCGACGGCGCAGTGGTAATCAAGCCCTTTTCCGTGCCTGCACTTGATAAACTATTGGCTGAAATAACCCATGAGAATCTGCACCGCGAGACAGAAACCGGTGGCGCTGTCGGGTGTGAGGCGTGGTAACTTCCCGCCCTTACGTGCCCGAGCGCGGCGATGCCGTCTGGATTGATATGGACCCGCAGGCCGGTCATGAGCAGTCAGGACGCCGCCCTGCGGTGGTGCTCTCTCCGGCAAGCTACAATGAAAAAACCGGCCTGGCACTGTTGTGTCCGATTACCAACCAGCGAAAGGGCTACCCTTTCGAAGTGCGACTGCCCGAAGGGATCGCGGTATCTGGCGCGGTACTCTCGGATCAGGTGAAATGTCTTGACTGGCGCGCCCGCAAAGCGGAACTGATTTCCACCATTCCGAATGCCGCCGTCGAGGAAATTCTGGCGAAACTGTCCGCCCTGCTGTCTTTCTGATGACGCGTAGTCCGTGCCATTTTTTTATTGTCGTTGCGGCTTTTTAATGCCATTGCGGACTTGTTCCGCAATCCAAAGCGACACCTCGATGCCACCCCACCACCTCCAGCTCCTTCGTCCTCGCCGCAGCGGACCTCCAGGATGGACTGGTACTGAATCAAGCAAAGAAGTCTCCCCGAATGTTATAATTGAGCCCTATGACCGACATACTCTCAGGCCTCAACCCAGCCCAAAAAGAAGCCGTCGAAACCATTCAAGGACCCGTGCTGATACTGGCCGGCCCTGGCTCCGGCAAAACCCGCGTCATCACCCACCGCATTTCTTATCTGGCAAAGGTGTGCGGTGTAAGTCCGCGTCATATTATGGCCGTGACCTTCACAAACAAGGCCGCCAAAGAGATGCAGGAACGCTTGTCTGTGCTAGCTCAGTCCGCCGCGCGCGACATAACCATGGGTACCTTCCACGCCATCTGCGCCCGCATCCTGCGCATTGACGGCAAAACCATCGGAATAGATACCGGCTTCGTGATTTATGACCAGGATGACCAGGTCTCGCTGGTCAAGCGCGCCATGCTGGCGCTCAATCTCGACCCCAAGCAGCACTCGCCAAATGCCGTCCTGAACCAGATTTCGCAGGCCAAGAGCCAGATGTTGGCGCCCGCGGATTACATAAAACTTGGCCGCAGTTATTTCGAAGAACTATGCGGACGCGTTTACGAGCGCTATCAGGAACTGCTGAAAACCTCAAACGCGCTTGACTTCGACGATCTGCTGATGCGCACCGTCGAGCTTTTCCGCAAGCATAAAGATGTGCTGGATAGTTATCAGGCGCGCTACACTCACGTCATGGTGGACGAGTTCCAAGACACCAATCTGGTGCAATACGAACTGGTTAAACTCATCTCCGGCAAATACCGTAACCTCTGCGTGGTGGGCGACCCCGACCAGTCCATCTACTCATGGCGCTCCGCCGACCTGCGCAACATCCTCAATTTTGAAAAAGATTACCCAGATGCCAAAACCATCATGCTGGAGCAGAACTACCGCTCCACCAAAACCATCCTTGATGCCGCCTCGGCAGTGATTGCGGCCAACCGGCAACGCAAGCTCAAACAGCTTTTCACCGAGAACGAGCAGGGCGCACCGGTTACGCTGGCTGAGGCCTACAACGAAGCCGAGGAAGCCCAGTTCGTGGCCAATGAAATCGAGAAGCTGGCCGGGCGCGGGGAAGCCAAACTTGGCGAGATTGCCGTGATGTACCGCACCAACGCCCAGTCCCGCGCCTTGGAAGAGGCATTCATCCGCTACGGCACCGCCTACAGGCTGGTGGCCGGCACGCGCTTCTACGAACGCAAAGAGGTCAAAGACGTCATCGCCTATCTGCGCATTATCCAGAACCCGGCTGATGACATCAGCCTGATGCGTATCATCAACGTGCCAACGCGCGGCATCGGCGAGCGCACCATAGCCGACCTCTCAGCTTGGGCCAGAAGCCGCGAGATTTCAATCTACGCCGCCATACATGAGCTGGCAGAGAATCTTACCGAAAAACCCCTCTTCAATCCGCGCACCACCAAACTGCTGTCAGATTTTCACGGAATGATAGAAGAATTCAGAAAGCAGAGCGCGGAGCTACCTCTGTTGAAGCTCTTTGACCGCGTCATTAACCGCACCGGTTTTCAGGAATATCTTGCAGCCATGCCCGACGGCGAAGACCGCCTCGACAACGTCATGGAGCTGCGCGGTGTGGCGCAGGATTATAACGACCTGCCGCCCGGCGAAGCGTTGCCAGCGCTGCTGGAAGGTATAGCGCTGGTTTCGGATGTAGACGGGCTGAGTGAGTCCGGAGACGCCGTCACCCTGATTACACTGCATCAGGCCAAGGGGTTGGAATTTCCAGTCGTGTTTATCGCCGGCATGGAGGAAGGCATCCTGCCGCATATCCGCTCCTTCGACGACCCCGCCCAAATGGAAGAGGAGCGCCGGCTATGCTACGTTGGCATTACCCGCGCCAGACGCCGCGTGTATCTGGTGCGTGCCTTCCGCCGTGCCATGATGGGGTCTTCAAATGTCAACGCTCCGTCACGCTTCCTCAAGGACATCCCCGATTCACTCACCTCAGGCGCCCGCCCGTGGAAAGCGGAGCAGGTAAAACTGCATCGCAGGGAAGTCGAACTGCAGGCGGAACCGGATGTCGACGTAAACCAGGAACTCACCGAACTAAAAGCAGGAGATGCGGTGCGACACACTAAGTTCGGCGAAGGCGTCATCATCAGCGCCCATCCTGTGCGCGGCGATATGGAGGCGATCGTGGCCTTCAAGGACGTAGGGGTCAAGAAGCTGCTGCTCAGTTTCGCAAAACTGGAAAAGGTAGAATAAATCTTGGCAATTCAAGTGTTGGACGAACATGTCATCGCCCGCATCGCCGCCGGCGAGGTTATTGAGCGTCCAGCGTCGGTGGTTAAAGAATTAGTCGAAAATGCCATCGATGCCGGCGCCACTCAGATTTCAATCGAGATACAGGGCGGAGGGCTTGAACTCATCCGCGTCTCGGATGACGGGTGCGGCATCGCCACTCCGGAACTCGAAACCGCCTTCCTGCGCCACGCCACCAGCAAGATTCGCCGCTTTGAGGATATGTTCACGCTACATTCGCTGGGCTTCCGCGGCGAAGCGCTGCCCTCTATTGCAGCAGTAGCCGATGTGGAAGTCACTTCATGTCCGTCCGGTAGCACCGCCGGGATGCAGATTAAAATCAATGGCGGCAAAAAAATAAACACTGCTACAGCAGGCCGCGCGCCTGGAACCACTTTCAGCGCCACAGGGCTATTTCAATCCGTTCCCGCCAGATTGAAATTCCTCAAGTCGCGCCAGACCGAAAATTCCCATACCGCATCTGTAATCAGCCGCTATGCTCTGGCTTATCCCGAAGTGAAGTTTAGCCTTGCTATTGACGGCAGGAACGCCTTGAGCACGCCTGGCAGCGGCAGACTTGAAGACGCCATAATCAGTGTATACGGGATTGACGTGGCGCGCGAGATGCTGGAGGTCAGTGAAGACAGTGGAGACACAAAGATAAGCGGCATGGCCGCCGGACCGGCGATCTCCCGCGCAAACAACAGCTTTATCAACCTCTTCGTCAACCGCCGCTGGGTCACCAGCCGCCGTCTGGTTTATGCCGTGGAAGAAGCCTATCACGGACTTTTGATGACCGGCAGGCATCCACTTGCCGTCGTCAACATATGGGTGCCGCCGCAGGACGTAGACGTCAACATCCACCCCACCAAAAGCGAGGTGAAGTTCCGTGATGAGTCAGTCGTCTTCTCCGCCGTGCAAAAAGCGGTGCGCCGGGCGCTGGTGCAAAGTACACCTGTCCCGCGGGCATCCGAAGCGTCGGCAATCTACAAGACCGCGCCGCTTCCGCAAATTTTCAACCGGCAACCCCATACGCCGATTGAACGGCATGGCTACCTGTATCCGACTCCGGCTATAGAGACCACCCCACTGCCCCCGCCAAAGATGACTTTGCCGGCACTGCGTCTGCTCGGCCAGTTCAGAAACAGTTACATCATTGCGGAGGGACCTGACGGGCTGTATCTGATCGACCAGCACGCCGCCCACGAGAGGGTATTATTCGAAAAACTCCGCCGCGAAAAGACACAGGGCATACCGGAGGTACAGGCACTTCTGACGCCAGAAACCATGGAGGTGACACCGGCTCAATCGGTAATACTGGAAGCGGGACTCGACGGGCTTGCCGAATACGGTTTCCATCTCGAAGATTTCGGGGCGAACACCTATCTGGTGCGCACCATACCAGCCATGCTAGCAGACAAAAACTGGAAAGCCATGCTGACCGAACTACTGGATACCGCGGGAAAGGAACGCAGTCAGTTCATGGAAAGGCTGTCCGCCCTGACCGCCTGCCACAGCGCCGTAAAATTCGGGCAGTCATTATCCGCAGAGGAAATGCGCGAGCTGCTGCGACTGCTTGAACAGGCAGACCTACCCAACGCCTGTCCGCACGGCAGGCCTACCATAGTGTGCCTGCCAACCGGGCAACTGGAAAAAGAATTCCGGCGGGGATAGGCCGGTTTGGGGCCGACCACGCGAATACAGGCAGTAGCCTCATAGGAGGAAAAAATGGCGACCACAGTTGATTTTATCGAATATGTCTGCGGACAAATAGCAGGGACGGGCATAGTCCGGCATAGAAAGATGTTCGGCGAATATATGGTTTATGTGAATGACAAACCCCTTCTTTTGGTTTGCGACAATACAGTATTTGTCAAAATTCTGCCCTGCTTGGATAAATTGATGTCCGGCGCCGAGAAGGGACACCCCTATGACGGCGCAAAAGAACATTATGTGCTGGATATGGACAATATTGAACTGTCCCGGGATGTTATCGCAGAATTACTGCCGGTAACGCCGTTACCAAAGCCAAGAAGAAAAAGTGCATTTTGACGGGAGGAGCCTCATTTATGGGTGAACTTTCGGCACGGCCAAACATTGCCGCAAAACTGGAAAAACAACTTGCAGATATCGGGATTACGACTGTTGCTGAATTAAAAAATGTCGGCAGCCGTAAAGCGTGGCTGCGTATTTTGGCACGGGATCCGTCGGCCTGTATTATGCGGCTTTCGGCGCTTGAAGGCGCAATCCAGGAGGTGCGCTGGAATTATCTTGACGATACAACTAAAATAGCATTAAGGGACTTCTATCAAAAACATAAAGGCTGATTGATATTAACGGACACAAAATAACATTACATAACAGGAGGGAAAGAAAGCAGTGCGAAGACTCAAGTGTTCCATCTGCGGATATATTTACGATGAAGCCGCAGGAATCACGGAAAGGGGCATCGCCCCCGGAACCAAATGGGAAGATGTTCCCGAAGGCTTCAAGTGCCCACTGTGCGGAGCGCCAAAGTCCGTGTTCAAACCGCTTGAAGATGCTCCGCCGCCGCTCCCGGTTGTAAACGCAGACGATAATCACGCCGAAAACCTTAAAGAGCTGTCACAGGGAGAAATCTCAGCGATTTGCAGCAGTCTTGCCAAAGGCTGTGAGAAACAACGCCTTTTGGACGAAATGGCTGCTTTTAACAAAATCGCCGATTATTTCAAGGCAAAAACGGCTGCCGAAAGCAACACACTGGACGCCGCCGCAAAAATGCTTGACGAAGATTTATCGGATGGTTTCTCCTCCGCAACCGCCGCCGCGAAAACGGCCGCGGACAGGGGGGCGATGCGCTCCTTGGTATGGAGCGAAAAGGTTAGTATAATGATGAAAGCGCTGCTCGACCGCTTCGCCAAAGAGGGGGACGCGATGCTTGAGAACACAACCGTCTGGGTTTGCGACATCTGCGGCTTCATTTACATAGGCGACACGTCGCCGGAAATATGTCCGGTCTGCAAAGTGCCAAAGTTCAAAATCATCGAGGTGGAAAGGAGATAACGCGATGCCAGCTTACAGAAATGTCCGCCTTTGCGGAAAAGACTGTATGTGCCTGTATGTTTGTCCCACAGGCGCGACCAATACTGAGAACAGCATCATCGATGCGGCTAAATGTATTCCTGGCTGCATGGAGTGCGTGAAATCCTGCCCATCCGGAGCTATTTCGATGGTTCCCGACAGTTATCCGCCACAGCAGCCAAAAACGGAAGCTGTCAGCTCGACACAGCGTGGATTGGCGCTCAGCAAAGTACGCCAGGAACAAATCTCGAAGCATGTCGCCGCATCCTCGGGCAGTGCGGTGACAAGACAGTTTGCCGAGGCTGTCGCAAAATCCAATCTACGTATGGCTGAGGACATCTTGCGAGAAGCAGGCTATATGCTCCCGCAAAGCGACGAGGTGCACGGGCTGCTCGAAGCCATGCTCGAAAACGCCGCCCCGGATTTCCCTCAAGATGCGGCAAAACTACTGCTTGCTAAATTACAAAAAACAAATAAAGGAGAGGTAAAAATGGCAAATCTGAAAGGCACCAGGACAGAGAAAAACCTCATGGAGGCGTTCGCAGGGGAATCCCAGGCGAGAAACAAGTATACATACTTCGCCTCCAAAGCGAGAAAAGAGGGCTTCGAGCAGATAGCGGCCTTCTTTGAGGAGACCGCCGGCAACGAAAAGGAGCACGCCAAGATTTGGTTCAAGCTACTCCACAACGGTGAAGTCCCCGGAACCACCGAAAACCTGAAAGCGGCAGCGGCCGGCGAAAACAGCGAGTGGACGGAAATGTACAGGCGAATGGCGGTCGAGGCCCGCGAGGAAGGCTTTACCGACATCGCATTCCTATTCGATTTGGTGGGCGCGATTGAAAAAGAGCATGAGGAGCGTTACCTCAAACTTTTAAGCAACATTGAGACCGGCTCCGTCTTTGCCAAAAATTCAAAATCTGTTTGGATTTGCCGCAACTGCGGCCATATCATTGACAACGAAAGCGCCCCAGAGGTATGTCCTGTTTGCGACCACCCACAGGCCTACTTTGAACTGCGTGCAGTCAATTATTAAGGAGGAAAACAAAATGCGCGGTAACCAAAAATTCTTTATCTGCAAGCATTGCGGCAACATGGTCGGTTTTATCTACGACAAAGGTCCGCCATTGGTGTGCTGCGGCGACAAAATGACGGAACTTGTACCCAATACCGTTGACGCCTCTCACGAAAAACACGTCCCCGCAATCAAAAAAGCTGAAGAATGCCCATGCGGCTGCACTTGCGGAAGCGCATTGGTCATCGAGATTGGCAGTGTGCCACATCCCATGACAAGCGAACATAACATCAGTTTTGTTTACATCGAAACTGAAAACGGCGGAAAACAGCGCTACCTTAAAGTCGGGCAGGAACCCGTGATAAAAGTCTGCTGCTGCGATGACAAGCCTGTTGCTATCTACGCTTACTGCAATCTGCACGGTCTGTGGAAAACGGAAGTATAGCCATACCATCATAGTTATAAAGAGCGGCGGGCGGGTTGAATCCGTCCGCCGCTCTTTATTTATTTGAGATGGCTGCCAAGTGGTGAGATGTTGCCGTGTCTGTTTTTCTCAAAATCGTGCAGGGACTTTCCATGATAAGAGTTTGGAGGTCATAGGGAAGTGCAGGAGTTGGCAAATGAGCGAGGCTTAGTATCTTGTGCCACAAGGCCGGCGAAGTGCAAATTCCCGATTTCTAATTCCAATTTAGTTGGAAAATTTTGACGGTAAAAATCTGAGAGTGCAGGTATAAGCTATTTTAGGTTTTTTACCATCCCCGCTGGTGTGCGCGAGACAGCACCACTATTTGAGAGATTGTTTGCTGCTACCCGGTTTGGTCAGAGGGATACCAGCATGGCACAGGGGACATTCCTCCGGTTTATAGGCCGGAGTGACGGAACGCAGGGTGGCATACAGCGGACAGCCAAAATCAAGTCCATGCTCAGAACGATCGACCAGCACCGCGACGCCAGCGACAGCAGCCTGATGTTCTGCCAGCGCAGCAAGGACTTCGCAGACGGATTTGCCGGTAGTCAGTATATCGTCCACCACCAGCACGCGTTCTCCGTGTTTCAGCATAAATCCGCGGCGGAAAGCGCGCCTGCCGCTTTCCTCTTTTTCCGCAAAAATACAGCGTACACCAAGCTGTCTGGCAACCTCGTAGGCCAGAATGATGCCGCCGGTGGTAGGCCCGACTACTGCTTCAATACCATGGGACGTAAAATACCCGGCAATCATGCTGCACAACGCCTGCGTGTATTCGGGATGCTCGAGAATGCGGAATTTTTCCCAGTATACCGGCGAATGCAAGCCGGAAGTAAGTAAAAAATGCCCGTCCAGCACCGCCCCACTCTGACGGAAGAACGCTTCAGGATTAACAGGTACCGCTTCCGTCATTTTACCCCCGTGCCGGCTTTATAAAAGTCATAGTTATGCGTCGACCCGAAATTACTCCACGGCCAGATGACCAACCAAGCCCGACCAACGATATTTTCACGCGGCACCGTCCAGCCGTTGTGCGAGTCCGCAGATTTGTTGCGATTATCGCCCATCACAAAGTAATGGCCTTCTGGAACCGTGAACGGCCCGAATGAATAATTGGGCGGCTCTGCAACATACGGTTCTTCCAGTGTTATCTGCGTACCATCAACCTTGGATATGGTCACCTTACCGCTATGAATCGTGATGGTTTCCCCGGGCAAACCAATGACACGCTTTACATAATCAGTATCGGAATGCAACTGCTCCGGCGGGGTGAAAACGATAATGTCGCCGCGCTGCGGCTCGTGTCCGAATTTATACGCCAGTTTGTAAATCAGCACCCGTTCGCCAACAGGCATCGTCGGAATCATGCTCCCGCTGATGACCTCGACGTTTTGCAGGGTCATCCTGATACCAAGAAAAAGCGCAAGCGCGATAAGCAGCGTAATAGCTATTTCACGAGCCGCAGCTTTTATCCTAAGTTTTACAACAGCATCATCCATGTAAAACAGATTATACTACTGCGCCACGATTATGGCTAATCAGGACGGTGACTAACTAAATGTGTCCGCGTGCGTTATAATATGCGCAACATGATTTCAGCAGCACAGGAGGACATATGAAAAAAATAACCATACCTTTCCTTTCAATGCTGGCAGCACTGTCATTGACCATCGGGCTCGCCTCTTGCAGTGCGCTCACCGGCGACAGTGGCGCAGCCGTCCCAATCGGATCCAATCAAGATACCGGCATCTGGGTGACTGGCGTCGGCAAGGTTACCGTCACTCCAGACATGGCGGTAATAGCCATGGGAATACAGGCACAGGCAGAGACCGTAACCGAGGCTCAGCGACAAGCATCCGAAGCGATGTCGGCGGTCATGACCGCCATCAAGAACAAAGGAGTGTCAGACAAGGACATCGCGACCACGGCTTACAATATCGCGCCGGTTTACAGCTATGACCGGAATACCGGCAACCAAAATCTGGACGGCTACAGCGTCTCCAATTCCATCAGCGTAAAGGTACGCAGTATCGCCAATGCCGGAGCGGTTATCGACGCCGCCGCAACGGCAGGCGGGAATTACACCAGAATCAACAGCGTAACGCTCACCGTGGACAAACCGGAGCAGTATAGCGAGCAAGCCCGCGAAGCCGCCATGACCGACGCCGCCACCCGCGCCAAACAGCTTGCCAAGCTGGGTGGAATCAAGCTGGGCAAACCAGCCTACATCGCCGAATCCACCGCCAATCCGTGGCGAACCATCTACTATGAATCACCCGCCAATGCCAACATTGTAACTTCTGACACAGTTATCACCCCCGGTGAAACAGAAGTCACCGTTACGCTACAGGTAGTCTATACCATCTCATAATTCAGCCCGTATCCAAAACAGGGACTCCGTGTATTACGGAGTCCCTGTTTTTTTATTTGCACTTTCAAAAAAGACCGTTTAGAATGAGCGCACTATGGACTACATGGAGCAGGCGATTGCGCTGGCCAAACTGGCACAAGGGAATGTGTCTCCCAACCCGGCTGTCGGCGCCGTACTGGTACGGAATGGCGAGGTGGCGGGGCAGGGGTTTACCCAACCCCCCGGCGAGCAACATGCCGAAATTGCCGCCATTGAAGCCGGCGGCGAAAGAGTCCGCGGTGGCACACTGTACGTCACCATGGAGCCATGCTGCCACTTCGGGCGTACCGGGCCATGCACCAGAGCTATCATCGAGGCCGGCATCAGCCAAGTGCATATGGCCATGATTGACCCCAACCCACTGGTATCCGGCAAAGGCCGGGCGGAACTGGAGGCGGCCGGCATCAAAACCTTCGTTGGAGAACAAGAAGAACAGGCGCGACAGCTGGTTGAAGCCTATTCAAAACACATCACCAGCGGAATGCCGTTTGTCACGGTCAAATTTGCCATGAGCCTGGACGGCAAGATTGCCACCCACACAGGCGACTCCAAGTGGATAAGCAATGAGGAATCGCGACAATTCGCCCACAGCCTGCGCCATAATTCAGACGCCATCATGACCGGCGCCAACACAGTGCTGGCGGACAATCCCCACCTCACCGCCCGCAGCAGCAGCGGACGCGGCGGGACCAGCAAAAACCAACCTCTGCGCATTGTAATTGACGGCAGGGGACGCACGTCTCAAAACGCGCAACTATTTCAGGAAGCCGGAAAAACCATACTGGTCATGGGCAGGCCGGCGGAAGCACACGAGAAGGCATCCTTCGCCGGTCTGCAAACGGAGATTTTGGAATTTCCATCCGATGACGGCATAATACAACTGGACAAATTGCTTAAAATGCTGGGGGAGCGACAGATAACCAGCATCCTGGTGGAAGCCGGCGGTATACTGGTCGGGTCGCTCTTTGATCAGGGATTGGTGGACAAGGTGTATGCCTTCGTAGCGCCTATCATCATCGGCGGTGCCGCCAGAACGCCTGTGGAAGGCTCAGGCGCCAGCAGACTCATGGACGCTTTCAGGCTGGACAGGGTATCTGTAGGCGCCATGGGAAGCGATGTCCTTATTTCCGGCTATATAGCAAATAAATCAGGGCGGCGTGTAGGCAATGTTCACCGGAATAGTTGAAGAGATCGGTAAAATCATTTCCTCCAGCGGGGGCAGTTTGACCATTGGCGCCCGTAAAGTGTTGACGGAGGCTGCCCTCGGAGACAGCATTGCCGTCAACGGGGTCTGTCTGACCGTAACGGCGCTCAACGATACCAGCTTCAGCGCGGATGTCATGGAGGAAACACTCAGCAAAACCACGCTTGGCAGGCTCCGTCTCGGCGACAGCGTTAATCTTGAGAGCGCCCTGACACTTTCCAAAGGCATCGGAGGGCATCTGGTAGAGGGGCATGTTGACGCCACCGGCCGCATAATATCCATCAGCCCACTTGGTCAATCCCGGATAATCCGCATCGGCGCCCCACCGGAAGTTATGCGCTACGTTGTGACGAAGGGATTTATCGCCATAAACGGCATCAGCCTTACCGTTGTGGAGCACGACGAACATTCTTTTACGGTATCAATCGTAAAATTCACCATGGATAACACCATCCTTGGCGAGGCCAGAGCGGGAGACGCCGTCAATCTGGAGGCAGACATCATTGCCAAGTATGTCGAGCGCTGCATCGGGAAAAAAGGCGGCTTGACCGAAGATTTCCTGAAAGAGCACGGCTTTATCAAATCCTGAGTATTTCCCCATCTTCGTTTTTGGATAACGAACGACCGCACCCATTCATTGTTTTCACAGCTACACCGACCATGTGTTGATAATTTTCAAAAATATCGGCTGGTGTCCGCGGCGTTCTGTTGACAATTTTCATACAACGTGTTAATCTACCAAGTATGAATATTGAGAAAAGCCACCTGGTACGTATCCTTGAGACAAAACGAGGGGATCTCAGTGACAAAAGATTCGCCTCGGAAATCTTGAAGATTGATCCTTCCACTTGGTCTCTGATAAAACGGGGGAAGCGACAGCCGGGCGGAATATTCCTCAGAGCGGTAAGGAAAGCCTTCCCTGACATTGACGTCCTTCCGGCTGACATATCTCCACCACATGTCGAGTCGCATGCGCGCTTCGCCACCATCGAAGAAGCCATCGCCGATATTAAAGCCGGCAAGTTCGTGCTTGTAGTGGACGACGAAAGCCGTGAAAACGAGGGTGACTTCATCATGGCCGCCGAAAAAGTCACACCAGACGCCATTAATTTCATGGCTGTCCATGCCCGCGGACTAATTTGCGCCCCCATGACTGGAGAACGGCTGGATGAGTTAAAAATCCCGCTGATGGTATCTGAAAACACATCCGTGCATTCCACCGCCTTCACCGTTTCCGTGGAAGCCAGATACGGCGTGACCACCGGCATCTCAGCCGCCGACCGCGCCCGCACCATTCAGGTTCTTATCGACCCCAAGAGCACCCCTGAAGACATCGCCAAGCCTGGTCATATCTTTCCTCTGAGAGCGCGTGAAGGCGGGGTACTGGTCAGGGCGGGGCATACCGAAACCACTGTCGACATAGCGCGGCTAGCCGGGTTGTATCCCGCTGGCGTCTGCTGCGAGATTATGAATGAGGACGGCAGCATGGCGCGGCTACCGGAACTGGAGCAGTTGGCCAAAAAACTCCATATCAAAATCATCAGCGTTGAAGATCTGATTGCCTATCGCCGCCGGCACGAAAAGCTGGTTCATATGGTGACGGAGACCAAACTGCCGACACCAATGGGTGAGTGGAAGGCGATAGCCTACAAAAGCGACACCGACCACGGCGAACACATGGCGCTGGTAATGGGAGACATAAAAAGCGGTGATGCCGTGCTGGTGCGCGTTCACAGCGAATGTCTGACCGGTGATGTTTTCGACAGTCAGCGCTGCGACTGCGGCGAGCAGCTCGGCATCGCCATGAAACGCATTGCGGCTGAAAAACGAGGCGTTATCCTATACATGCGTCAGGAAGGCCGTGGCATCGGCTTCCATAACAAGCTATGCGCTTACGCGCTACAGGATAAAGGGCTGGACACTGTGGAAGCCAACCTCCGGCTGGGTTTCGATGCCGATTTGCGCGATTATGGCATCGGCGCGCAAATCCTTGCCGACCTGGGGCTGGAAGACATCCGGCTGCTGACCAACAATCCCAAAAAGGTGATAGGGCTGGAGGGTTACGGATTAAAAGTCGTTAAAACCGTTCCTATCCGGACAAAACCCAATCCGCATAACCGCAGATACCTCGAAACCAAGCGTAAAAAAATGGGACATCTGCTGAGCACGGAAAAAACTGCTTGTAAGAAAGATGCAAAATAAGGAGACTTTATGGCTAAGACATTTGAAGGCAATCTGGTAGGCAGCGGACTAAAGTTCGCCATCGTCATCTCCCGTTTCAATGAATTTATTGGCAGCAAACTGCTTGAAGGAGCGATGGATGCCCTCACGCGGCATGGCGTCAGCGCTGAAGATGTTGATACTGCCTGGACCCCCGGCGCATTCGAAATACCGCTGGTGGCCGGCAGGCTGGCGCAGTTGCACAAGTATGACGCCATAATTACACTGGGCGTTATCATCCGCGGCGGAACACCGCATTTTGAATATGTCGCCTCCGAGTTCAACAAGGGCATTGCCCATGTCACCCTGCAAACCGGCGTATCTATCGTTAACGGCGTAATAACAGCCGATACCTTGGAGCAAGCTATCGAGCGCGCCGGCAGCAAAATGGGCAACAAGGGTTTCGACGCCGCCGTCTCCGCCATTGAAATGGCCAACCTGTTAAAAACCATAGAATAAGTGTAGGCAGACCTTTTGACAGAGACAAACAACCTCTCATATAATGTGTCTATTCTTTGTATAAGAGGGCAACATGGCGAAAAGTGTCAAACCCCCTACGCTGGATAACTTGCAGCAGCGCTTGGATATGTTCGACGACCGCTTGGATAATCTTGATTCCATGATTTCGGCGGTAATTGAGCGGGTTATGAACCAGGCACTGACAGTGCAGACAGTTTGCCCGCACTGCAACCGCAACGCCGAGATTGCGCTTATAGGCGTACGCAAACCCAAAGTTTAGAAGTCCTTGCTGAAAGAAGAGTTTATGCAAATAACATCTGTTCTGGAAAAATCGAGGCAGGAAGTATTCCTCCGGCGCGCACGCGCCAGTCTGCCGCTGAAGATCGCCATGGCGGCAGGCGTAGCCGCGCTTATCGGTCTGGCGGCACAGGTTCGCCTGCCGTTGCCATTCACACCGGTGCCGTTAACCGGCCAAACCTTTGCCGTATTGCTAGCGGGTGTTCTCTTGGGACGGAAATGGGGCGGCATCAGCATGGCCATTTACATGGTACTGGGACTGGTCGGAGTCCCATGGTTTAACGGAGCAACCAGCGGTTTCGGCGCTTCCTGCGGGTATCTGTTAGGTTTCATCCTTGCGGCGCTATTTATCGGCAGGATGACCGACGGCAAAGCAGCCGGATTCGCCAAACTTTTCGGGTTAATGCTGTGCGCCAGTCTGATTTTACACATCCCCGGGCTTATCTGGCTGGGTGCATGGCTTAATCTTGTGACAGCCAGTCCGACCAGCATCGTAGGAATCATTTCGATGGGCTTTATCCCATTCATAGCAGGGGATATTCTGAAAGCCGCGATGGCGGCGGCGGCAGCCCGCGTCATACTGCCCAAATCACGATGATCCGGGCTTGCCGCAGTTGACGAAACACGTCTACGCGCTGTAAGATACTTGCTCACGGGTGGTTAGCTCAGTTGGTTAGAGCGCAGCGTTGACATCGCTGAGGTCAGAGGTTCGAGACCTCTACTACCCACCACTTCACGCATTCAGCGGGAGTACTGGCGAAAATCACGGCGCCCATCACGCTTGGTGCTGTTCTCTAGCGCCCGGCTCAGGCGCGGGACGGGGCTATCTGACTTCCACCTGACAAGCGCGCTTCATTGATTCATCTCCAGCCAACATGGCGGCGATAGTTTTAGTCGCGTCTTCAAAACTGGAGCGCACCAGCTGCTGGTTTCCGCTTTTCACAGCCTCACAAAAAGCCCTCGTCTCGATTGCGTGAATATCCACAGATGTGGGGATCCAAGCTACCTGCTCTTCGCCGAAATACCCGCTTATTGTATTGCGGGCGTAATCCACCAATAACCGCCAGTCCTCGCCGAAGAGTTCTATTTCCCAGTTGAAAACGGATGTGGCGCAGCTGTCCAGGTGAACACCGAGCGCGCCGTTGGACAAGCGATAGGCAATCACAATGCTGTCTTCGGAGTCGAATTCCTTAAGCTCGGGTTTGACCAAGCGATCCCCCCGGGCAAAAATATGCGTAACATCGCCAACCAGATAACGTGCCACATCAAACATGTGCAGTGTCTGCTCCAGAAACGGCCCGCCGCTATGGCGGCGCTGCAAAAACCATGCCGGCATATCGAATTTCAGATAATAGCCGGTGGTGGTAACACTTCTTAGTTCGTTGACCTTTCTGCCAGCGATGAGCGACATGGCTTTATCAGTGAGAGGGGCGTAACGCAAATGAAACCCCACCGCGTTTATCACCCCCGCCACCGCAGCTGATTGACATAACTGATGAGCAGACGGCAGATCCAGCGTTATCGGCTTTTCGACAAATACCGCTTTCCCAGCCTTTATGGCCGCCAGCGCAGATACGGCGTGTTCATCCGGCGGGGTCGCGATAATAACCGCGTCCAGCGGCTTGAATTGGAGTATTTCCTCAAACCCAGCCAACGCAACCGCCCCGACCTCTCGCGCCAGCATTCCGGCGCGTTCGGCATCCTTATCGGTGACAACCCGCACCTGAACCCCTTCAATTTTGGAGCAGTTAAGCGCGTGTTTGCGCCCCATTTGTCCGCAGCCGATTATGCCTAAATTAATCATCTCTCACTCCGATATTTAAATCTGCCGATACGCCATCAGTGTTTTTTCCGCCGTGTCCGCCCAATCGAAATCGCGCGCGCGCACGATTCCTTTTGCGGTTAACTGCTCTCGAAGCTCCCGATTATCCAACAGGGAAGTGATCGCCGCCGCCATATCCGCCGGGTTATACGGGTCAACCAGTAGAGCCGCGCCACCAGATGTCTCCGGCAAAGCGGCAATGTTTGACGCAATCACCGGGCAGCCACACGCCATAGCCTCGATGACAGGTAGCCCAAACCCTTCGTACAAAGAGGGATACACCAGCATCATGGCAGCTGAATAATACTTCGCAAGCTGCTCATCATCAACATGGGGGATAAAAACCACATCGTCCATAATGCCCAGCTCTTTCAGCTTGGCTAAAGTCGCCTGTCGATACTCATCTGACCTGCCAGGACTGCCTATCTTTATCAACTTAACGCCAGCAAATCCTGCCTGTTTTTTGACCATGGCGAAAGCCTCGAAAAATCGGAGAAGATTCTTGCGCGGCCTTTCAGACCCCACATAAAGAATATACGGGAATTCCGAGCTATCAGGATATGGCCTGAATACAGTGTGGTCAACGCCATTATGAATTACCACGATTCTGTCTTCAGGAATACTCAGACACCTTATCAGATCTTTTTTGGTGTGGTCCGAAACCGCGATAACCTTCACTGCCTGCTTGATCGCCAGCACATCCTTTTTGAGATTCTCGACAGCGCAAGCGGCTTCCCCTGCGACCGGGAAACAAATCCGCTCAAGATCATGCACCGTAACAATACTCGGCAAATTGATGGCCAGCGATATGCGGCCAAAATGCTGATTGGTGAAATGCACAAGCTCGTTGATGTCCCTGAGTATCCGTATCAGGCCGTAGCCATCTGATTCAAGCGCGTATCGCCCCGTCTCAACCACCCTGACCGGTAGCCGCTTCGCCAGTTCCCGACTGTAGCGATCCAGTCCCGAATTTTCGGTGGTCTTGATGAGTACCGCCATTATATCTTGCTATCCTTCGCGTTCCTGATTATACTTTCCAAGCTATCCACCACTATGGAAATCTGCTCCTCTGTCATCTCAGGCCAGAACGGGAGGGATAACAGATTCTCGCCGGCATGTTCCGCCACCGGATATTCTCCGGGGTGATGCCCGTGTTTCTCACGGTAATACGGCTCCAGATGCACCGGGCGGTAATGCACTCCCACACCCACACCATGCGCTTCCATCTGCGCGGCCACGGCATCCCTGTTCAGCCCGTTGAGCAGTATTGGAAACAGATGATGCGCATGCCTGACGGGACGATCAGTCGAGGAAACGATTTTCACGTGGTCGCCCAGTTTTTGCAATTTCGACTCGTACAGCGCCTTCAGCTCCAACCGTTTCGCATGCCGCTGTTCAATGCGTTTCAGTTGCTGCAAACCCAGTGACGCTGGCAGGTCCCACATGATGCATTTGTACCCCAGATGCGTCATTTGATAGTGCTTGAATTCACCGCTGTAATAACGATTCCAGGCACCAGCGCTCATGCCGTGGTCTCGTATAATAACAATTTCATCAGCCAGGCGCTCGTCGTCGGTCACCAGCATCCCACCGTTGCCGGTAGCCAGATTCTTGGTGGCATAAAACGAGTAGCAGGCCACGTCACCCAAGCTGCCGACATTTTTCCCTTTGTATTCGGCTTCGATGGCGTGGGCGCAATCGCTCACCACCTTGAGGTTGTGTTTTTGGGCAATTGCCAAAATGGCGTCCATATCGCAGGGATGCCCGTAAAGATGCACGGGAATGATGGCTTTGGTTCTGGGGGTGAGCGCCTTCTCAATGGCATCCGGGTAGATATTCAGGGTTTGGGGGTCGACATCTACAAAAACGGGGGTAGCGCCGGTGTAAACTATGGAATTTACGGTGGCGACAAAGGTTATCGGCGTGGTGATGACCTCATCCCCCGGCCCGACCCCCAGCGTCACCAGTGTCAAATGCAGAGAGTTGGTGCAGGAATCAATGCCGACCGCTCGCTTGCGGTTTATATACCGAGCGAATTCCTGCTCGAATAAGGCGGTCTTGGGGCCAGTGCCAATCAGCCCTGAGCGCAGCGTGTCGATTATTTCCTGTTCTTCCTCAACTCCGATGAATGGTTTTGCCAGAGGTATAAAATCCATTTTCTCCGCCTTTCTTTCATGGGCTATGCCAGTCGCGATACCGCCTGCTATTCTAATCCCGTTAGTAACGCGGGTCAAATAGTTACACATGTTAAGATGACCAGTGACACCAAGTTTGAACAAGATTATGAGTTATTTTCGTTGTCATTCAGGTTTTTACTGTCATTTCGGCCTCCGAGCCGGAATCCAATGGTGAGGTGGTATGGGTATCATCATTCTGGATTACGAGCCAAGCCCGCAATGACTACGAAGAGCATGTCATTCCATGCCAAAAACTCCTCCATCAAGACTCATAATGTAAACCGCCATGTTCAAATCTAGATAGCCCCATGTTCATTTCAAAGTCAGTATCGCCGCCCCGTCACCACCCTCGTTCCGGCCTGCGCTTTCAAGCGATTTTACCAGCGGATGATGCTCCGCCACCTCGTACACAACCGAGCGCACCGCGCCGGTTCCGTACCCGTGAATAACGCGCACCCACGGCAGACGCGCCACGGCAGCATCGCTCAAGTAGGCATCCAGCAATGAGGCCGCCTCCTCCGCCCTCTTGCCGCGCAGGTCAAGTTCCATGGGCACCGAGCGCGGCACAGTATGCAATTTAACCGCCGGCTGCGGCTCCTTACGAATTCCCGCAATCCGCCGGAGGTCACGGGAGGAGACCACGAAACGCAGCGCGCCGGCAAGGACATCCACCTCGTCCTTTGCCGCATCAATAGCGCCGACAACACCCTTGACTTCGTAGCGGTTGAGCCAGACGTTGTCGCCAACTATCAATTCCATTTCATCACCGTCAGGAACTTCCGACTGGCTGGCAAAAACACCCTGACCAAGCCGCTCCCGCACATGCTTGGATGCATCCCGCGCGCGGCTGACAGAGACTCTGCTGGTTTCCTTTTTGAGTTCCGCGGAGGCAGCTTCAATTTCTTTTTGTAGCGCGGCGACTTCGGCCACCACCTCGTCACGCGCCACGCGTACCAGAGCCTTTTTCTCGTCGCGCAGTTTTTTGATTTCGGCAGCGAGTGTCACGTTCTGAGATTGAAAATTGCCCCTCTCCCTAGCCAATTCCTTGTTCACATCCGCCAGCTGCTGCTTTTCGGATTGCAGCCCCACCAGCAGCGTTTCCAGTTCGCGGTTGCCCTCGCTCAGTGAAGCGCGCGCCTGCAAGACAATCTCTTCGGGAAGCCCGAAGCGCGCCGCCGTGGCGATGGCATTGGAGCCACCGGGCACGCCAAGCGTGAGGTGATATGTGGGGGTAAGCGTCCGGGGATCGAAATCGAAGGAAGCGTTTTCCATTCCGCCAGTGACATGGGCAAAGACCTTTAATTCGGTATAGTGGGTGGTAACCGCCGCCAGAAAGCGTTTGTCCATCAGGTACAGTAGAATGGCGCGTCCCAGCGCGGCGCCTTCCTGCGGGTCGGTGCTGGCACCCAGTTCGTCCAGCAGTGCAAGATTGTATCCGGCGGCCGTGTTTAAAATGCGGCTGATGTTGCTCATGTGCCAACCGAAGGTGGAGAGGGTTTGGGTGATGCTTTGTTCATCGCCGATATCGGCGAAAATGCCGTTGAAAACCGGCAGGCGGCTGGCCGGCAGCGCCGGAATGGGCAGTCCGGCCTGCGTCATGGCGCACAGCAGTCCGATAGTCTTGAGCGCGACGGTTTTCCCACCGGTGTTGGGCCCGGTTATCAGCAGAATTTGCCAGTCCCTGCCCAAATCAATATTTATCGGCACCGCCGCGTCGCCAAGCAACGGATGACGGGCATTTTCCAGATGTATTGCTGGCGGCTCCGCTGCCGACGGGCGATAGATTTGGACTTCAACGGCCTTGAAGCGCGCCGCAAAGCGTGCCTTGGCCAATGCCAAGTCGATATGCGCCGCCGCCTTGATGCCGGAGACAATACTTTCGCTCACATCTCCGACAGCGGCGCTAAGTTCAGCCAGAATGCGATCTATCTCGCGTTGCTCCTCAGCCTGCAGTTCTTTAAGCTCATTACCCATTTCCAGCGTCTGGAATGGTTCTACGAACAGGCTGGCGCCGCTGTTGGATACGTCATGGACGATGCCCTTGATTTCGCTGCGGAACTCGCTCCTGACCGGTATGACGAAGCGCCCTTCGCGCTCGGTTACAATCGGTTCCTGCACGTAGCGCCTGCCGGTATCGGAGGCGACATAGGCCTGAAGCCGGCCAAGCAATTCGGTGCGGCATGAGCGCTGACGGTTACGAATACGCGCCAGCGTAGCGGAGGCCTCCGACAGCAATTCTCCATCGGGCGAAACGGCACTGGAAATCGCTTTTTCAAGTGCGCGCTGCGGCGCTATTCCATTGGCGGCAGCGGCAAGACGCGGCAACGACACGGCATGAGGAATCACCCGCTCCCGCAAATCTCGCAGCACCTCCAGTGTGACGCGCACCGCGTTCAGAGCCTGCGTATCAAGCATCCTGCCACGCGCCGCGGCTCTCACCAGTAACGTAAGGTCTTCGATACCGGATACGCCGACAGAAGGTTCCCCCTCAAGTAGCCGGCGCGCTTCGGTGGACTCGGCCAGCCACGCTTCAACCTCTTCGAAATCCGAAGAAGGCTCCAATTCCAGCGCCGCCCCGCGGCTCAACGAAAAAGAGGTGTAACCGGCAATGATTTCCTTTATGCGCGGGAACTCAAGCAACTCCAGGTCTTTGCTGTCCATCACTTGTATTCTACATTAAATCAGAGCAAGCATAAAACACAGGTCTCCACGCGGGAGAGAATTATTCATTTATCAGTGGTCAGTTGCCACACTGTTACTGCCTGAACGCTTGTGCTACAATCTGGACAAGATAACTCCCAGTGACACTTGGTATGTCCTGAAAAATCATCTGAAAAAAATCATGTGAGCGAAGTCATTACGGATTGTGAGGACTTCAAACTCATGGTGCCGCACGGCAGGAGAAATTTATGAGCGAGTGGAAGAACAAACTTTACTACGGCGACAACCTCGAATGGCTGAGAAACCTTGACGTTTTCCCCAGCGAATCCGTCGATCTGATTTACCTTGACCCTCCGTTCAACTCCAAGGCCAACTACAATGTGATTTTCACCGAGCCGGGCGGCCAAAAGAAGTCGCAGGCGCAGGTACAGGCGTTCGACGACTCGTGGCACTGGGAAAAAGAGGCGGCGGTAAGCGCACTGGACGAACTCACCGCCTCGCATCCCGAAATAAGGGACTTCATAGAATGGGTGGGGCGGCGTGGCGACAAAAAATCCACCAGCACGGCAGCCTACCTTTCCATGATGGCCGTGAGGCTGCTGGAACTGCACCGCGTGCTCAAGCCCACCGGAAGCCTCTACCTGCACTGCGACCCGACCGCAAGCCATTATTTGAAGGCGCTGCTGGACAGCATATTCGGAGCGGATAATTTCAGAAATGAGATAATCTGGCGAAGAACCAATGCCAAAGGACTGGCTTTCACGCGCTTTGCTTCAAACCACGATGTGATTCTCCGCTACTCCAAATCCGAGAAGTCAACGTGGAACCCGCAATACACAGAGCATAACCCCGAATATATTGAGAACTTTTATCGATTTGTTGAAGAAGGGACAGGACGAAAATACCAACTCGCTGACTTAACCAACCCAAATAAAAATCGCCCCAATCTCACGTATGAATTCCTAGGAGTTACAAGGGTCTGGCGCTGGCCAAAAGAGCGAATGCAAGAAGCCCATAAAGCTGGTCTAATAGTGCAAAACACACCCGGCTCCATCCCGCGACTAAAACGCTATCTTGACGAACAAGAAGGCAATGCCATTGGTGATACATGGGATGATATTTTGCCCGTTCAATCACAGGCGTCAGAACGTCTTGGTTACGACACTCAAAAACCTCTTGCCTTGATGGAGAGAATCATTCAGGCCAGCTCCAATGAGGGAGACGTTGTGCTCGACCCATTTTGCGGCTGTGGGACGGCGGTGGCCGCCGCGCAAAAGCTTAACCGCAAATGGCTCGGCATAGACGTTACATGGCTGGCCATTGACCTTATCGAAAAACGTTTGGAAAATGCTTTCGGCAAAGCGATCAAATCCACCTATATCGTCAAAGGCCAGCCAGTGGACGAAGCCTCGACAGCGGCTCTGGCGCGCAAGAACAAAAAAGAGTTCGAGGTGTGGGCGATCAGTCTGGTGGGAGCGCAGTCGCGGGAACGTGACGGCGGGGTGGACGGCATTTTCGGCTTCACCGAACATGACAGAAAACAAAGAAAGATTCTGGTGCAGGTGAAAGGCGGCGACATGCTCAACCCCGGCATGGTGCGCGACCTCATCGGCACAGTGAAAAAAGAGGGCGCAGCGATCGGTCTGATGATAACCCTCAGAAAGCCAACCCCCGGCATGATGACCGACGCCGCGCACAGCGATAAGTATCACTCGGAGTTATGGGACAAGGATTATCCCAGCATCCAGATACGCACGGTGGGTGAGCTGCTGGCGGGCAACGGATTCAACCTGCCAACCACGGAAAACCCGATGAAAAAGGCGGGCAGGGTGAGGAAGGTGGGAAGAACTGAGAGGATGCTGTAGTGGCTTGAAATCGCCAGTGCCACTGCTCGTCTACGTGGCAAAAAGTTTGTGAGACATAAAACAAAAGGAGCGGCTTTGCAGCCGCTCCTGACATTGACACACCTTGCGTTCAATCGTCCAGTGAAAGCACTTTCGGAAGTTGCGCCACCACCCTGACCCCCACGTATCCGCACTGAAGACAGTGACCGAGCATCTGCCCATCCTCAGGCTCGAGGAATATGTCACCGCGACAGCGCGGACACCCGCCCAGCTTCCATTTGTCGCCTTCAAAAATGTCCTCTGATGGAGAAACTACCGCAAGCTCTAATTCACCGGCGACGGGCTGGCCAAATTTGCGCAGGCGGTCGTTGTCGTTCGCTCCAAGATACTGCTTGATTCTCATGGCAATTACCTCCTACATATCTATAACGCTTAAACGCATTAAAAGTTTGGTGCCGGTAAAGAAAAAAATGAGGGGCAACCGAAAGGTTGCCCCTCACAATCTGGATTAAGCAGAATTTCTTTAGATGAAAAGCGGTGCCAGAACCAAAGTGACTGTTGCCAAAAGCTTAATAAGCACGTGCAACGACGGGCCGGCTGTATCTTTCAACGGATCGCCTATGGTATCACCAACGACCGCCGCAGCATGAGCCGCAGTTTTCTTACCTAGAACATTGCCGTTCTCATCTTTAAGCTGATTGTCTTCAATCATCTTCTTGGCATTATCCCATGCGCCGCCTCCGTTGTTCATGAAGGCAGCCAACATAATGCCTACAATAGTCCCAACCATGAGGAAACCGGCTACAGCCATAGGAGCCTCATACCCTAACCAACGGAAGACTAGCCCGACAGCTACAGGGGCTACAATAGGCAGCAGGCCAGGGACAATCATTTCACGCAAGCCGGCGCGAGCAGTGATGTCAACCGCTCTGGCATAGTCCGGTTTGTGCGGATTGGCAGGATCCTTCGGATTAAGTATCTCAGGATCAGCGCGGAACTGGCGGCGCACTTCCTCAATAATTTTACCGGCAGTCTTGCCAACAGCTCTGATAGACATTGCACTGAATAGGAAAACTACCATGGCCGCC
>WREQ01000002.1 GCA_009779255.1 Dehalococcoidia bacterium
ACATGTCAAACCCTGGTGAGGTTTTTCGTGTTGCATCGAATTAAACCACACGCTCCGCTGCTTGTGCGGGCCCCCGTCAATTCCTTTGAGTTTTAACCTTGCGGCCGTAGTCCCCAGGCGGGATACTTAAAGCGTTGGCTTCGGCACAGAGAGGGTCGAAACTCCCTATACCTAGTATCCATAGTTTAGGGTGTGGACTACCAGGGTATCTAATCCTGTTCGCTCCCCACACTTTCGAGCCTCAGTGTCAGAAACAGCCCAGAAGGTCGCCTTCGCCACTGGTGTTCCTCCGGATATCTACGCATTTCACCACTACACCCGGAATTCCACCTTCTCTTGCTGTCCTCCAGCCCAACAGTATCGAACGACCCCTCCTGGTTAAGCCAGGAGATTTCACATCCGACTTGAAAGGCCACCTACGCTCACTTTACGCCCAGTAAATCCGGATAACGCTTGCTTCCTACGTATTACCGCGGCTGCTGGCACGTAGTTAGCCGAAGCTTATTCCCCAGGTACCGTCATTATTCGTCCCTGAGAAAAGAGGTTTACAACCCGAAGGCCTTCATCCCTCACGCGGCGTTGCTGCGTCAGGCTTTCGCCCATTGCGCAAAATTCCCTGCTGCTGCCTCCCGTAGGAGTCTGGGCCGTATCTCAGTCCCAGTGTGGCTGATCGTCCTCTCAGACCAGCTACCGATCACAGCCTTGGTAGGCCATTACCCCACCAACTAGCTAATCGGACGCAAGCCCATCTCCGAGCGCCTTGCGGCTTTGGTGAACCCTCCATCGAGGGCAAACCACATGCGGTATTAGCCTCAGTTTCCCGAAGTTATTCCCCACTCAGAGGCAGGTTACTTACGTGTTACTCACCCGTTTGCCACTGTACCCTCTCGGGCACCGTTCGACTTGCATGCATAATGCACGCCGCCAGCGTTTATCCTGAGCCAGGATCAAACTCTCTAAGCCAATTAAAACGCTTAGAGCGTTCAATTCTTGCTCTGCTTTTATATTCTTCCTTCCGCTATCCAGTTGTTAAGGTGCGCGCCCCGCCGATATGTGCGACAAAGCAAGGTAAATACTACCACAACTATCAAACCCTGTCAACAGCACGCAAACGAGACACAAACCACGCCTGCCCCGTGCCTGCGAACACCCCGCGCAAGACATCCTCAGGTAAAAACCTCTCAAATAATAATTTGGCGGTTGATTGACTGGCAGATGCCAACCACACCGCCATTGACATCCATTCCGTTATCACCTTAAACTCATGGGTATCCCAAGCGGAGGTTTGCACATGCCCAATATCGAAGACGCCGCTCAAAAACTGGCTTCCATGCTTGACGCCGCCGGCGCCGACTACGCCGAAGCCCGCCTTGAGGAAACCGCCGCCAGCTATATTACCTATCGGGGAAAGCAGCTGGAAACCATCGGTAAAAGCTCATCTGTCGGCGGTTGTATCCGCGCGCTGATGAAAGGTGGCTGGGGTTTCGTCAGCTTCAACTCACTCGACGGATTGGATGGCAAATTAAAACTGGCGGTTGAGGAGGCGCGCCTAGTCGGTCGGACGGAAAGCCACCTCGCCGAAACAGCGCCGGTAGTTGAAAAAACAGCCCAGCCAATAAAGGAAAATCCGGTGGAAATTCCGCTGGCCTACAAGAAAGAGCTGCTTGATGAATACAACGCCGCTATCTGGCACACCCCCAAACTACAGACATCCGTAATCGGCTACGGCGACGGACACAAGCGAAGCATTTTCCTCAACTCCCAAGGGTCATTCATCCACAAGGAGCGCTGCGACGTAACGCTGCGCATGCTGGCCGCGGCCTCTGACGGAAGCGACATACAGCAGGCCAATATGAGCATCGGTTCACCGGGCAATTTCTCAGCGGTGGAAAAACTGAACGACGAAGTACGGCAGATGGCCGACAGGGCGGTGGAGCTGCTGTCCGCCCCCCAGATAGACGGAGGCGAATACACCGTGGTGCTCGACCCGGTGCTGGCGGGCGTTTTCGTACATGAAGCCTTCGGGCATCTGTCGGAAGCCGACTTCATATACGAGAATGACCGTATGCGCGAGCTGATGGTGCTGGGCAAACGCTTCGGGCCGCCCGAACTAAGCATCGTGGACGGCGGCGCGCTGCCAGGACTGCGCGGCAGCTTCAAATACGATGACGAGGGAACACCTTCGTCGCTGACATATCTCATAAAGGAGGGCATCCTGACGGGAAGGCTGCACTCGCGCGAAACCGCTACGAAGATGGGTGAAAAACCCAGCGGGAATGCCCGTGCCATCTCCTACCGCTTCCCTCCCGTCGTGCGCATGACCAACACCTATATAGAACCGCGCGACACGCCCTTTAACGCTATGATTTCCGACATCAAAGACGGAGTATACGCCCGCAACTGGTACGGCGGCACCACCAGCATGGAAATGTTCACCTTTTCAGCAGGCGAGGCCTACTTGATAAAAAACGGCAAAATCGGACCGCTGATGCGCCCGGTAGTGCTTACCGGCAACGTCTTTCAGACCCTGCAAAATATCGACTCCATCGGCAACGACCTCGATATGAATCAGGGAGGCGGCTGTGGCAAGGGCGGGCAATCTCCACTGCCCGTTTCCAACGGCAGCCCGCATATCCGCATCCAAAAATGCCTGATTGGAGGCAAATAGATGAACAGTCTGATTTCTGAAATACTCACGCGGGCAGCAGAAGCCACCTCTGCCGCCGAGGTTTTCCTGTTCAGCTCAGAGGAAACCCCGGTGTCCTTCGAGGCCAACCGCCTGAAGAGCGTGCAAAACAAGCAGAGTGTATCTGCGGCGCTGCGCGTCTTTAGGAACGGGCGCATCGGTTTCGCCAGCTCCAGCAATCCTGCCAACATCAGCGGGCTTGTGGCCGCCGCCGTGGAAACATCCGAATTCGGCGCAAAGGCAGAATTCGACTTCCCACCGCAAGCGGAATTCCCCGCGGTCGAAGTGTACGATCCGGCAGTCGAAAAAGCGCCGCTTGACCAAATGGTCAGGCTCGGAGAGGAGATGATTGCCGCCGTCACCGCTCACACCCCGAACATTATCTGCGAAGCCGCAGTTTCCCGTGCCACGCTCAAAGTTGCCCTGGCCAACACCTCGGGGCTGAACGCCGAATACAGCGCCAGCCGCTTCAGCACCGGCATCGAAGGCACGCTGATTCAAGGTTCCGATATGCTTTTCGTGGGGGACGGCGACAGCTCATGCCGGCTGATTACGGATGCCAGCGGGATTTTGGCGAACGTCAAACGCCAGCTGGACAGCGCCTCAAGACAGGCAGCAATCAGGACAGGACGCGTGCCGGTCATTTTTTCACCAGACGGAGTCGCCTCCGCCCTGACCGCGCCACTGATTACGGCCTTCAACGGCAAACTGGTACTCGAAGGCGCCTCCCCCCTCAAGGACAAACTGAATACGTCGGTGTTTGACGCAAAGCTGAACATTTACGATGATACCACCGTTTCCTTCCGCCCCGGCAGCCGCCCGTTCGACGGCGAGGGCATCCCCAGCCGCCGCCTGCCCATGGTTGAAACCGGCATGCCGCGCAATTACCTGTACGACCTCAAAACGGCGGCCAGCGCGGGCGCGGCCAGCACCGGTCACGGAGGACGCGGAGGCGGAGCGCCTTCACCCTCACCCGGCGCCTTCGTTTTCGACAATGGAGACATCAGCGTTGATGCCATGATTGCCGACATACGGGAAGGGTTGTTCATTGAACAGGTGATGGGCGCCACACAAGGCAACATCCTTGGCGGCGATTTCAGCGGCAACGTGCTGTTGGGCTACAAAATCGAAAACGGCAGGATTACCGGACGCGTCAAGAACACCATGGTCTTCGGCAACATTTACGACCTGCTCAAGAATATCGCAGGCATCGGCAACGACGGCAGGTGGGTCGGCGGAAGCCTGTACACACCATCGCTTTATCTGCCTGAGATTTCGGTATCAAGCAAATAGAACATAGTTCAGACAGTCTGCCGCAAACGCACGACGGAGCGCGTCATGCCCTAACTCATGAGCGCAGATGATCCTTCTCGTGCCGCTTGTTCCTTTCCGCTGTTCCCGCGCAAAGCGGTGTGGATTAGTCTACGATCTTGACGCCGAATACGATCCACCCGGTGTATTTGCTGTTGGGGTAGACTTTGCTTGCGTTAAACCAAACCGTATTGTCCTCTGAATCACGCATACCGTGGGTGCTCCACAAACGAAAACGGAGATTTTTCGTTCCGTCCTCAGTAAACTCAAAAAACTTCCATCCGCTTATCAAAAAACCCGCAATGTTACCCGAATAAGGCGGACCATGAGTTGCATCGCTGTTACTAATTTCACCGCGAATGTCATACATAAGTGTTTTATAATACCCTGCGGGTGCGGAATCATTCCTGACTACCAAAAAGTCATCATAAGCCGAACTTTCACCAGGCTCAACGCCATCGGGGAAAAAGGTTTTAATGTCGCCAACCGCCGCGTCTTCCAATGTGATGGCGATCTTCCTGCCGTCAAGGGTTTCCGTTGCGCCGCCGGAAACGGTGACGGGAAGATCAACCGTTCCGCCTAACACCAACTCTATCCCGGCGGGGATTTCCACGGTGAATTTCGGTTCGGACACTTCGTAGGTAAAGCCAACCTCGATCTTTTCGCCGGGGCCTGCGGCAAAGGCAGGGACGGACAGGCTTAACATGAAAGCCAGAGCGAGGATAACGCTTGCAAACTTTTTCATGGGTTACGCTCCTTTTCATTTTTTATTGGTTTTTGTTCCCGCGTATAGCGGCTGGGTTAGTCCACTATCTTTACGCCGAATACAATCCAGCCGCTGTATTGGCTGTTGGGGTAGATTTTGCTTGCGTAAAACGGAACTAAATTATCCTCTGAATCCAATGCACCATAAGTCAATACAAACCAAAGACTTTTTGTTCCATCTTCTGTAAACTCAAAAAACGTAAATCCACGCTCAAGACGGCCTATGGAAGAAGGGATCATGGAAATCTCATGTATAATATGATACCGGAGAGTTTTATAAAATCCATTAGGCGCGTCAGCATTCGAGACCACGAAGAAATCGTCGTAAGCAGCGCTTGCCCCAGGTTCAACGCCGTCGGGGAAATAGGATTTAATGTTGCCAACCGCCGCATCTTCCAATGTGATGGCGATCTTCCTGCCGTTAAGCGTTTCGGTTGCGCCGCCGGAAACGGTTATGGGAAATGCAACCCATTCTTTCACATCCAATTCTATCCTGGCAGGGATTTCCACGGTGTATTTCGGCTCGGACACTTCGTAGGTAAAGCCAACCTCGATCTTTTCGCCGGGGCCTGCGGCAAAGACGGGGACGGACAGGCTCAACATAAAAGCCAGAGCGAGGATAACGCTTGCAAACTTTTTCATGGGTTACGCTCCTTTCGTTTTTTATTGGTTTTTGTTCCCGCGTAAAGCGAGTCTGCGCATCGCGCTTGGTCAAACTACGATCAGTTCAAACTCCACGTTCGCCCCGTTCATCTGGGACAGGCTTTCATCCAGAGAATAGGTGCTGATTTTCAGTATCGCCGTGTGCGTGCCTTTCGGAAGCGGCTTGGTCAGCTTCAAGTCCTCAATGCACATGGACGGCTCCACAAAGTCCGACTTGTAATAACGCTCGCCGTTTATGACAAGTTCAAAGACGAAATAACAGGGGTTGCCCTCCGGGTTGAGTAAAATCATCTTAACGTCTGTCGTACCCGACGGGAGCCTCACCGTGTCGTAACCGGGTATTTTAATGCCCGACGTACCGCCCTTGTTCTCCGGCTCTCTGCCCGTGTACTCCTTCGCGCTCTCGTCCAGCTTGAAGACGATACCACCGACGGACGGGTTATTGTCGGATATGTCGGCGGGATTGTGGAAAAAGATGAAGTACGCTCCCACTCCGATTGCCGCGATGAGTACAGCCGCAATGATTATGACATGCCTTGCTTTGAGCGTGATTGATTCCATGGCCTTTCCCCTCGCGGTTTATTCGCCGTTTCGGTTTGCGTTCGGGTTTTGCGCCCGTGGAGTGATTGCTTCGTTTATACTATCACCTCGCTTTCAACGCCGAAAATGCAACCAGGCGGTTCCCCTCTCGGAAAGGGGAACCGCCTGGTTATTGTTTCCGTATTCTTTTTTATGGCATGACAAAAGCGCGGGATTATCCGCTTGCTTGCTTGCTTGCTTGCTTGCTTGCTAAAAATTGTTCACAGCAGAGCATATTTGTCAAGTCCCTTCGCGCGAATACCCAAAAATACTCCCGCATTTTTTGGTATGACAAAGTGAACGCATAACACGACGATTAGGTATAGCACATCCTTTGAGAAAATACAAGAGGTTTTTGAGGAAAATTTCACATTTAACATTTTTATGGCGAATAATGCCCGTCATAAAAAACTTTATGGGGGAAACAGGCGGGCGATAGCAAGTCAATTGAACTTGTTGTATAATCAGTTTTGAGGTGGACCTCATCAATACCGCTGTCAAAATACGCGCCCGACCCAAACTGTACGAGCCGAACCTGCTGGCGGCTTGGCCTGGCATTTCCAATGTGGCCATGATAGTAGCCGGATATATCGCCCGCAAGCTGGAGTTCAAGAATCTGGCGGAAGTACGTGCGCCGCTGTTTTTCGACCCAGTCGGCGTCATGGTGCGCAACAATCTTGTCGAAGAACCACGCTTCCCCCAGAGCAACTTTTACTACTATAAAAATCCCGGCGAAGGCCGTGACCTGATTCTGTTCATGGGTGAGGCTCAGCCCCCCGCCAACAGCTACGATTTGGCAGGCGTCATCATTGATGCCGCGCAGCGCTTCAGGGTACAGCGCATCTATACCTGCGCCGCCGCCATTACCCGCATACACCATACCGAGGAGCCGCGGGTGTGGGGAGTAGGCACAACACCAGACGTGGTACAGGAACTCTCGGCGCACAGCCTGGTGCAAGGCGGCAGCCTGCAAATCGCCGGTATGAACGGCATACTGCTGGGAGTGGCCAAGGAACGAAACTTGGAAGGCGCCTGTCTGCTGGGAGAGGTGCCAGGTTATACCACCCAGCTGTCCAACCCGATGGCGGCGCTGGCGGTAGCACAGTCACTGGCCAGCCTGCTCAAAATCAAAATCGATTTCGATGAGCTGAAGGCCGGAGCCGCCGAGGCGCGCCGGCGCATGAAGCAAATAGCCGCCGAAGCCATGGAGGAATACATCGACTATTTTACCGAGCCGGTGTGGGAGCGTGGTGAAGATGAATCCGCAGAAGAGTGACCCCACCCCCCAACAAAAAACGGCGCTGGCCGAGATTTTGCCGCACATCGCCGACAGCGCAACGCCGCTCTCCAATGCCAAGATTAGCGAACTTTCCGATCTGACCGCCGGTGAACTGAAACAATTTGAAGCCGTCTGGAGCGGCATGGACACCGAACGAAAACAACAACTTCTGTCACGCCTGTCCGAGTTGAGCGATGATAATGTGGAACTCAACTTTGACCGCATCTACCGCAACGCCATCTACGACATCGACGACACCGTGCGAAAAGAAGCCATCGAAGGACTATGGGAAAGCTCCGACACTTCGCTGATCAGGCCGCTGCTGCGACTGGCGCAAGATGACCCAGCCACGGACGTGCGAGCCGCCGCCACCGCCGCGCTGGGACGTTTTTCACTGCTGGCAGAGCATCATAAAATCTCCGCTGAGAACCGCACGCGTATTTCCGAGGTGCTGCTGGCGGTAATCCAAAAGCGTGAGGAATCACTGGAAGTACGCCGCCGCGCACTGGAAGCCGTCTCGCCCATCAGTCTGCCAGACGTCACACGAGCCATCTGGGAGGCCTACCGCCACGAGGAGCCGGAAATCAAAATCAGCGCGGTGTACGCCATGGGCCGCAACTGCGACCTGTTATGGATGCCGACCGTGCTCAAGGAAATGGACAGCGACGACCAGGAGATGCGCTACGAAGCCGCAACCGCTGCCGGCGAACTGGGTGAAGCGGAGGCCATACCGCAGTTGGTGGAACTCACCCGTGACACCGACACAGAAGTCAAAATGGCTGCTATCCTGGCACTGGGTAAAATCGGCGGGCAGGAGGCCAGGCAACGCCTGCGCGTGCTGCTTTCCAGCAAAAGCCGTGCCGTGCGCGAGGCCGCCGGGCAGGCCATGGCCGAACTGGAGTCAGGCGAAGTGCCGCTCAATCCCCACGAGGCCGGTGTCGATGAGCAGGATACCGATTAGCATCAACCTGCACCCCTTGCCACAAGAAAACGCGCCCTGTGATTGCGTATACGCCAAGCCTCATCTCAAGTTTTCATCCCCGCACTGCATACCGGAACACGCCGGAACAGGACTCGCCACCGCATCGCGCGAGGATTTCTCAATAAGGACACTCCGGGACGGGCGGCATATCGGCATCTGTTCTCTCTATGAAATTGACCGTGCCGCCGCGGAAGCTTCAGTCGGCATCGCCATCGACGACAGCAACTATCATGGGCGAGGCTGCGGCACAAATGCCTTCATGATTCTCATCGGCTACGCTTTCAATCATCTTGGAATGCAGAGATTAAACCTCAAGACACTGGAGAGCAACCTGCGTGCGCGAAAATGTTTTGCAAAATGCGGATTCAACCCATGCGGCGGCCTGCGGGAAAACGGAAATTCCTATCTGTTGATGCAGCAAGACCGCGCAGATTATGTCAAACGACTGGCGGAGACAAAAATAACTGCCGTTAACCATGGAATAAAATCTCCGGATTGTTGGGCAAGCCTGCGCCTGCGTACCAATGAAATTGACATACGTGGCATCCGGTCTTAGACTGCGTGTGTTATGTCGCTGACCGTGGAGGAACTGAGAAATAAAACCGGCCAGACGTTGTTTGAGTTTGACTGGCCTGTTGAGCGCGACGCCGTGCGCAGGTTTGCGAATGCCGTCGGCGGCGACACTCCGGCACTGCACGAGGAAGTCCCACCGGCTTTCCTGTTGACGGCTGGTTTCGACCGGGTTATGACTGACCTTCTCAACCCACTCCGGGCGGTGCTGCACGGTAGCACCGAAATAGAGTGGTTCAATCCTGTGAAAATCGGAGATGTGCTCAAGGTTACGATCAAACTGGTGTCTGTGCGCAAGCATTCGCCGCTTGCATTCATCACGCTGGAGACCGAACAGCACCATCAGGATAACGTGCCGGTAGCACGATGCCGACAGATAATTGCGCTGAGGAGCGCTGGATGAGCGTCAACACCGGAACTTTAGAGCCAGACATGGAAATACCTTCCCTCGTCAGACATCCGGATACGCGGCAACTGGCGATGTGGGCAGAGGCTTCCGGAGATAATAACCCAATTCATCTTGATGGAGAGGCAGCCCGTGCGCACGGGCTGCCAAGGATAGTCATGCATGGACAACTTGGAACAGCATTTTTATGCCGGATGCTGTCGGACTGGTATGGGAGAGAAGGCCGCCTCAGAAAGATCGCTGTTGCCTACAAGGGCTTCAACTATCCCGACGACACACTCACCTGCCGCGGCAGAGTGAAGGCGATTGATGGAAATTTTATCACTCTGGAGATCTGGATAGAGAATCAGCAAGGCGCTAAGACTACCGAAGGAACAGCGGTGGTGGAGATTTAACACCGCACACCGGAAAAGCGCAAACGCACAAGTTAAACATTCGCTCATTATCGCCACTGAGCCCGTTCCAGACGCAGTCTGTGTAGCAGGTCAGATTGCCAGACAACAGTATTTTGCATTCGAAATAACCGATAGCTCCGGGGGCGACTACATAGAAAACACGCAGGCAGTCGATGGTGAAGACATGGCTTTCTCTTTCTGTGCTTGACCCGCAATCTCAAACAATGACACCATCGCCACCATCCCCACTGAATTCCGACTTCCGCCCAGGAGGCCGGAATGACATGGGGGGAAAGGAGGAAAGAAGCCAAAAACTGACTGCTGATAGCTGAAGGTGGTGTGCATTTCGCCGCCCGCTGGGTTATACTTAGACGGCATTCCCCTCAAAGAAAGGATAAAGATGTCTGCATCTGAAGAAACACACAGCGCCGAGCTTTTCGAGGCGGTCTGGGACAAGGCCGTCGCCGGTATCGAAAAAATCACACAGGACGAAGCCGACCGCAAATTTCTTAAATCAGTAGCAATGGGCGGCAGCGTCGCCGCCGAAGCAACAGTCGCCGCCTGCCAGGAAATCAGCAAGTACTGGGACGGGGGCAACGAGACGGTAGCCACTGAGCTTTCCCAGCTTTTTTCACTGATGATGCTCAGCCAGATCTACCGCTGGATAAGAGAGAAACCGCCCGAAGGCATGACCAATACCGTTCCCCCCGAAGTCAGTGCCACACGCATTATCTACATCTTTGACGGCGAACCCGAGCGTGGCATGGAAGACTTCCTGCACTTCAACAGCCAGTACGCCTACGATCTGGATCACCACACACACCTTATTCACTTCGCCAGCCTGCTGTTGGCGCGCGTCTCCGAAATCTGCGGGCATCAGGCGCTGGACTGGAGCAAGGTAAAGTGGCCGGTGGTGGAAATGACACATCTTACGCGAGGCACTATAATCGACGGGACGGCCATGCGCTCCAAACTCGACATCGACAATCTACTGTCCAGTTTGAGTACCGGCGTGCAGGCAATGATGAGCTTTTATGGACAGCTCTCCTGAAATGCAGTCTGACCTTCCTGGTCTGATTGCCGCGCTCAGTCTGGCGGAAACCTATCCCGAAAAACCTGCTTCGGTGGAGTTCATCCAGACCCAGATGTCCTGCATTTTCCTTACTCCGGATTTTGCCTACAAGATAAAAAAACCGGTCAACCTAGGCTATGTAGACTACACCACACTGGAAAAGCGCCGCTATTTCTGCGAACAGGAGGTTGAACTCAACCGCCGCCTCTGTCCGGACTCGTACATCGGCGTCCTGCCGATTACTTTTGACGGCGGGCGGTATGCGCTGAACGGTAGCGGGGAGACGGTCGAATACTGCGTCAAAATGCACCGCCTGCCCAACTACCGCCTGCTCGACCGCCTACTTGAACAGCGCGCCGTGACGCCCGACATGATGGATGAAGTGGCGCTTAAAATCTCTGCTTTTCACGCAGGAGCAGAAACATCGGAGGAGATCGCGGCTTACGGCTCGCCCGAAGTTGTGACGCGAAACACCGAGGAGAACTTCAGCCAGACAGATATATACGTCGGGCGCTGCATCACACAGAAACAGTTTGAGCGCATATCCAGTTTTACCCGCGCTTTTATCCATGACAACAGAGAGATTTTCGAACGCCGGATCAGGGAGCGCCGTACCCGCGACTGCCACGGCGACCTGCATGCCCAACACGTCTGCTTCTGCGATGACGACGTCCACATATTCGACTGCATCGAATTCAACCAGCGCTTCCGCTATTGCGACATAATTTCTGAAATTGCCTTTCTGGCGATGGACCTCGACCATGCCGGACGCGCCGACTTGGGACACCGCTTCATTCAATCATACGCGAAGCATAGCCACGACCCGGACATCGCGGCACTGCTCACCTTCTATAAATGCTACCGAGCCTACGTGCGCGGCAAGGTGGCCGGATTCAAACTCGACGACCCGCTGGTGAGTCAACCAGAGAAAGAAGCATCGGCGGCAATTGCAAAAGGCTATTTTGACTTGGCGCTTTCCTACACGCGCCAGCGTCCAGTTCTCGTCATCATGACCGGGCTGACCGGCAGCGGCAAAACCACCATTGCCTCCGCTCTTGCCGGCCGACTGGGGGCGATACACGCATCATCAGACGTCACCCGCAAACAGCTGGCAGGCATTCCCGAAACCGAACACCGCTTTGACGAAAAGGATGGAGGCATCTATACGCCGGAATTCACACGGCGCACATACGACGCTATCCTCAAACAGGCATCTGAAGCGCTACGGGACGGAGGTAATGCCATCCTTGACGCCGCCTTCCTCAGACAAAAGGAGCGGAACGAAGCCGTCACAATGGCAAAAGAGCTTGGGGTTGACTGGCGGATACTGGAATGCCGCCTCAGCCCGGAACTGACGCAAAAACGCCTCCTAGAGCGGCTGGCGCAGCCCTCCGCCTCAGACGGACGATGGGAAATTTACCAGCGGCAGACCGGCTGGTTTGAGCCGGTACCAGATACATCAACGCAACACTACCTGCTAATTGACACATCATTACCCATAGAGCAAAATATATCAGGCGTTCTGGATTGGATGGATTGAATGGCAAAAAACAGTGACATCAAAGACGCAGCGTTAGCACCGGAAGGCAGGTTACGCATCGAGTGGGCCGGCCGCCAGATGCCGGTGCTCGAACAGATCAAATCCCGCTTTGAAAAGGAAAAACCATTTGCCGGCACGCGCATTTCAGCCTGCCTGCACGTAACCACCGAAACCGCCAATCTGGCGCTGACACTGAAGGCAGGCGGAGCCGACTTGGTGGTATGCGCTTCCAACCCCCTTTCCACACAGGATGATACCGCCGCCGCGCTGGTAGCGGACGACATCCCGACCTTCGCCATCAAGGCCGAGGATGAAATGACATATTACAGCCACATCGCAGCAGCGCTTGACCATCAGCCGAACCTGACTGTGGACGACGGCGCCGACCTTGTGACCACACTGCACTCGAAGCGCCCTGAACTGCTCGCTGGGGTTTTCGGCGGCACCGAGGAAACCACCACCGGCGTGGTGCGCCTGCGCGCCATGGAAAAAGCCGGGCAGCTCAAATACCCCATCATCGCCGTCAACGACGCCCAGACAAAATATCTGTTTGACAACCGTTACGGCACAGGCCAGAGTACGCTCGACGGCGTGGTGCGCGCCACCAACATCCTGCTGGCCGGCAAAAATCTGGTGGTGGCCGGCTACGGCTGGTGCGGCAAGGGGCTGGCACTGCGCGGCAAGGGGATGGGGGCACAGGTAATCGTGACAGAGGTAGACCCCACCAAAGCTCTCGAGGCCGCCATGGACGGCTGTCAAGTGATGCCCATGGCGCAGGCAGCAGCCGTCGGCGATGTGTTCGTCACCGTCACCGGCAACAAACATGTTATCGGCAGAGAAATCTTCCCACTGCTAAAGGACTGCGCTATAATTTCCAACAGCGGCCATTTCAACGTGGAAATTGATATACCGGCACTGGAAATGCTTGCGGAATCGAAACGTCGCGTGCGCCAGTTCGTGGATGAGTACACATTCGCAGACGGGCGCAGGGTATATCTGCTCGGCGAAGGCCGCCTGATCAACCTAGCGGCTGCGGAAGGCCATCCGGCTTCAGTAATGGACATGAGCTTCGCCAACCAGGCGCTGTGTCTGGAGCATCTGGTAAAAAACAGAGGCCAACTGGCCAACTGCGTTTTCGCCGTACCGCAGGAAATCGACCGCGATGTGGCGCGGCTGAAGCTGGCTTCGATGGGTATCGCTATTGACACGCTGACGCCCGAACAGGAAGAATACCTGGCCGGCTGGGAAGAAGGGACTTAAGGAGAAGCTATGCCCGAGAGTTTTTGCTCCGACAGATATTTTTTTACATCCGAATCGGTGACCGAGGGGCATCCCGACAAAATTTGCGACCAGATCTCGGATGCAGTTCTTGATGATATATTGAGGCAGGACCCCGATGCGCATGTCGCTTGTGAAACGGCGGTCACCAACGGACTGGTGTTCGTAATGGGCGAAATTACCACAGGGGCATACGCCGACATCCAGAAAATCGCCCGCGATGTCATCCGCGATATCGGCTACACCAAACCAGAATACGGTTTCGAATGTCAGACATGCGGCGTGATGACCTCCATAAACAAGCAATCCCCCAACATCGCGCAAGGGGTCAACTGGTCAGCTGAGGCAAAAGCCGGGTCGACAGATCTTCTCGATGCTACAGGTGCCGGCGACCAGGGCATGATGGTGGGATTTGCCTGCGATGAAACATCGGAACTGATGCCTCTACCGATTTCGCTGGCACACAGGCTGGCACAGCAGCTGGCGCATGCGCGCAAAAGCGGCGTTGTCCCATATCTGCGCCCAGACGGCAAGAGTCAGGTGACCGCGGAATACCATAACGGCCGGGTCAAACGCGTTGACAGCATCGTTATCGGCGCTCAACACGACACCGGCATCGTCCATCAGCAAATCACAGAGGATGTCATCGAACACATTATCAAACCGATCGTTCCGGCGGAATTGATCGACGAAAACACCAAATACTGGGTAAATGCCACCGGCACATTTGAAATCGGCGGACCGGTATCGGATACCGGCTTCACCGGACGCAAAATCCTGGTGGACACCTACGGCGGCATGGCACGCCACGGCGGCGGAGCTTTCTCCGGCAAGGACCCAACCAAAGTGGACCGCTCGGCGGCATATTACGCGCGCTACGTTGCCAAGAATTTGGTAGCCGCCGGACTGGCTGGAAGGCTTGAACTTCAGGTTTCCTATGTCATCGGCAAAGCCCGCCCGCTTTCCGTCTCTATCGAGGCCTTTGATACCGGAAAGGTTTGTCAGGAAAAACTGATAGAACTGGTGGAAAAATACTTCGACTTCCGCCCGGCGGCTATTATCGAGCAGCTAGGGCTGAGGAATCCGATTTACAGGCAGACGGCTGCCTACGGTCATTTCGGGCGCACCGACATTGACCTGCCATGGGAAAAAACTGACAAAGCGGAGATGTTGCGCAAAGAAGGTTTCAGCGATTAGTGAAGTCGGAGTGAATATTGACTGACAAAACACTCATAAAATTCGGCACCGACGGTTGGCGCGCAGTCATAGCCGAAGAGTTTACCTTTGCCAATGTGCGTCGCTGCGCTCAGGCGACCGCTGGTTACATGAAATCGGCGCGCCTGGCCGACGCCGGCGTTGTCATCGGCTGGGACACACGCTTCAGCTCTTCCGACTTTGCCAGCGCCACCGCCCGGACGATGGCGGATACCGGCATAAAGGTCTGGTTGAGCAGGCAGGCCGTACCGACCCCTGTCATCAGCTATACCGTCGCCAGTCTGAAAGCCGGAGGCGGCATCGCCATCACCGCCAGCCACAACCCGGCTAACTGGAACGGATTCAAGTTCAAGTCACCCGATGGCGCCAGCGCCCCTGCCGCAATTGTAGAGGAAATTGAAGAGCGCATCGCGGCAGCAGACCTAGAGCTTCTTGCGGCTCCAGCACATGAAATCGAAAAAGCCTCCGTAACTACATCTGATTTCACCCTCGCCTACCTTGAGCACATCGGGAAACTGCTTGACATTGGCGTTATCCGCTCGGCGGGGCTGAAAGTGGCTGTTGACTCCATGCACGGCGCCGGCTGTGGTTGGTTCAAATCCATACTATCCGGTGCCAAAACCACTGTACATGAAATCCGTGGGGAACCGAATCCGGCTTTCCCTGGCATGAAACAACCCGAGCCAATCGCCGTCAACCTTTCAGGGTTGTCGGACGTCATCAGGCAAACCGCGACTTCAGTGGGGCTTGCCCTCGATGGGGACGCCGACAGACTGGGTATCATGGATGAACACGGTAATTTCCTGACCCAACTGCAGGTTTATGCCCTGCTGGCGCTGTATTTTCTTGAAGTGCGCGGCGAACGCGGCGCCATTGTCAAAACCATCACTACCACAAATATGCTCAACCGGCTTGGCACACTTTTCAACGTGCCGGTTTTCGAGGTGCCAGTGGGGTTCAAATACGTAGCGCCGGTGATGCTGCGCGAGAATGCACTCATCGGCGGCGAGGAAAGCGGCGGATATGGATTCCGCGGGCATGTTCCGGAGCGCGACGGCATACTGGCCGGATTGTATTTTTTGGACTTTATGGCCAGAACAGGCAGGACACCTTCGCAGCTGCTGGCGCGCCTTTACGACCTGGTCGGGCCGCACTACTACGACCGCCGCGACGTGACCTTCGATAAGGCGCAGCGTTCCTCCATATTGGAGCGCATGCGAGAGGTTTCGCCAGAAGAAATTGCCGGATTTAAAGTTGAGAAAAAAGAAGATAACGACGGCTTCCGCTTCCTGCTTAAAGGTGGGAGCTGGCTGCTGGTGCGATTTTCTGGCACCGAACCACTGCTAAGAATCTACGCCGAGGGTGACAGCATAGACAACGTGAATCGTATACTGGAAGCTGGTGCCGCCTTGGCCGGAGTAACTGAATTATTATGAGCCAGGTCAATCTTGACGACCCTAAGACGTATGTAACCAGCGACCCATTCGGGATGTTGCATCACATACACGACATTTCCATGCTGTGCCAGAAAGCATGGAGGCAGGCACTGACCCTAGATCTGCCACAAAGATATTCCAGGGTGAATAAAATAGCCATATTTGGCATGGGAGGATCGGCCATCGGCGGTGATCTTCTGTCCAGTCTGGTTATCGGCGAATGCAAGGTGCCAATTTCTGTTCACCGCGGATACATCCCTCCGGCATTTATTGACGAAAATACACTGGTTATCGCTTCCAGCTACTCCGGCAATACCGAGGAAACGCTTGCCGCTTTTGAGGCAATACCAGACCATCACACCCCCAAGATAGTTATGACGTCAGGAGGAGAGTTGGCCGGAATAGCGCAAAAACATGACCTGCCGGCCTTCATCTTTGACTACCAATCGCCGCCGCGCGCTGCCATGCCGCTTAGTTTTCTGGCATTGCTTGGCATCCTGCACAAACTTGAACTGATTGCGGACAAGAGCGCAGACGTGGCTGAGGCCTGCGAGGTCATGGACAGACTCTCTGAGACTATTAACGAAACCTCTCCCGAACAGGAAAATCCCGCCAAACAGCTGGCGCGGCGGCTTTATGGAAACATGGCGATCATCTATGGAGCGGAGCATCTCGCAGAGGTGGCATCGCGCTGGAAAATACAGATAAACGAGAATGCTAAAGGATGGGCGGGAAGCGCCGTTTTCCCTGAACTGAACCATAACTCGACAACGGGATACGCTGTGCCAAAAGAGATCAGTGAAAAAACATTTGTGATTATGCTCCGGTCTGAATCACTTCATCCCCGCATCCTGCTAAGATACGGCATCACCAGCAAGCTTCTTGACAGGCACGCCGTAAAACATGAAACACTGACCGCCATTGGAAAAAACAAACTGGCGCAGATGTTTAGCCTTATATTATTCGGAGATTATGCGAGCTACTATCTGGCGCTGCTATACGGGATTGACCCCTACCCTATTGAAGCCGTGGATTACCTCAAGAGGGAACTGGGAAAAAGCAAGCAGAGCGGGAGCTGAAATCATCCTTCAATAAACCACCGCCCTTTCGAAAACAGCAGAGAGCCGCTCCGAATCGGAGCGGCTCATCTTTAATAACTGATAACCCACTTCTACCGCTTGGTGTACTGTGATGCTTTACGGGCGCGCCTGAGGCCTGGCTTCTTGCGCTCCTTGGCACGAGGATCGCGGGTAAGAAGACCTTCGGCGCGCAAGGCGGCCTTATGATTCTCGTCTTCCTTGAGCAGGGCGCGGGCAATCGCCAACGCCGTAGCGTCGGCCTGGCCGGTAACGCCACCGCCTTCCAGCTTGACTTCAATGTCATATTTGGCGGTCGTCTGGGTAACATTGAGCGGCTTCAACACCGCCTGACGGTGGTCAAAGCGGGTAAAGCGCTCTTCATAGAGCTTCCCATCCACGACAATCTTGCCGCTGCCCGGGACAAGCTTTACCTGTGCCACCGCTGTCTTGCGCCTGCCGGTCGCGCCGGTATAAGTCTTTTTAACCATTTGCTAACCCTCCTGCGCCTTGACTTTAGCCTGCACGCCAGCGGCGCCGGCATATACTTTGAGTTTCTTTATCATGGCATCGCCCAGCTTGTTACGAGGAAGCATCCCCCTGACAGCATGCTCAATGACCGCCTCAGGTTTCCTGGACATCATTTCAGCCAGAGATACGGCGCGAAAGCCGCCCGGATAGCCGGAATGGCGATAGTACATTTTTTGCTCCAGCTTTTTGCCGGTAACCTTGATCTTGACGGCGTTAACAACCACTACGTAATCGCCTGTATCCAGGTTACGGGTGAACATGGCCTTGTTTTTGCCCATGAGCAACTCTGCCGCCTCGGTAGCCAGCTTGCCCAGCACCTTGCCTTCGGCATCGATGACGTGGCGCTCACGTTGAATTTCCTTTTCTTTGACGCTGTAGGTTTTCATTGAAGCCTTCCTAAAGATTGTTTGCGTAATATACCTTTTTCAGATACAGCCCGCAGGCAGGCACGCACGGCCCTGCCAGGCCAAACTCACGAACATTGATTATACCTTGAAACGCGGCGGGTGTCATTTTGCCCCGCCCCACGCGCAGCAGTGTCCCAACGGTGTTGCGCACTTGGTGCGGAAGAAAGGCATTGGCCACAAGCCTTACGATGACCATATCGGCTTCACGCCGGACTGCCGCTTCATACATGCGACGCACGGTACTCATTTGCGGATCATCCACACCAGAAGCAAACAAGATGAAATCATGCTCGCCAACCAGCAGGGAAGCCGCCTGGTTCATGGCCGCAATGTCCAGCTTCCCCGGCACTTGATAAGCACGATTGCGCCATAAAGCGGAACGCGAATCGGAGTTAAGGATGAAATATTCGTATTCACGTCTCACAGCATGGCGACGGGGGTCAAAATCAGAGGCGACGCTTCCTGCGAAACGGACTGCAATGTCTTCCGGCAGGTAGTGATTCAATCCATTTATAAACGCTTTCGCATCAAGCACCGCTGCCGTAGTGAAGCTGACCACCTGCCCATGTGCGTGTACCCCGGCGTCAGTGCGCCCAGCAAAGCTGACTCGTACCGTCTCACAGGTAAGCGCCCGGAGCGCTCTTTCCAGCTCAGACTGAATCGTCGACGCATTATCCTGCACCTGCGATCCGGCATAACGCGTGCCATCATACTCGATAAGCAACATCATACGCACGGCGGAAGGCTCCAATACTGCGGAGTCCCCCTGCGCCGGATCACGCGCCAACAGAGCAACAGTCATGCTATTTTATACCAACTCCAGCTGTGCCATGGGAGCGCCATCGCCCTGACGCGGCGACAGCTTTATGATGCGGGTATAACCACCATTGCGCTCCGCGTAGCGCTTGGCGATGTCGTCGAAGACCTTAGCAACTACATTCTCGTCATAGATGAACGCCAGCGCGCGGCGGCGTGCGGACAGGTCCCCCTTCTTACCCATGGTAATGATTTTCTCCGCCATACCGCGTATTTCCTTAGCCTTGGCCTCGGTAGTAACAATTTTTTCGGCATCCAACAGGTCCTGCACCAGATTGCGGTACATGGCGAGACGATGTGCCGTAGGACGATCGAATTTTCTTCCTGAAAGTTTGTGATTAGCCATATATCCTCGCTTTGAGTGAAATAAGCACCGTTACTACCCAGCCGTCTTGCTGCGTGACGACCTCTTGGGAAGCGCGGCCTTTCCTTCTTTTTCCTCGACAGGAGCTTCGGAAGCACGGGGGAACGACAGCCCCAGCCCAGACAGCTTCTCCTCGACTTCCTGACGCGACTTTTCCCCGAAGTTACGCAGCGACAGCAATTCTTTTTCATCGAGGCTGACCAATTCGCCGACGGTATTGATGCCGCCAAAGCGGCGCAGGCAGTTCATGGCCCGCACGGAGAGATCGAGCTTCTCCACAGGCATGTTGTAGAGATCATCCGGTATCGAAGCGCGGATAGCCTTTTTCTCTTCGTCCGCCACGGAAACACCGCCGTATTCCATCAGAGGCCGCAACTGTTCGGTCAGAATGGCGGCACCGCGGCTGACAGCACGCGACGGCAACAGGGTGCCATCCGTCCATATTTCCAGTGTCAGCCTCTCTTGACTGGTCTCGCGGCCAAGATGCATCGGCTCAGTGGTGAAATTCACCTTGCGCACCGGCGTAAAAATGGCATCCACCGGAATAGTGCCAATAGGCAGATTATCGCCGCCGGAAGCAGTCTGGTAACCGGTCCCAAGTTCAACATCAATTTCCACCATAAGATGCGCGTTCTTGCCAGAGAGCGTCGCCAGATACAGGTCGGGATTGACAATTTCAAAGTCCACTGACCCGGCGATATCGGAAGCACGCACCTCGCCGTCTCCGGACTTCTCCAGATAAAGCTTGCCCGGCTGCCCTGTGACGGGTTTAAGCCTGAGTGACTTGAGATTGAGTACAAAGTCCAGCACGTCTTCCTTAACATCTGGAATAGCGGAGAACTCGTGATGGATGCCGTCTATGCGCACACAGGTTACCGCCGCGCCAGGCAGATAGCGCAATAATACGCGGCGCATGGCATTGCCTAGCGTAGTACCAAAGCCCTTTTCCAGCGGCTCGGCCACGAAGCGGCCATATTTTTCATTTGATTCAACAGTTTCAATCTTAGGTACCAATAAGGTAGCCAAGAGCGGCCTCCTTGCTTCTAGCGGGAGTAATACTCAACCACTGAAGCCGTATCAAACTTGGTCCCAACAGCACCGGGATTAGGCACGCTGACCACACGTCCCACCATCGAGGTTTTTTCCAGACTGAGCCATGAAGCCACTACCTTGCTGCCGATGCTTTCTGAAACAGTCTTGAAGTAATTACCTTTCTTGCTTGACTCATGCCAACCAACGACATCTCCTTCCTTGACCAGATAGGAAGGCACATCGGTGCGCTTGCCGTTTACCATGAAGTGGCCGTGCTGTACAAGCTGGCGAGACTGTGAGCGCGAATCAGCAAATCCCAGCCGGTAAACGACATTATCCAGACGCTTTTCCAGCAACACAATCAGATTGTCGCCGGTGATGCCGCTCTGGCGCTCCGCCTCGGCAAAAAAGCGGCGGAACTGTCTCTCCAGCACTCCATAGCTGTAGCGCACCTTCTGCTTCTCACGCAACTGCATACCGCGGTCGGAAAGGCGGCGGCGGCGCGACAACTGCGGACCAGGAGCCTTTGGACGCTTGTCGTATGTACATTTGCCGACGCACTTGTCGCCCTTTAAAAAGAGTTTCTCGCCGCTCCTGCGGCAGAGTCTACATTTAGCTTCAGTATACCTGGCCATAGTTTACACGCGCCTCCTTTTGGGCGGTCGGCAGCCGTTATGCGGCACGGGCGTAACATCGCGAATTGAGGTAATGTGCAGACCGGAGGCCTGCAACGAACGGATAGCCGCCTCGCGGCCTGAGCCAGGGCCTTTGACAAGGACTTCCACCTGCCTGAGACCGACCTCCATAGCCTTGCGCGCCGCAGTTGAGGCCGCCATCTGGGCGGCATAGGGAGTACTCTTGCGCGACCCTTTGAAGCCTGAGGCGCCGGCAGAGGCCGACGACAGGACATTACCCTGCGGATCAGTCAGTGTAACAATGGTATTGTTAAAGGTAGCCTGAACATAAGCTCTACCTGAAGGTACGACCTTCTTTTCCCTTTTTCTGGTTGTCTTTTTTGCAGTCTGTGCCATGTATATCTCCTGAAACGTGCTTTACTTCTTGGCGCCGCGCTTCTGTCCACGCCCGGCCACAGTCTTCGGCTTGCCTTTTCGCGTGCGGGCGTTGGTGCGTGTACGTTGCCCATGCACCGGCAGACCGCGGCGATGACGCAGACCGCGGTACGAGCCGACATCAATCAGCCGCTTGATGTTGAGCTGAACCTCCTTGCGCAACTCGCCTTCCACAACAAACTCGCGATCGATGTATTCACGGATGCGATTGACTTCCGCCTCCGAAAGCGCGTCCATTCTGGTTTCCGGCGTGATTTTGGTAGCCGCCAGTATACGACGTGCCCTAGTCGGACCAACGCCATAAATATACTGCAGCGAAACCCACGCATGTTTTTCCTTGGGTAAGTCTACTCCGGCTATACGTGCCATCTATCCCTCCTGCGCCTATCCCTGACGCTGCTTGTGCTTAGGATTGGTGCAAATATTGCGCACCACGCCCTTGCGCTTAATAATCTTGCATTTTTCACATTGTGTCTTTACAGATGCCCGGACTTTCATTTCTCTTCCCCTGTTGCACTATTTGAAACGATAGGTAATGCGCCCGCGCGCCAGGTCGTATGGAGACAATTCCACCAGCACCTTGTCGCCAGGAAGCACCCTTATGTAATGCACACGAATCTTGCCTGAGATGCTCGCCAACACCATATGCCCATTAGCCAGTTTAACCCTGAAAGTAGCATTGGGCAACGCTTCGGTTACTACACCCTCGACTTCAATCGCTTCTTTTTTCGCCATATTATTATATCTTATCCTAAATTCTGGTCAGGATTTCCGCCCCGCCGTCGGTAATCGCCACGGTATGCTCGAAATGAGCCGCCAAGCTACCATCAGCGGTGGATACCAACCAGCCGTCGCGCCCCTGTTTTGTGCGCCAGCCATCCTTGGTCAAACCAGCGGTGAGCATCGGCTCGATCGCCAGCGTCATACCGCTTTTAAGCTCGGGGCCGACACCGGGATCACCGAAGTTAGGCACCAGCGGCTCCTCATGCATCTCCCGCCCTATTCCGTGCCCGGTATATTCGCGCACCACCATAAAACCACGCGCCTCAGCGAAACGTTGGACGGCAGACGAGACGTCCCCCAACCGCCCTCCGGCACGAGCCGCCGCGATACCGGCCATCAGCGACTCGCGGGTGGCATTCATCAACCCCTGCGCCAGCTGACTAACGGGACCCACCCCGACAGTAATGGCAGCATCCCCCTGATAACCATCCACAATAGCCCCGAAATCGAGTGAAACGATATCACCTTCTCTCAAAACGCGTTCCCCAGGTATGCCATGCACAATTTCATCGTTAACCGACACGCACACCGCTGCCGGATAGCCACGATAGCCCTTGAAAGACGGGCGCGCCCCGCGACGCCTCACTTCGCGCTCCGCGATAGCATCCAGCTCTCGCGTTTTCATTCCCGCACTTACACTGCTTCTCAGTATATCCAGCACTTCAGCAACCACTCTCCCGGCCCTGCGCATAGCTTCAAGTTCTTTAGCGTTCTTGATGCCGATACTCATATCTAGGAGAACCCGCCCATGGCCGCTACAATGCGTCCGGTAACAACACGCGGGTCGCCTTCCCCATCAACCTCAATCAGCTTGCCCTTTTTCCTGTAATACTCAATCAACGGCTGGGTTTGCTCGAAGTAAACCTCCAAACGCTTCTCGACAGTAGCCGGCTTGTCATCCTCCCGCTGATAAAGTTCATTCCCGCACTTCATGCAGACCGCAGGACCACCCTGCGCGCTGTCGCGCGTGTGCGGAGACTGACAGGCTAAGCACAGCCAGCGCCCCCCCAGTCGGCGCACCAGCTCAAACCGATCAACCCGAATATAAACCACGCCTTTCAAAGTCCCCACCCCACCCAAGGCGCCATCCAAGCATTCAGCCTGAGCCAAATTGCGGGGAAAGCCATCCAGTATAATCCCCCCCTGCGGAATGCCGGTCAGCCGGTCAAGCACCATCCGAACAGTAATCTCATCCGGCACCAGCGCTCCACTCTCGATGAAAGCCTTTACCTTCTGCCCCAGCTCGTCGCCGCGCTGCACAGCCTGACGAAACAACTCGCCGGTGGACATATGCTCCAAGCTAAGTTCACCCGCCACCAGCGTGGCCTGAGTTCCCTTTCCGGCGCCCGGAGCTCCCAGAAATACGATGATATTTTTCGTCAAAGCACTCTCTACTTGAGAAAACCCTCGTAGCGACGCATCGCCAGTTGAGCTTCCATCTGTTTCATGGTATCCAGCACCACACCAACTGAAATCAACATACCCGAGCTGGAAAGCGTAATCACCTGCGCCACACCAGGGGTAACCAACTGCGCCATGAAAGGCACGATGGCAATTATGGCCAGAAAAAGCGCTCCCGCCCATGTGATACGCATGATGACCCCGTTAAGGTATTCAGAAGTCTGCTTGCCTGGACGAATGCCAGGTACGAATCCACCCTGGCGCTGCAACACATTCGGCAGATCCTGCTGCTGGAAAATTACGGTAGTGTAAAAGAAAGCGAAACCGACTACCAACAGGAAATAGAGCCCCCAGTAGACCAGCCCCTGCGGCAACGGAGTGCCAGGGCTGAACGTGCGATAAATCCCGCTGGCGATACCGGTGCCGTTCATGGACCCGCCGAACCACTGCGCAATAACACCGGGGAAAGTAACCATGGCCATGGAAAAAATCAACGGAATCATGCCGGCAGTATTAACACGCATCGGGATATGGCTCGCGCCGCTCTGCCGATACATGCGCCCGCCGCGAAAAACGCTCTTGGCATACTGCACCGGTATGCGCCGGTGCGCCTCAGTGAAAATCACAATCGCATAAGCGGTTACCAGCGCCAGAATGACGAATACGATCAAGCCGGCAATCTCCCCTTCCTGCCCGACAAAATAACCCTGTCCGATTTGCGTCGGCAGAGAAGCCATGATTCCAGCAAAGATAATGATCGAGATGCCGTTGCCGATACCATATTGGGTGATCTGTTCACCCAGCCACACAAGGAACATTGAGCCGGCAATCAGCGAAAGCACAATCGCAACAGTCGCAAGCATGTCTCCGGAGGCAATCGCCCCCGCATTGCGCAGCAGTGTCAGCTGGGCATAACCCTGTAACCCAGCTAGCGGTATCATCAACCAGTGCGTAATGGCGCTGATGCGCTTGCGCCCGCTCTCACCTTCTCCTGCCAGTCGCTGCAGCGGCGGGAGAACCGGCGTCATCAGCGTAATTATGATACTTGCAGTGATATAAGGGTAAACACCCATGGCCGCCAGGCTGAAATTCTGCAACGCCCCGCCGCTGAATAAGTCAAGCATGCCCAGCAACGGATTGCTGCCAAGATAAACCTGCAGAACAGCAGCATCCACACCAGGAACCGGTACGTGCGCCATGAAACGGAACACCACCAGTATGCCAAAGGTAATCAACAGCCTTTTCCGCAAATCGGGAAGACTGAAGGCATCAATCATCGCCTGGATTAGACGCGGACGAGATGCCGCCTTTTGTGCCATTAGATGACCTCCACCTTGCCGCCGGCGGCCTCAATTTTAGCTTTGGCCGCCTCTGAACATGCGCTTACTCTGACAGTCAGAGCACGATCAATTTCACCCCCAGCCAGAATCTTTACCGGGATATCGGCAGACTTGATCAACCTCGCACTCAGCAGAACCTGAGGCGTAACCTCGCTACCAGCCTCAAATCTGCTGAGATCCGATATATTAAGGATAGAAAATTCCTTCTTGAACAGATTGACGAAGCCGCGCTTCTCAGGCAAACGCTTGATAATGGGAAGCTGGCCGCCCTCAAAACCGGGGCGTACACCGAAACCGGCACGCGCCTTATTGCCTTTGCAACCGCGCCCTGAAAAAGTTCCGTGGCCGCTTCCGACTCCGCGTCCGACCCGTTTCGCCGCTTTACGAGCGCCCGGGGCGGGAGTAAGTTCATGCTGCTTCATTAAGACACCTCCTCCACCTTGACCAAGTGCCTTACTTTGACCACCATGCCGCGCAGGGACAGCGAATCTTCATGTAAAACGCTCTGGTTAAGCTTTTTTAGCCCCAGCGATTTGATGGTGCGCTTTTGGTCTTCGGCATAGCCGATATCGCTTTTGAGCCATGTTATCTTGAGTTTAGCCGTCACTGGTCGCCTCCTGAACAGCCGCAGCGCTCTTGCGCTTAGCCAGTTCTTTCTTGGGATCTTTCAGGTTTGAAAGCGCCAGAATTACCGCCTTGGCGACATTGGTTTTATTAGCGCTGCCCAGCGATTTGGTAAGAATATCACCGATACCGGCCGCCTCAACGATGGCACGCACCGAGCCGCCAGCGATGATGCCGATGCCCGGAGCCGCCGGCTTAAGCAACACTTGCGCCGCGCCAAACTTGGCGGTCACCTCATAAGGAATGGTACTCCCCGCCATCGGTACCCTTATAAGATGCTTGTGCGCCACCGAATTCGCCTTGTTGATAGCTTCCGGCACTTCGTTGGATTTGCCCACGCCGATGCCGACATGGCCGGCACCATCTCCACTGACCACAAGGGCGGTAAAGCTCAAGCGTTTGCCTCCCTTGAGCACCTTGGAGACACGATTGATATAAATCAATTTGTCGGTGAGTGCCAGTTCGGTCGGGTCGATCTTGCTTCTGGTAATGCTTTCCTTAGCCACTTCTTTCCGTCCTCTTAGAATTCCAGCCCGGCCTTGCGGGCAGCCTCGGCCAAGCTTTTGACACGGCCGTGATATTTGTACCCTCCGCGGTCAAAAACCACGGACTTAACGCCTGCCGCAAGCGCTCTCTCTGCCACAGCCGTGCCAACAAGCGCCGCCTGATCAGCTTTGATTTTGCCTTCGGACTGCTTGGCCATATCAGCCTCAAGCGTCGAAGCCGAGGTCAATGTGTGCCCCTGTTCGTCATCAATTACCTGCGCGTAAATATGCTGCAGGCTACGGAAAACGCACAGGCGAGGCCTGTCCGTGGTTCCCTTAAGATTGACTCGCAGACGCGCGTGACGCGCCTGCCGCGCTTTCCTGGTATTGAGTTTAGCCATTTATTTCGCTTTACCTCCACCAACAGCCTTACCAGCCTTACCAGCCTTGAGCTTGATAGTCTCGCCGGAGAAACGAATGCCCTTGCCTTTATAGGAATCCGGCGGCCGGATACGACGGATTTCAGCGGCCGTCTGTCCGACAATTTCCTTATCGATTCCCGTAACCTTGATGCCGACATTCTTGGCGTCAACCTCAAAAGCAATCCCCGGACGCGGCTTTACCGAGACCGAGTGCGTAAAACCGACGCGCAACACTATACCGGGGCCATCTTTCTCAACACGAAAGCCCACCCCCACAACCTCAAGATTACGCTCAAAACCATTGGTGACACCCTCAACCATGTTGGCCAGCAGAGTACGCGTCAGGCCATGCATCGCGCGCATGGTCTTCTCCTCTGACGGACGCGCCACCATGAGCTTGCCATCCTCGAGAGTCAAATTCATATCAGGGCTAATCAAGCGCTTGAGCTCGCCCTTGGGTCCCTTGACGCTGACCTCGCTGTCTTTAACAGCTATCGTCACGCCCGGCGGGACAGTTATTGGCATACGACCTATTCTGGACATTTCCGAATCCTCTATTCAAATTACCAAACGTAGCAAAGCAGTTCACCGCCGAGTCCCTGCTTCCAGGCCTGATAGCTGGGCACTACGCCTTTGGAAGTAGAGAGAATGGCGATACCCATGCCACCGTAAACTCGGGGAATTTCGTTGCGCTGGACATACAACCTAAGACCGGGCTTGCTCATGCGCTTCAGACCGGTGATCATAGGCTTGTTGCGTTCCTGATATTTGAGTGCAATCTTTATCTGGCGGTCAACCCCGGTGCCGGTTAATTCATAGCCGCCGATATAGCCTTCCTGCTTCAGAATTTTAGCGATACTGAGCTTAATTCTGGATACTGGAATGCTGACGCTGTCATGACGCGCCATCGCGCCGTTGCGCAACCTTGTCAACATATCTGCAATCGGATCAGTTACTGCCATCCGCTTCTCCTCCTTATTCCCGGCCTACCAGCTGGACTTACGCACGCCGGGAATCTGTCCCGACAGCGACATGCGGCGAAAACAAATGCGGCACAACCCAAAAATGCGGATATAGCCCCTCGACCTGCCGCACAAATGACACCGATTGTGCTGCTGCACACGATACTTGGTGGGCCGTTTTGCTTTTACAATTTCTGATGTCTTAGCCATATCTTCTCCAATTAGTCCTTGCTGAAGGGCATGCCAAGTGCTTCAAGTAGCTGATGCCCTTCGATATCGGTCCTGGCGGTGGTGACAATGGAAACCTCCAAGCCGCGCAGTTTGTCCACTTTTTCAAAGTCAATCTCTGGGAACACCGTCTGTTCTTTGAGTCCCAGGGTATAGTTGCCACGCCCATCCCAACCATTAGGGACACCGGCAAATTCACGAATGCGCGGCAACACAATGCTGACCAGCTTGTCGAGAAACTCGTACATGCGCTCGCCGCGCAGCGTCACCTTGACCCCGATCGGCATGCCGACACGCAGTTTGAAGGCCGAGATAGACTTGGTGGAACGGCGCACAATGGGGCGCTGACCGGAAATGGCCGCCAGATCGTTTTGCGCCGCCTCAATAGCCTTGGCATTGGTAATCGCCTCGCCAGCACCGACGTTGAGCACCACCTTCTGAACGCGCGGCACCTGCATAACATTGGCATAGTCGTTCTGCTTTATCAAAGCAGGTACGACTTCTTTGCGGTATTTATCATGTAGTCTTGACATTAGTCCAACACCTCTTGGCACACCTTACAGGCACGCGCGCGGCTTCCGTCTTTCTTAATCTTCGTGCCAATGCGCGCTGGCTTGTTGCACTTGGGACACAGCAGCATAACATTGGAAACCTGAAGTTTCTCCTCGCGTTTGATAATGCCCGCCTGCTTGACCTGGCCGCGCGGACGAGTGTGCTTCTTTATAATGTTGACGCCATCGACCAGCACCTTGTTCTCACGCGGGTAGGCAAAATGCACCTTACCCTTCTTGCCACGGTCCTTGCCGGCGATCACCAGCACCGTATCGTTCTTTTTTATCTTCATCAGTCAACCACCTACAGTACTTCAGGAGCCAAGGAGAGAATCTTGTTGAAATTCCTCTCCCTTAACTCGCGGGCTACCGGTCCAAAAATGCGTGTCCCCTTGGGATTGTTCTCATCCCCCAGGATCACCCCTGCGTTATCATCAAAACGAATATAGGAGCCGTCGCTACGCCGATACGGTTCCGAAATACGCACGATAACTGCTTTTACTACGTCACCCTTTTTAACCACAGCATCAGGTGTAGCACGCTTTACCGAGCAGGAAATCACATCTCCAACGCGCGCTTCCTTGCGCCCTGTGCCGCCGGGAATGTTGATGCACATTATCTGGCGGGCCCCGGTGTTATCCGCCACCTTCAATCTGGTGTATTGTTTAATCACGGTGCTAACCTCTTTAGATTACTTCCTCAGGCTTGACTTCGGGCACTTCTCCGCGGGTCAGGATTTCCGTCACACGCCAGCGCTTCAACTTGGACAATGGCCTCGTCTCAACGATGCGCACCTTGTCCTCCAGTTTGCACTCGCCCTTTTCGTCATGCGCCAAGTATTTCACCATTATCCGATAGGTCTTGCGGTACAACGGATGATGTTTCTGTTTCTCGACCGCCACAACCACGGTTTTGCTCATCTTGGTGCCAACCACGACACCTCTCATGCTTTTAATATTGGCCATAACTAATCCTGCCCCTTGCTAATCTCGCGCTCCCGCTGTACAGTCTTGATGCGGGCAACGTCGCGGCGATACTGCGGAATCTCACGGTGATTCTTGATCTGTTTGGTGGCTGCCTTAAAGCGTAAATCCAGCAGATCGCGATGCGTTTCGTCCAATCTCTTGTTTAAGACATCGTCGCTGAGCGCCCTGATATCCTTAATTTTCAACAGAAACATCCTCCTTTACCGCCGGAGCAACCTCCCTGGTCACGAAGCGGGTGTCAAAGGGCAACTTGTAAGATGCCAGTCTCATAGCTGCCTTAGCAGTATCATGGTCCACGCCGCCCAGCTCAAACAGGATGCGCCCGGTTTTAATCACAGCCACCCAATGGTCAGGCGCGCCCTTACCGCCTCCCATACGAACCTCGGCTGGTTTTTTGGTGACCGGCTTGTCAGGGAAGACACGAATCCACACCTTGCCGCCACGATGCACACGACGCACGATAGCGCGACGGGCTGCCTCAATCTGGCGCGAAGTCATCCATGCCGAACCCATTGCCTGCAAGGCGAACTCGCCAAAAGCCAGCGTAGCGCCGGCATGAGCCGTACCGCTACGGCGGCCCTTATGAGTTTTTCTGAATTTAACACGTTTCGGTTGTAACATCTGGTTCCCCTAAATCGTCTGTCGCGGACGCTATTCTTTTTTGGAGCGAGTACTGGTTTCCTCTGTCTCAGGCTTGGCGCCAGACGTCTTGACCTTGGACTTGAGTTTTGCCTCGGCCTTGGCATCAGGCTCCACCACCGCCTCGGCTTTCTTCTCCGGCTTGCGAGGAGTTTTACTACCAGACTCTTTTTCCTTGGGCTTCGCGGCGGCTTCAACGACCACTTCCTTGGTTTCCACGCCAGACTCCACCTTCTTTCGCACACGCGGCTTCTTAACATCGGCAGGCTTGGCTTCAGCAGAATCCTTGGCCGGAACCACTTTCAGCCGTGCAACCGCTTCAACCATGGTGATATCTTTGGCAGAAACCGGAGGCGGAGCCTCAACCTGGGTTTCAATAACGGCAACATCCTCAATTGCAGACACAGGGAAAATGTCGCCACGATAAATCCAGACCTTGACCCCGATGCGCCCCAACGTGGTATGAGCCTCTGTAAAACCGTAATCAATGTCGGCGCGTAGCGTCTGCAGCGGCACACGCCCCTGATGCATCATTTGACGGCGAGCGATTTCAACACCGCCCAGACGTCCCGAGCAAATAATCCTCATCCCTTTGGCACCAGCCTGCAAGGTGCGGAAGATGCTTTGCTTCATCGCACGGCGATAAGCCACGCGACGCTCCATCTGTTCAGCTACGGAGCGGGCCACCAGATAAGCGTCCAGTTCCGGCTGGCGGATTTCACGAATATCCAACTGGATCTTCTTGCCGCCCAGCACGCCCTCAAGGTATTGCCGCATCTCTTCAACGCGCTGACCGCCGCGGCCGATGACAATGCCGGGACGCGAGGTATGCACGGTAACGCTTATCTTGCCTCCCTGGCGCTCGATTTCCACCGCAGAGATACCGGCGTCGGAATATCTGGTCTTAACCGCCTTGCGCAGCTTGACATCCTCAAGAATGAACTCGGCATAATGCTTGTCGTCATACCACTTGGACTGCCACTCGCGGATGACGCCCAGACGAAAACCCAGCGGATGAACTTTACGTCCCATTAACCCTCCTGCTCCGCCACCACCACCGTGATGTGGCTGGAACGCTTCAAAATGCGATCGGCACGACCGCGCGCTCTCGGTTGAAAACGTTTCATCATCGGCGCGTCGTCGGCATAGATTTTAACAATTTTCAGTTCTGAGGCAGTCAGCTGGAAATTATTCTCAGCGTCGGCAGCGGCAGTCTTGATAGCCTTGGCCACCACACGCGCCGAAGGCGAAGAGGCAAACTTAAGCGTCATCAACGCATCTTCCACTTTCCTGCCACGCACCAGATTCAGCAGCAACCGAATCTTGCGCGACGAGTAACCCGTATCCTTTGCGACCGTTTTAACTTCCATGCTTCAATCCTAGCCCTTCGACTGGGTAGTCTTTTCTGATTTGGAGGAATGCCCGCGAAAAGTGCGGGTGACAGCGAACTCACCCAACCGATGGCCGACCATATTCTCAGTGATAAAAATCGGCACGTGCCTCCTGCCGTCATGCACCCCGATGTTCAGTCCCACCATTTCGGGGAGGACGGTTGACCAGCGCGCCCATGTCTTGATTACTACCTTTTTGCCCGAGTGGTTGACATCATCAACCTTCTTCATCAGCTTGGCGTCTATAGCCGGACCCTTTTTAACTGACCTTGACATTTATTTACCTCGCCGCTTGACAATCAATTTATCCGAAGGCTTAGGCTTGCGTGTCTTATAGCCCAGCGCCGGTTTGCCCCAAGGAGTCTTCGGGCCTGCCATACCGATCGGAGAGCGTCCCTCGCCGCCACCATGCGGATGGTCGCGAGGAGTCATGGCGATGCCGCGCACCGCGGGGCGCCATCCCATGCGCCGCTTACGCCCAGCCTTGCCCAATTTGACATTGGAGTGCTCCAAGTTCCCCACCTGCCCCACCGTGGCGCGACACTCCGCGCGCACGCGGCGCATTTCGCCGGAAGGCAGGCGAACCAGCACATAATCGCCTTCCTTTGCCATCAGTTGGGCAACCGCGCCAGCCGAGCGCACCAGCTTGCCGCCGCGCCCGACCTCGGTCTCAATATTGTGAATCAGCGTGCCGGTAGGCATATTCCTGAGCGGCAGGGTATTGCCGGGCTTAAGCTCGGCGTCCTCGGCCACCTTGACCATTTCCCCCACCTTCACGCCGCTGGGCGATATGATGTAGCGCTTGTCGCCATCGACGTAATGAATCAGTGCCAGATTGGCAGAGCGATTGGGATCGTACTCAATCGCCGCCACTTTTCCGGGAACACCGACCTTGTCACGCTTGAAATCCACAATGCGCAAACGGCGCTTGACTCCCGAGCCGCGATGGCGCACCGTGAGCTTGCCTTGGGAATTACGCCCGGCACTCTGCTTACGCGGAGCCAGCAACGCCTTTTCCGGAGTGCTTTTAGTGATCTCCTCATAAGTAAGCCCAGTCATGCCACGCCTGCCTGGCGAAGTCGGGCGATAAACTTTGATACCCATGTTTTCTCCTTAGACGCCCTCAAACAGCTGGATTTTGTCGCCGGCCTTGAGCGTTACGATTGCCTTTTTCCATGGCGAAGTGGTCATCATACGGCGGCCCGCTCTGCGGGTTTTGCCCTTGACCATAATGACATTGACAGCGGTGACCGTAACCCCGAAAGCCTTCTCCACCGCCTGCTTCACCTGTGCCTTATTGGCACCGTCAGCCACCTTGAAAGAATACTTGCCCTGTGCCTGCAGCCCCGCACCCTTTTCGGTAATCAGGGGCTTGCGTAGCACCTCATACACCTGAATGGCTTTCATTAGGCGGCACCTCCCCACAGCTCTTCTATCTGCCGCAGAGCGGCCTCGGTGAGCAACAGTTTGTCATAGGTCAGCATGTCAGCCACATTCAAGAGCCTAGCCGGCATGGTTTTGACCGACGACAGGTTGCGGGCACTCTTGACCACGTTCTGATCCACCTCGTGTAGCGCCAGAATAGCGGTGTTCTCAATGTTCAGCGCTTTCATGAGATTGACTATTTCCTTGGTTTTAGGCTCTTCCAAGACGAGTTCATCCAGCACCACCAGCCCCTTTTCCGCGGCCTTGGACGACAGCACACAGCGAATCGCCAGACGGCGCGCCTTCTTGGTAAGCGAATCGGAAAAACTGCGCGGATGAGGACCAAAAATGACCCCTCCACCGCGTCTGAGGCCGCTCTTGCGGGAGCCGGCACGCGCCCGTCCGGTATGCTTCTGTTGATGCAATTTTTTGGAACTGCCAGCCACCTCTGAACGTGTCTTGGTATCCGCAGTACCCTGACGGGCGTTGGCGCGCTGAGCCAGCAATGCCTGATGCACTACCGCGTCATTGGCTTCACGGGCGAATACAGCATCGGATATATCAATATTGCGCACGACCTCGCCTCTTTTGTTATAAACCGGAATGTTCACTTGACGCTCCCGCTGGACTTGCCGATAAGCAGCAGTCCGTTCCTGGCGCCAGGCACAGCGCCCTTAACCAAGAGAAGATTGTTTATAGGATCGGCCTTTACCACAACAAGGTTACGCACGGTTACCCGCTCGTTACCCATATGGCCAGCCATGCGTGTCCCCTTGTAAACACGGCCGGGGGTAGTGGTTGACGATATGGAGCCAGGAGCGCGTTGGCGATCCGACTGGCCGTGGGTTTTGGGTCCGCCGCGGAAATGATAACGCTTGACGCCGCCAGCAAAGCCGCGCCCTTTTGATATGCCGGTAACCGTAATCTTGTCACCCGGCTGAAACAGGCTCACATCCAGCTTATCGCCCACCTTGACGTCCCCGACGTCAGACAGGCGGAACTCACGCAGGTATTTGAACTCGCCGAACCCCATGCCCTGACCTTTCTGAGCAGAGTTCAGCTTTTTGGCGGCACCGAAGCCGACCTGAGCGGCGGTGTAGCCATCAGTTTCCGGCGTCTTGATCTGCACAACAGTGCAGGGGCCGGCTTCAATTCTGGTAACAGCCTCCGCCCTGCCATTCTCGGCAAAGAACTGCGTCATGCCCAGTTTAAGACCTAAAATTCCCTGTATCATCTCTGTACCTTACTGCGATTTAATATCAATGCCCACGCCTGAAGGCAAATTCAAGCTGGTGAGGGCGTCAATCGTCTTTGAAGTTGTTTCCACAATATCTATAATCCGCTTGTGAGTACGGATTTCAAACTGTTCCTGTGAATCCTTGTCAATGAAGGACGAGCGAATCACACTGAAACGCTTGATACGAGTCGGCAGCGGCACCGGCCCGGTGACAATAGCGCCCGTCTTTTCCAAAGCCTCTACGATCTGGCGCGCCGCCTGATCCAGGATACGGTGATCAAATCCTCTGAGCTTAATGCGAATTTTCTGCTTGGTATTAGTGGTCATGTTATCCCCTCACTAACCGGCCTTGCCGGCACTCTCGGCTTTGATTTCCTCAGCCAGCGCCGCCGGCACCTGTTGATACTGGAAGAACTCGAGTGAGAATGTAGCGCGCCCCTGAGTCATTGAGCGCAAATCAGTGGTATAGCCAAAGGTCTTGGACAGAGGCACGAGGCCATGCACGATGTTGGTATCGCCGGTCGTTTCGATAGACTCAACCCGCCCGCGGCGTGAATTCAGGTCCCCGATGATGTCGCCCATATACTGCTCGGGCGTTACCACATCAACCTTCATGATCGGCTCCAAAATCGCCGCGTTGCATTTATTCAGCGCGTTTTTCAGCGCCAGCGAACCGGCCATCTTGAAGGCCATATCGTTGGAGTCCACCTCGTGGAAACTACCGTCATAGATAGTGGCCTTCACATCCACCACCTGATAACCGGCCAGCCCTCCCGTCTCAAGAGCATCCTTTATACCTTCACCGGCGGCCTTGATGAACTCACGAGGCAGCGCGCCGCCACGCACCTTGTCTACATATTCAAAACCCTTCCCGGGGTTCGGCTCAAATTCCACCATTACATGACCGTACTGGCCGCGGCCGCCGCTCTGGCGCACAAAACGACCCTCCACCTTGCCATCACTGGTAATAGTCTCTTTATAGGCAACTTTAGGAGCACCAACATTGGCGCCCACCTTGAAATCAGTCATCAGGCGGCTGACCAGCACATCCAGATGCAGCTCACCCATGCCGGCGATAACCGTCTGCCCTGTTTCATCATTGAACGACACCTTAAAAGTCGGGTCTTCCTCGGACAGCTTGGTCAGACCATCAATCATTTTATCGCGATCGGCGCGGGTTTTCGGCTCTACGGCAACCGAAATAACCGGCGTCGGGAAGCTGATGGATTCCAGCAACACAGGATGAGCCGGATCGCACAGAGTATCGCCGGTGAAAGTGTTCTTGCTGCCCATAGTGGCCACAATCGAGCCGGCACCAGCCGATTGAATTTCTTCATGGTGATTGGCGTGCATCAGCAGCAACCGCCCGACACGCTCTTTGTTGCCACGAGTAGAGTTGAGAATGGTGGAACCCGCAGTAATGGTTCCGGAATAAACACGCAGATAAACCAGCCGCCCCACAAAGGGATCGGACACGATTTTGAAAGCCAGCACTGCCATGTGAGCATCGTCGCTGGTAGGGCAGGTCACCACGTCACCGGTTTTGACATCTGTGGCCTTGGCGTCCGGTTTGTCCAGCGGCGATGGCAGATAATCCACCACGGCGTCAAGCAATGGCTGCACTCCCTTGTTCTTGAGGGATGAACCGCACAGCACCGGGATCGCCTTGCCATTCAACGCCACCCTGCGCAGCGCCGCCTTGAGATCGGAGACACTGACTTCGGCGCCTTCCAAATAGGCGCTCATAATATAATCATCAACCTCAGCCAGTCTTTCAATCATTTTCACGCGGTGCTCTTCATAATCAGCCTTCTGCTCCGCGGAAATTTCCCTGACACTGGGAGGGTCATCGGGTTTGGCACCATCGTAAACAATCGCCTTACCCTCAACCAGATCAATCATGCCGATAAAGGTGCTTTCCTTGCCAATCGGAAGTTGTATGACAATAGGCCGAGCCTTGAGACGAGTCTCGATCATGCCCACACAGCGAAAGAAATCGGCGCCGGTGCGGTCAAGCTTGTTGACCAAGCAAATACGCGGCACACCGTAGCGATCAGCCTGGCGCCACACCGTCTCACTCTGCGCTTCCACGCCGGCCACGCCGTCAAAAACAACCACACCCCCGTCAAGCACGCGCAGACTGCGTTCCACCTCGGCGGTGAAATCGACGTGTCCGGGCGTGTCAATCAGGTTGACGCGGTAGCCGTTCCATTCGGTAGTGGTAGCAGCGGAGCAAATGGTGATGCCGCGGGCGCGCTCCTGCTCCATCCAGTCCATCACCGTAGTGCCTTCATCGATGTTGCCAAGCTTATAGGTGCGGCCCGTATAGAAAAGGATACGCTCGGTAGTCGTGGTTTTACCGGCATCGATATGAGCGATAATGCCGATGTTGCGTATTTTATCTTTCGCGATATTTCCTGCAATTTCAGCCATAATTGAAAATCAAATCCTTACAAAACCAGGCTAACTCGTTCTACCACTTGTAGTGAGCGAACGCCCTGTTAGCCTCCGCCATCTTGTGCGTTTCTTCGCGCTTCTTCACCGCCACACCCTGCCCTCTGGAGGCATCAATGAGTTCGGCGGCCAGTTTTTCAGCCATGGACTTACCGTTGCGATCGCGGCTGGCCTTAATCAGCCAACGCAGTGCCAGTGCCTGATCACGGCCCTTGCGCACCTCGACCGGCACCTGATAGTTAGCGCCGCCCACGCGGCGAGGACGCACCTCAAGCAGGGGGGTGGCGTTGGTGACCGCCTGCTGCAAAACAGGCAGCGGCTCCTTGCCTTCCTTCTCCTGTATGATGTCCATGGCGTCGTAAAAAACACTCTGGGCGACACTTTTTTTGCCGCCGTACATGATCTTGCGGATAAACACCGCCACCAATTCGCTGTCGTATCTGGAGTCGACGACGACTGCTCTCTTTTTAACTACTGCGCGACGAGGCATGTTCCCTCCTAGGCCCTTTTCTTGGCAACTTCAGCGCCCTTGCCTTTTTTGGCGCCGTACTTGCTGCGGCCCTGCTTGCGATTGGCGACGCCGGTAGTATCCAGCGTGCCGCGAATAACATGATAGCGGACACCGGGCAGGTCGGGGACGCGGCCGCCGCGGATGAGCACCACCGAGTGCTCCTGCAATTCGTGCCCCTCACCCGGAATATAGGACGTGACTTCAATGCCGTTGGTCAGCCTGACGCGGGCAATTTTGCGCAACGCGGAGTTAGGCTTCTTAGGCGTCATGGTCTTTACCTGAACGCATACACCGCGCTTCTGCGGCGCGCTCTTCCTGCGGCGCACCAGCTTATTCTTGAGTGTATTCAGCGTAAAACGCAACGCCGGCGTCTTGGTCTTCCCTGAGACCGTGTGACGACCCTTTCTTACCAATTGATTAATGGTGGGCAATGTCTTTTCCCCTTTACTCCCACAATTCAAAGGATGAGCATATGCTCATCCTTTGTTAAACTTCCCGGCTGACAGGTCTGTAATCACCCTGCAACAGCTTTACGGTGTTTGACGAACGCAAGTTGAAAGTATATCAGGGAACAGAAACGAATGTCAAACGCCCGTATAAGCCCAATACATACCCAGCTTGCCAACGGACCTTGTATCTAAAAAATTTTGTTGGAAACGTTTGGGGGGAATCCCCTTAGTCAGGGATACCTCTCAACTAACTGGAACTTTATACCATTCTCCACACAATACCGGTGAGCGTATGAATCTGGAGGGCAGATGATGGTGAGGTTGGGGCACTCATAAAAAGCTTCAGCGCCAATACGGACCACACTACCAGGTATCGTTACACTTTCTAAGTTCAAACAACCAGCGAAAGCCCCCCAGATTACAGCGTCCCCATCTCTCGGCGTAAACCCGCCGATGTATGTTACACTGAGTGGTATATATATGGTTGTCAGCCTTTCGCAACCAAGGAATGCTGTATCGTCAATGCCTATTACTCTTCTGCCATCAATCTGCTCTGGTATAACAACATCGCCGTCAGCGCCCGTATATCCAGTTATTATCACCATATACATATACTCAGTTGGCGGATGCCAAATTATTGGTAGCTGTTCGAACCAAATTATAGAGTAGGTAAAATCCGAAGCAGGGTTTGGTTCAGTTCTACTGGTGTTAGTAAGAGTCGGCTGACTGGTTACTGTATTAAGTGAACAACTCACATTGCATAAAGCTAGTAGCGCTACTATGCATACAACAGATAAAGTACTGCTAAAAACCCCAACCTTCATCGTGGTGACCTTTTTACTCGTTCACGAAATAATTATCTGACCACCAACCATTCCGCTTTGGCCAGATTTGGTGTGAAGTTTCATGATAGATACTCTTCTTAAAGGTAGTTTGCCTACTCCCGCTCGTGGCTTAACCGTAGCAGACCTAATGCAAAGCTGTCAAATTCCTGTATGAGGTCCAATATGTGTTGGGCTTGTGCACGCTGTTGACATCCACTTCGTGCAAGTGGTATAGTCCGTAACAGGAAGAAAAAATGTTACTTACGCTTAACCCGAACAGCTGGTACTTCTATTACTATTACTTCACTGACGCCACCAGGCGCTCGGGCAGCGAGGCATAGTCTTCCGGACCGGTTCAACCATCACAGCAAATTTTAATGAAGTCCTCCCCGAGCGGGAGGCTTTCTGTTTTTAAGGGGGAGCGCAATCAAAAAATATCGTTGGAATTTCAGGCTTCACCGGCGGCGCGCGGCGGGAAGCTGACAGGCGCAAACGGCCGGGTGCATAAATTCAAATATCATTGAAAACTATGGACTAATAAGGAGCAGACCATGATTATAATGAAAAAGGATGCCTCAAAACAGGAAATCGACAATGTGGTCGCCGAGATAAAAAAACTCGGGCTACGCGCCGATATCTCCCACGGCGAAGCACTGACCGTCATCGGGCTGGTCGGAGACGAGCGCCGGGTTAATTTTCAGCATCTGGCGGTGCTGCCGGGGGTCAGGGAGACACGCATGATAGAAGCGCCCTACAAACTCATCAACCGCGAGTATTCAGACGCCTTCCAGGATCCCGGCAAAAGCCGTGTCATTCGCGCCGGTAATATTGAAATCGGCGGCGATAGTCCGGTTTACATCGCCGGGCCATGCGCCATTGAGAGCCGCGAGCAACTCTTCCGTATCGCCGAAGAGGTTAAAAAGGCCGGCGCTCACATACTGCGTGGCGGCATATTCAAGCCGCGCTCATCGGCGCACTTTTGGCAGGGACTGGGCTCACAGGGAGATTCAGAAGCGCGCGAGGCGCTATCATGGCTACAGGAGGCTGGCCGGAAATTCGAGATGCCCACCATCACCGAAGTGCGCGGCGAATACAAGGCAGCGCTGATTGCGGAATACGTGGACATTCTGCAAATCGGCGCGCGCAACATGTACGACCAGGATCTGCTGAGCACCATCGCGCGCCAAGGCAAGCCAGTGCTGTATAAACGCCATTTCGGCGCCAGCGTCGAGGAGTTCCTTTCTTTCTCCGAATACATCGCCGTCGATGGCAACAAGGACATCATCCTCTGCGAGCGCGGAGTACTGCCCATCGGCAAAGGCAAGAGCTTCACCCGCTACACCCTGGACATAGCGGCCGTGCCGGTCATCAAGAAGGAATCCTTCCTGCCGGTGATAGTGGACCCCAGCCATGCAACGGGGCGGCGCGACCTGATATACTCTATGAGCTGCGCCGGAATAGCGGCAGGCGCCTGCGGTCTGGCCATCGAGGTGCATTACAACCCGGCCGAGGCCTGGGTGGATGCCGCGCAGGCGATTACATCCGATGAGCTGGCAGAAATCATCGACACCTGCAACCGGATTCATGCGGTTACAGTGGAGCGCAGGAAGATAAACAAGACGGGAGTGTAACATGCAGGCGATACGGATGGCTCTTGGGGAACGCAGCTACAACGTCTACATCGGCGCTGGAGCGCTGGACGAAGTCGCCGTACACTTGCGGCGGGCCAAGATGGGACCGCGGCTGGCGTTGGTGACCAACCCCACCGTATTTGAACTACATGGAAACCGGTTCAGGGAAACGCTCACCGCCGAGGGTTTTGATGTCAGCGTCTTCACCGTGCCGGATGGGGAGGAGTACAAGTCGCTGGAGTCTGCCGGACGACTGTACACCGAATTCAGCGAGGCGCTAATCGAGCGCTCAACGCCGCTGCTGGCGCTGGGCGGCGGCATCATCGGCGACCTGGCCGGTTTTGTGGCTGCCACCTACATGCGCGGCATGCCGCTGGTGCAGCTGCCGACCACGCTGCTGGCACAGGTGGATTCATCCATCGGCGGCAAAACGGCGGTCAACCACGGCACGCTAAAAAACCAGATTGGCGCCTTCTACCAGCCGGTCGCCGTATTCTCGGACATCGCCGCACTAAAAACCCTGCCCCGGACACAGCTGTCGGAGGGGCTGGCTGAGATCATCAAATCGGCGGTCATCGGCGATGAGCTGCTGTTCAGAATGCTGGAGCGCCGCACAAAGGAAATCCTCGCCGGCGACGAACGCCTCCTGCAAGCGGCCGTATCCCGCGCCGCCGCTGTTAAAATAAGTATTGTGCGCCGCGATGAACACGACACCGGACTGCGCAACACACTCAACTTCGGCCATACCGCCGCGCACGCCATCGAAACCATCACCAACTTCAAGGTCAGCCACGGGGAAGCGGTAGCCGCCGGCATGCTCATCGCCGGACGAGTCGCCGCCGGCATGGGCGTTTTTCCGGCTTCGGCACTGGAACGCCTGCGGGCGGTCATCAGCGCCGCGGAACTGCCGCTTTCGCTGCCGCTGAACGCCTCCGAAGTGCTGGAGGCAATCAAGCACGATAAAAAAATGATGAGCGGGAAACTTAAATTCATACTGCCGACCAGAATCGGGCAAGTCGTCATCAGCGACAGGGTAACCCCGGACATGGTCGCCGAGGCTATCGTTGAGTAAAAAAAATTCGCCGCGCATCTGCGCCGTGATTACCCGGAACGACCCTGGGTTGATTGCCGCGGCCTCGCGCTATGCAGATCTTTTCGAGGTGCGCATTGACCTCATCGGCGGGGACTGGCTCAAGCTGGCTAAAATGCTCAGAAAGCCATGGCTGGCCACCAATCGCCTCAAGATAGAGGGCGGCGCATGGGACGGTAGTGAGGAAGCACGCCGCAACGAACTGCTGAAGGCCGCCAAAGCAGGCGCCAGCATCGTGGATGTAGAGCTGGCGTCGCCGGATATTGGTGAAATCGTGCCGCAAATCAAGAAATATTCCCTTTGCCTGGTATCGCATCACAACAACCGCCGCACCCCGGCCAGCGCAACCCTGCGCCGCGTCATTGAGGCGGAAATCGCCGCCGACGCCGACATCTGCAAACTGGTAACCACCGCGCGCAACAGCGAGGACAACCTGACCATACTCAGCGTAATCGGCGAATACCGCCAGACACGCATCGTCGCCTTCGCACAGGGGCCACGCGGGCAGCTGAGCCGACTGCTGTGCCCGCTGGCCGGCGGAGACTTTACCTACGCCGCCATAGACGGCGCGGAGACGGCGGCACCCGGACAGCTGACGCTGTCTCAAATGCGGCGGCTTTATGGGGTAAGCGGATTATGAACGGCACATCCACCAAACTCTGCGGCGTCATCGGCGACCCGGTTGGACATACGCTTTCGCCGGTTATGCACAATGCCGCTATGGAACACCTGGGGTTGGATTATGTCTACTTGGCCTTCCATGTAAAACCGGCGGGGCTTGCGGCGGCGATTGAGGGCGTGAGAGCGATGGGCATCGCCGGACTAAATGTCACCATGCCGCACAAGGTGAGTGTAATTCAGCATCTGGATGACCTCGACGGGCTGGCCCGCGATATCGGCGCGGTTAATACCATTGTAAATAAAGATGCACGGCTCACCGGCTTTAACACCGACGCCGGCGGCTTTCTATGGTCACTGGCTGACGCCGGATTCGACTCAGAAGACCAAGACGTCGTGCTACTGGGTGCAGGTGGCGCCGCGCGCGCTGTCGGATTCGCGCTGGCGCGCTCCGGCGCCCGCGTCACCATACTCAACCGCGCGAATGAGCTGGACCAGGCGATAAAACTGGCGGAAACCCTAAGCACCGTCGCGAAATGCGAAGTGGATGCTTTAGAATTGAACGCGGCCAACCTCAAAAAGAGTCTGGAAAAGGCCTCGTTGCTGGTCAACGCCACCAGCATAGGCATGGAGTCCAACAACGCGGAAACGCCGGTTCCGGCGGAGCTGCTCCGTCCCGGGCTTACCGTGTTTGACATAGTTTATGCTCCGCTTGAAACCCGGTTTTTGAAAGAAGCGAAACAGCGCGGCTGCCGGACCATAGGCGGGCTGGAGATGCTGGTACGGCAGGGAGCGCTGGCACTGGAGTTATGGACAAGGCAGGAGGCACCGGTGGCCGTCATGCACAAGGCGGCGCTCGCCGCCATCTCTACGCAGGCTAAGTCAGCACCACCACCCCGAACGATAACTTCTATCGCGTTGATTGGCTTTATGGGCGCAGGTAAATCATCAGTCGGACGCGCCCTGTGCGACATACTGGGCAAACCGCTAGCAGATACAGACGCACTGATTGAGAAACACACCGGCAGGACGATTGCCCAAATATTCAGCGAGGACGGCGAAGCAGCCTTCCGCCGCATGGAGCGTGACGTCATCGCAGAAGTCTCCCGCACGGGAGGGAACGTAATCGCCTGCGGCGGCGGCGCGGTACTTGACCCTGCAAATATCGAGAACATCAAAAGAAACGCTGTAGTCGTCTACCTGCAGGCCTCCGCCGAAGACATCAAAAAACGCCTGGCCGGGAGCGGTGACCAGCGTCCTCTGCTGGCGGAAGGGACAGACAAGGTGGCTGGCATGCTGGCCGAACGCATCACCATGTATGAAAACGCCGCCGACATCATTATTGAAACCTCACGGCTCAACACCGAGGCCGTAGCGGATGAAATTATAAAGCAGTTGAGAAGCTATGAAGATTTCGATTTCTAAAAGCATCGCCAAGGGGCTGCTGGACGCTCCCTCGTCCAAGAGCTACACCATCCGCGCCCTGATGTGCGCCGCGTTGGCTCCGGGCCACAGCTACATCCGGCGGGCGCTTTTCGCCGATGACACGCTGGCCGCCGCAGATGTACTGCAAAAGACCGGCATCGGCATCCTCAAAAACGAACACGGCTGGGGCATTGAAGGCGGCCTGCTCAAAACACCGTCCTCCGAATTGTTCTGCCGCGACAGCGCCGCCACACTGCGCTTCATGACCGCCATATCTGCCCTGATTCCCGGCACGGTGCGGCTGGTGCCAGGGGCGGGGCTGGCAAAACGTCCTGTGCTGCCGTTGCTGGACGCGCTGACGCAGCTGGGAGTGAACTGCCGGCTGGAAGACCAGACGATACTAGTGGAAGACAGCGAATTTCACGGTGGCCGGGTGGAGATGCCCGGCGACATCAGCTCGCAATTCATTTCAGCGCTGCTTATAGCCGGGGCGCGCTCGCAACAGGGAGTGCAAATCGCGCTCACCTCGCCGCCGGTTTCCAAACCCTATCTGAATATGACCATCGAATGCCTCAAAAAGTTCGGCATACACGCCGCCGCTTCTCCAACTATGGAGGAGTTCAGAGTTGCCCGCCAAGACTTCCGCCCCGTCGAATACACCGTGGAGGGAGACTGGTCGCAAGCCTCCTACTTGCTGGCATTGGGAACGCTCTGCGGAGAGGTGATTGTAAGCAATCTGAACGCCGAGAGCCTGCAGGGTGACCGCGTAATCCTCACCTTGCTGACCCGCATGGGAGCGCGCCTATCGGTGCGACGCAGTTCAGTAATGGCACAAAGATCATTCCTGCACGGCATCAACGCCGACCTGTCGGACTGCATTGACCTGCTCCCCACCATGGCCGTCCTCGCCGCCTGCGCTGACGGCGAGAGCCGTTTTTCCGGTGTCAAAAACGCGCGTCTCAAGGAATCCAACCGAGTTGAGGCGGTCGCTGCCGAACTGCGGAAAACCGGCATCCGAGTGCGCGATGAAGACGATGTGCTGGTCATCTTCGGCGGTAGCCCACGCGGCGCCGTTATCGACAGTCACGATGATCACCGCATGGCGATGGCCTTCGGCGTGCTGGGAGCGGCCGCCGGCGATATGACGATTGAAGGCGCCGAATGTGTCGCCAAGACCTATCCCGATTTCTGGAAATCCCTGACCACGCTCGGCATAAAGGTGGAAAACGATGTCAAACAGTCTGGGTAAGCTCTTTCGCGTCACCTCATTCGGCGAAAGCCACGGACGGCTGGTTGGCGCTGTCATCGACGGCTGCCCCGCCGGACTTGAGCTATCGGAGGCCGATATTCAGCCTGACCTTGACCGGCGTCGGCCGGGCGGCGGCGCCGTCTCTACACCCCGCACCGAGGAAGACCAGGCCGACATTCTCTCCGGCGTCTTCAACGGCAAAACAACAGGGGCGCCCATCTGCATTACCATCCCCAACCGGAACGCACAGTCCGATGATTATGCAGAACAGCGCTCAATTCCCCGCCCCAGCCACGCCGACTACACTTATTACGTCAAGTACGGCGGCCACGCCGATTACCGCGGCGGCGGGCGCGCCTCCGGACGCCTCACCGCGAGTATGGTGATGGCAGGCGCGATAGCCAGAAAATTGCTGACTGCCCAAGGGATAGAAATACTGGGACACGCCGTCGAGATTGGCGGAATCAAAACCTCCGCACGCGATTATGACACGATTCGACGCGATGCCCGGTTTAACGCCACTGGCTGTGCTGACCAGGACGCGGCGAAGCTGATGCTTCAGGCAATTGATAGGGCGCGCCGCGATGGCGACAGTCTGGGTGGTATTATCGAGGTGATCGCGCTGGGCGTGCCGGCCGGGCTGGGTGAGCCGCTTTTCGACAGCGCAGAGAGCGCCATGGCACAAGCCTTCTTCTCCATTCCGGCGGTCAAGGGCGTGGAGTTCGGCGCTGGATTTGCCGCTGCCCGTCTCAAGGGTTCAGAAAATAACGATCCTTTCATCATAAGCGAAGGCAGGGTGCAAACCGACTCCAACCACGCCGGCGGCATACTGGGCGGCATTACAAGCGGCATGCCTATCACAGCGCGTCTTGCAGTCAAGCCTACCCCTTCAATTGCCCTACCACAACGTAGCGTCAATCTGGAAAGCCTAAGCGCGGCGGAGATGTCCGTCAGAGGCCGCCATGACCCGTGCGTAGTGCCGCGCGCCATAGTGGTAGCCGAAGCCGCCATGGCGATAACATTGTGCGACCTGTCCATCATAGCAGGCACAATGGGGAGAGTGATGGCATGAGCCTCGAGAATCTGCGCGGCGCCATCGACGACGTGGACGCCCGCATCGTCAAACTGCTGGCCGAGCGACTGCTGATTGCCGGCCAAATCGGACTGGAAAAGCGCCTCGGCGGCATACCACTCAATGACGCCGCGCGCGAGGCCACCGTACTGGAACGCGTCCGCCGGCTGGCCGAAGCCGAGGGAGTGAGCGCCGCCGCTGTTGAAAACGTCTACCGCCACATCATCACCTCCTCCAAGAGCGTGCAGGATGTTTCCACCGCCTTACAGGGCGAAACAGGCACTCAAGTCGGTGCCGCATCATATGTTATTCCTGAAGGTGACTGGCGCATACCGGAGCGCCGGCTGGGACACAGCAGAACAACCAAGAGATTTGCCATCGTGGGTGGCGCCGGCAGGATGGGACGCTGGCTGGGCAAGCTGCTGCTGGCTGAGCAAATGGATGTCATCCTCATTGGGCGGGATGCCGGACGGTTATCCGTCGCCTCCAGCGAACTCAAAACCGTGGCTACCACCGACCTGCGCGCAGCGGGTAGCGCCGACGTGATTATTCTGTCGGTGCCGATAAACGGCTTCGCGTCACTAGTGGAAGAACTTGGCCAGTACGTAAAACCCGGCCAGACGGTAATCGACCTGACCTCGGTCAAGGTGATGCCAGTGGACATGATGCACAAACACTTGCCGAACTGTCTGACGCTGGGGGCGCACCCTGTATTCGGCCCCGGGGCGGAAAGCCTATCCGGCCACAACGTCATTCTCACGCCTACGAACGACCCTGAGCAGGCGCTGGCACAATGGGCGCAAACATGGCTGGAAACACACGGAGCGCGCGTGCGGCTGATGTCCCCCACCGAGCATGACCGGCTGATGTCGGTGGTTCTGGGATTGGCACACTTCATCGCCATCGTATCCGGCGACGTGATTCTGAACCAGGAGGACCACGCCGGTCTTGAAATGGCCTCCGGCGTCACCTTCCGGGCGCTTCGTGCGCTGGTTGCCAGCGTTCTGGGAGAAGACCCTGAGCTATACGCCGCTATACAGACCAATCTGCCGGATCTGCCGGTGCTGGAACGCAGCTTCATCGAAAAAGCCGCAGAATGGGCAGACCTAGTCGCGGCGGGCAACGCCATAGAGTTCGCCCGCCGTATGCGGGCGCTTGATGACCGGCTGGAGCGTGGCGAGTCTAGAGCCGCCTACAATGCCCTATACCGCATCACAGAGAAATAACCAGGTGTTATCGCAGATTTGATTCACCATCCAGACGCAATAAAAAAGCGGGGCATAAGCCCCGCTTTGCGGTTTACCGAAATGCAACCTCTCTAGCCATCGCGGTTCTGGACGAAACAGTCGCTGCAGTATACCGGGCGGCCGGTGCGCGGCTCAAACGGTAACTGAGTTTCTATGCCGCAGGCGGCGCATACTGCAGGAAACATTTGCCTAGGACCTCCGCCCTGCCCACCAATCCGCGACTTCTTGGCGCCGCGGCAAGTGGAACAGCGTTTGGGGTCATTGACGAAACCTTTCTTGGCGTAGAATTCCTGCTCTGATGCGGTAAACACAAAATCCGCACCGCAGTCCACACACGAAATAGTCCTATCCTGGTAGCTCAAGGATGACCTCCCTTCTTTTAAACTCGGTTGTAGCCAGTCACCCTTGGCCTATGCGAAAAACAGTGAAAGAAGCCCGCAGGTCACGACCAGACTTTTAACCTGCGGGCGATTATTACACAGGAACGAAAGCTTGTCAACAGGCGCGGCAGCCATTACCAGGAGATTATGCGGACGGCAGCGGCTCTCCATCCCCAATTCCTTCCTTCATCACGCCCAAACGGGTGTAAAAATCCGGAATCTTGTTGAGATGCGCCACCAAGGCAGCGGCTCGGCTATTGTGCGTAACATTGAACAACATGCCCTGGAAAGCGCCGTGGCAACCGACTCAATCCTGGCCGTACCTGTGCAGGAAAGCGGCAGGAAGTTATGGCAGGATCACGGCTCGTTGAGGTGTCATGTTTCCTCGTAAAAGCAGCCGATAGGGACCACGAGCTCATCGTTTACCACGAAGAACCTTAAGCACCGCCCAAGGTCATTGTCTTGAGCAAGTTTGCCATTGCAGGGCAAGCCTGCAATGGCAAAACACAACGAAGCACTAAGCTAATAACGATACAGACAACCCTCTGTCGCCCTGCGCGTTCGGCAAAGCCGCGTGCCGCAGAATCTGGCAGTTTGCCCCATGTTACTCTTGCGTGCCTATTTCTTGCGCGGACCAATGACCGGGTAAACAGCGCGGCCATACGCCTGATTGACGACCATTGCCGAACACAGGTATACCGCTAAGACTCCGGCGATGAGCAACGACCAGCCGGCTACATGCGAGAATTCCGCGGGCAGAACGCCGAGGTCGACAAGCGCCACAAAGGGAAGCGCGATGTCCACAAAAAGTATTATCAGAGACAGCAGGCTGAAAGACTTGAAGAAGGCCGGCGTCCAGAGGATGGTGACAGCCGCCAGCACGCACCAGGCGTAGCCGTCTATGCGCGCATCCAGCGGAGTACCCGCGCCAATCGCCTGCCATTTAAGCAGCATCGAGATGCCACCTACCAGCATGAAGAAGGCGCTAAAGTACAGGAAGGTGTTTCCCCCGGGGTGGTTTTTTCCTTTGAGGTCCAAAAGACCCACTATCAATTGTACTACGAAGCCGCCGATGAGCCAGGCTCCCACGAGGGGGATGGCCGAGGTTTCTACGCGGCCGGTGAGTACGGCAAAGAAACAGGCGCAGGCGACTGCCAAAGCCACCAGGCCAGCCGGCGTTGGGTTTGCCCATTCATTGTTTGCTTGCACTGTTTGTTTGTCTTGCATGAGTTTCCCTCCTTAATTGAAAGAAGCCCGCAGGTCACGACGAGATTCTTAACCTGCGGGCGATTATTACAACCGGAACAAAAGGTTGTCAACAGGCACGATAGCCATTACCAAGAGATTATGCGGACGATGGCTACTCTCCGGCTCCAATTCCTTCCTTCATCACACCCAAACGAGTGTAAAAATCCGGAATCTTGTTGAGATGCGCCCAGACAAGCCTGCCGGTGACAACCGGGTCGTCATCAGTGATGTTGGTGTTGGCGTCTGCTTTGCCATGCTCCAGCTCCACATTCATCCCCAGACAAAACTCCGCCACATCCCACTTATCGAAATTCATGCCGATCTTTGCGGCAACCTCTGTAGCCTGTTCAATGGTAAAAACCTTTTCCATCATGTACTCCCTTTTAAACATATTTTACCATAATCAACCCATTTCTTCCTATTCCAATTCCGCAATATCATCAATGGCTTGAGCCACAATCAATACTATGGAAATATAAGCACTCCACCACCAACCTGCTACCCATTTTTGATGTACCTCGTGTTTCGCGCCGTGCCGACTTTTTTGATGACGCCCTCTCTGACCATAGAGCCAAGCACCGCCTCTATTGTTGTCGGGCTTACATCTGGCAGGACATACGCCAGTTCCGCTTTCGAAACTGGAAGCAGATTGTTCAGCACGGCCGCCTCCACCCGCCGCATCTTTGTAACGCGCACACCTTGCACCACGGCAAAACGCTTGTCCAGTTCCTTGTAACACACCAGCAGCGCTTGCAGAAAGTTTTCGATGAACTGGAAATAGCTGTTCCGGTTCTCATGCCATCCGTCAGAGGACAAGCGCAGCGCTTCATAATACATCGTCTTGGTATGGTTTATCTGTTCCTCGAAGGAGATATACCTCCCCACGTAAAACCCATTCTTGTACAGCAGGAGCAGAGAGAGCAGCCGTGACATCCTGCCGTTTCCATCCAAAAACGGGTGTATACAGAGGAAATCGAGAACAAAGCATGGTATGAGTAAAAGGCTGTTGACACCAGCGCTGCGGCGCGCGTCCATGAAGGCCAGGAGCAACTGCTCCATCGTATCCGCCGTTTCGCTGGCCGGGGTGGGAGCAAAACGGACTTTTCGCCTGCCGGAGGCGTCCGTCTCCATGATGACGTTATCGGACTGCTTGTAGGTACCGCCGCCTGCCGAAGTATACGAAAGCATGGCGCGGTGAAGCCCCAGAATGTCAGCTTCACGCATGTCAAGCGCCTTGTAGCCATTATGGACTGCGGCGAGAGCGTCGCGGTATCCCGCTATTTCCATTTCATCATGGTTCAACGGCGCGCTGTTTTGATTGACAATCTCGGCAATACGTTTCTCACTGGTAACAATGCCTTCGATTTCATTTGACCCTTTGACGGACTGCACCCGCGCAATGCCTTCCAGACTCGTAAAGATGCCGGGATATGAATCCTTGCGGGCAATATCCAGCGCTTTGAGTTCACTGATGGCACCAGTGATGTTAAGAAGTTTAGCTGGGAGTAGACCGTTTTCCAAAAATGAGTAGTCAAAACGCTTCATTGCGCACTATTCCCCCTTATATCTGCACATATTATAGACTGCAATATGCAGATAGTCAAGTGGTATCTGCATAAACAATGGCTGCTCATATGCAGATTGTTGTCCGGTGATTACCCCATTTCCCCAAAAGACGCTGGCTTGTGATTCATGCCAATCACGCTATAATTACATCATTACGCTGTTTGGCAATGGAAAAGGTGTTAAAGTGAAACCACTGCATTTTGTCCTGCGCTACGCCAGGGCTTATTCCCGCGTCCTCGTCATCACCATCGCCTCCATGGTTTTGTTGGTAGGCGGCGGGCTTATCATCCCGTGGATTATCGAGAACCTGCTGACGACTCTGCAGTCGGGAGACGTCTCCGACCAGATGCTGCGCGATGTTTCACGCCTGTCGTTGATTGCGATGGGCATCTTCCTGCTCCGCGCCGTTTTTTCATTCACACAGAACTACTGCGCCCACATCGCCGGCTGGGGCGTGGTAGCCGACGTGCGCAAGTTCATCTACGAGCGTATGCAGCGCTTCAAACTGCGATTCTATGAGGACAAACAGACCGGCCAGCTGATGACACGCGTCATGGACGACACCGGCAAGTTTGAGGACATGATTGCCCACGCTGTTCCGAACTTACTCGTCAGCGCGGTGACACTGCTGGGCGTAATCACGGTGCTGATGATTTTCAACTGGCAACTGGCGCTGCTGTCGTTGATACCTATTCCATTCGTGATACTCTTCATGCGCGGCTTCGCCAAATACGTGCGCCCGGCCTTCCGCCTGAGACAAGCGGAGCTGGCCAACATCAACGCCGTGCTAGCGGACAACATCACCGGCATCCGCGACATCAAGGCCTTCACCCGCGAGGAGGAGGAGGCGCTGCGCTTCAACCGCGGTATTGAACGCCACCGCCGGCTGTCGCTCAAGGCGATTAAAATGATGAGCGCCTTCGAGCCGCTGGTGGACTTAGCATCATCGGCAGGTACACTGATTGTAATTTACTTCGGCGGGCGGCTGGTGGTGAATGAGAGCCTCACCGTGCCGGTGTTGGTGGCCTTCTTCCTTTACCTGAGCCAGTTGTACGCACCTGTGCGCACGATGTCGATTTCCTGGGAGCACGTGCAGGAAGCGCTGGCCTCAGCCGACCGTCTGACAGAGCTGGTGGATGAAGAGCCGGAGGTCAATGACGCGCCGGGAGCGCTGCAGCTAACGGAGCGGGCGCGGGGGGAACTGGTCTTCCGCAATGTCACTTTCGGATACAAAAACGGCATTACCGTGCTGGAGCATATTGATCTCGAAATCCCGGCCAAGAGCGTGGTAGCGCTGGTAGGTCCGAGCGGCGTCGGCAAGAGTACACTGGTAAGCCTGATACCGCGATTTTATGATGTGAGCAACGGCGCGGTGATGCTGGACGGGAAAGACATCAAAACCATCACACTGGAAAGCCTGCGCAGGCAGGTGAGCATCGTGCTGCAGGATGTGTTCCTGTTCCATGGCACGGTGCGTGATAACATCCTCTTCGGCAGACCTGACGCCACAGACGAGGAGGTAATCGCCGCCGCAAAGGCGGCCAACGCCCACGAGTTTGTGACGGCAATGCCGGACGGCTATGATACGCTGGTAGGCGAACGCGGCGTCAAACTATCAGGCGGGCAGAAGCAACGCATTTCCATCGCGCGGGCACTGCTCAAGGACGCTCCGGTGCTGATACTGGACGAAGCAACCTCTTCTATTGACACCGAAACCGAGGTGCTGATACAGCAGGCACTGGAAAGACTGATGGCGGGGCGCACCACAATCATCATCGCACACCGGCTGTCCACCATCCGCGGGGCAGATCAAATCGTGGTGCTGGACGGCAAACATATCGCCGAGCGCGGTACCCACGCCGCACTGATGACGCGGCATGGGCTGTACGCCCGCCTCACCGGCGCACAGAATCGGCTGGACAGAGGGGAATCCTCCTCTACCAGTTAACCATCGGGCGGACTGCGCGTCCCTCCGGAGATTCTAAAGCAGAATGACCCCGGTTATCACCAGCGCCGCCGCGATAACCAGCGCAATCCTGCCTCCGGTAATCAGAGCGCCCGGCTGCGGGCTTTCCGGATTATGGGTAAGGAATTCGCGCAGGTCTTCCTTCTGCGCCAAAGCATTATCCAAATCGACTCTTTCACGGCGTCCCCACAGAACAAACCCTATTCCCAGGCCGGCAAAAAACGCGGCCAGCACAAAAGCCCATGCGGCAGCTGACACGGCATTCCTCCTTGCGAATCTTTACCAGAATAATATAGAGAAGCGAGCTGAATAGCAATAGGACACATGCCGCCAGTCACCCGTTATGAGCCAGATGCCACACTAAAGACGGGTGCCGAAGTTCCGGGCAAGCGTTTAATGGCTGAATCCGCAGATGCACCATTTGCCAGCGTTTGCCAAGCCCGCCGTTTATCCCCGGCTTTGGCGCGCACCGCTTATAAAGCTTTCGGGTAGTCCTACCTCAGCTCCAGCTCTTTCTTCTTTTTATCAAAGATGAGCACGACGACAAGAATCTCCAGGATGAAGATAGTCGCGTTCACAATGGTCCAAATGTCCACCAGCCGCACAGGCATGCTCATGTCCTCGGTCAGGAAGAAGACGATGACGCCGATAACAGCCAGGATGCCGACAACGAACAGCCAGAGGTACTTCACTGTGCGGACTTCCTGGTGGCCTTCTTTATCTTTGACACCATTCCACAAGAAGGCTCTGATCAACACCAGAACGGCCAGCAGCACCCCCAGGAGACAGAGGATGAGGTTGACGAGCGCCCATGGGTCGCCGTCTGAAGGCGGCGGCGGCGGATCACCACCCGTCGTCTGCGTCCAGTTGGCCCTTACGGTGACGTCGTTTGCCGGCATGGTGAAGGTGGTGGTGGCGCTGCTTGAGTTAGCCAGCGTAACGCCGCCCGAAACAACCGTCCAGCCAATGAAGGTATATCCGTCTCTGGCGCCGGCGTGGATGGTTACGACATTGCCGGGGGTGTAAGTGCCAGCGCCGGTGGTAGAAGCATAGCTGTCGTTGACGTAGACGGTATAGGCAGGAGGAGGCGGCGGGGAAGTCGTCTGTGTCCAATTGGCTCTTACGGTGACGTCGTTTGCCGGCATGGTGAAGGTGGTGGTGGCGCTGCTTGAGTTAGCCAGCGTAACGCCGCCCGAAACGACTGTCCAGCCCGCAAAGGTATATCCGTCTCTGGCGCCGGCATTGATGGTTACAACACTGCCAGGGGTGTAAGTGCCAGCGCCGGTGGTAGAGGCATAGCTGTCATTGACGTAGACGGTATAGGCAGGAGGAGGCGGCGGAGAAGTCGTCTGTATCCAATTGGCTCTTACGGTGACATCGTTTGCCGGCATGGTAAAGGTGGTGATACCGCTGTTTGGAGTAAACAGGGTCACGCCGCCGGAAACGACCGTCCATCCGGTGAAGGTATATCCGTCTCTGGCGCCGGCATGGATGGTTACGACCTCACCTTGGGCATAAGTCCCAGCGCCCGTGGGAGAAGCATAGCTGTCGTTGACGTAGACTCTATAGGCGGGCGGCTGCGGGGTGGCGGTAGTGGGAGGGGCGATATAAGAATGATTATAGCTTATACCATCGACCTTATCGCCAGCCTGGTTGCGGATAACCACTGTTGTTATGTCATGCTCACTGCCGGCACGGACTTCAATGGTATACACCGCGTCGTCATAGGAATAACCAGGGAGACCGTGGGACGTAATATGGGTAAGGTCATAAGTATAGGTACCGGTAGCCGCCACGCTGAAATCCAGAATGAGAGGCTGGTTCACCGTACCCGCCAGGGTAAAGATATAACTACCAGAATCAATGTAGCCACCGCTGATGTTGCTTGGCAAGGGATGGAAAGGCGTCCTTGGGGTAAGCTTATAGGTAAAACCAGCATTCGGAGCTGCTGCCGTATCGCCGGTAAAGTGCTGTTCAACGCTCTGGGTAACCACGCCCGGGGCCGCCATCACTGCAGGCGGGGTACCCAGGATATTCCCAAGCAGACAAACGGCTAAAATGACAGGGAGGGCAACCCCACCGACTTTGCCTATTTTAGCCTGGAGTATTCTTTTTATACCGGAAAGCATGGTGGTCATATTCATCCTACCCCTCGTATTGCAAATTGCGGTGGTTACGGCGACGTTTGTTCCGCATGATTAAGAACAGAATCAGTACCAGGAAGAGAACCAGCAGGATTACGATGATAATCTTGCCCCACAGTGGGATACTCTCCCACAGGCCAGGAAGACCATCAACCGCCTTGGACTCTCCAATAAGTTTGTTCGTTTCCGACTCGTTAAAAGTTTCATAGGTAATCCTCCCGATAAGGATATCCCGTCCGCTGGTGGAGGAGCTGGAACAGGTGGCGAGGAGGATAATCCGATCCGAGGTGTCAACCCCGATATCGCGGGAATGGATGGCCATTTCCCCAATGCGATCAAGATATGCCTGTTGGGCTGGCTGCCCCGTGACGCGGGGATGGAAAATCTGGTAATCATAAGCACTGGTGTGGATAAAAGCGAAGAACTCCAGCCCGTATTCTTTGCCATCATAATACAACATACCGTAAGGACGGGCTTCAAAATATTTCTGGTCGGCGAAGTTCCCAATCTCCCCGAACATGACCTGTTTTTCCATGTGGTGCCCGTAAATGATAGAGTTGAAATCGGAAAAATTCCGACTGCTACTGGCATCAATGAATATGGCGCCGGACAGGGAATATTTCCCTTCGGCGTTGGTATTGACATACTTGAGGTTGTTTCTCCCCTGAACTACGGGATAGTCGATATTGGTGCCGTAGACCGTAAGCCAGGCGCAGACATCAGTGTTAATTGCCTGGAGTCTGGTAAAGGCCTCCCCGGCGTTCTCAGCTGTGGGTTTATATATCTCATAGCGGGCGGCGCTGGCAGCACCTGTGACTTGGTTGGAATCCCACATGGCGTAGCAGCCGATAGTAATAAGTAGCATCAAAGACATCAGAACGACGGTGTCTAAAACACCATGCGCCGCCTTGATGGCCCTCTTTCCTATCTTAACTGCTACGCTCATATGGGTTCTTACCTTAAAGGTTCGTGTTTTTAAGCTACAACCTTAGGAGATAACCGGTTCCTCTTGGTTGTCTTTCCTTTTGCGGGACTTGATGGCCACGAAGAGTACGAGGCCGCCGACAGCCAGAACAATGAGGCCTACGAAGGCCAGGGTGTTCAGGTTGAGGCCGGTGGGCGGATCTTCGCTGTAGGTGTTGGTGAACAGGGCATAAGAATCACCCTGCTCAATGTCGCCTACATACAGGTTGGGGATGGGGGTGGCGTCAGCGGTGGGATCGTTGACGTTCAGGTAGACAACAGGGATGCCGAGGGGAGAGGCAACAGTGCTGCTCCAGCCGCCCTTAGCGTTGCCGTAGGCTTCGCCGTTAAGGTAAACAACGGCAAATGGGTAGTACTTGACAGCTCCGGCTTCGGCGACGGCGTAGGTGGCACTAGCCTCCAGGCCGGAGAAGAAGACCAGGCGCTGGCCGTCTTCCAGTGTGATACCGGTCTTCGCTACACCAGAGATGAATTCAATGTAGAGACCGTAGGCGCTAGTACCGGCAGAGTCGTTGACGTTGGTGACGTTAAGCCACGTACCAGGGTTGAGGATGTCTTCCTGCATGACGGCAGCCCAGTACACTGAGGTGTTGTCAACGGTAGCAGGCTGGGTGACGGTCACGGTGAAATCAAAAGAGGTTACGGTACCGCCGACGATATCCTTTTGAATGTACAGGAAGCCTTTGCCGTCGGTGGGGGTAGTGGTGTCGAATATGCGGTCGATGGTGTTGGTGAAAGCCAGGCCGTAGGCGCCTCCGCTGGTATCTACCTTGCCCAGGGTATCGGTAAAGTCATCGCCGAAGTCATCAACAGCCTTGAAGCCATAGACGCCGAAGATATAGAGGTCACCGACTTGATGGTCAGGGCAACCAGCAGTATTGCATTCCTCAATGACGACGTAGAGGTAATACACGGCCTCGGAATAGTGCAGGTAGTCCTCGTAGTCAACACCGTCGGCTGTTACGTCGTCGCCAAGGAAGGCAGGGTTGGTGGCAGGCACGGTTTCCACAATCTCGTAGATGTAAATACCGGCAAGGCTCCAGGTAACGGCGTCTAAATCAATCTTTTCTTCCGCGTAGTAGTTGTCGTAGCCGTTAGGAACGGCAATGTCAGCTGCAGTCTCGTTGCCGTCAAAGGAGATGATGACGGTGTTGGCGCCACTAGTGACAAAGGTAAGCCCGGGCATGGTACTAGCGACGGTCTTATCGCCATTAAAGGAATACGGGGTGATGGTGAATTCAAAGTCGAGAGCGCCCGAATAGTTCGTAAATACAATACCGGAGGGGACCTTCAGCACTTTGGTAACGTAGGCTTCGGTGATAGCGTCTGGATCCACGGGGTCGGCCATAACAGACACCGGCAGTGTTGTAAGACACAGCGCCAGCGTCATCAGGGAGGCCAAGGCTAGTTTGAGTTTCTTGGTCATGCTTTTCCTTTCAGTTTTTTTTATTTTTTTGTTTTATATAAACAGGGGGTTAAGCCCGCCTGATACCTTTCATGGCAAGTTCTGTCATGTTTTAGTTGACACAAGGCTAGAGTCCTCTCCAGCGCAAGATAGTAATAACCGAACCCTTGGTGTCCTTGACGTTCACGGCTCCGTAGATACGGCTGTCGGTAGCGCTGGCTCGGGCATCACCCAAAACGAAGACCTCATCTGCCTTTAACAGCATGGGAAAGCTGACGTCGCTCATGTACCGCTCGGTCTTCTCATAAATATCCGGCTCCTGCACCAAGGCGCTGTTCACCAGTAGGCCGTGGGTGTTGATATCAACAGTATCCCCTGCCACAGCCACCACCCTGCGAACCTGGGTCTGCCCCTCAAAGGTCAGGAGGAGAAGGTCGCCGGGTTCGTAGGACTTGTCCCAACGGTAATACATCACCAGGTCCCCGTCCTTCATCGCCGGAACCATCCCGGGTTCGCTGTTGTAGTGAATGCCATAGACAAAAGTGAAAGCCGCCACGGCCACGGCCACAATGATGCCGATTTTTGCTCCCAACCCCCCCAGCTCCCGCAGGAAAGAGTAGGAAGAAGAGCGGCGGGCAGGCGCCTTAGGGCGCGGCGGGACAGGGGTTGCGCCGCTACCCTCACTGCAAGTGGAAGTCGCGCTGCCAACCCCAGCAGGCCTTTTGCCCAACTCTACCTGGGAGGCAGACGACACCTTTCCCTCACTGTGGCCGGAGGATATCACGGCATCGCTCCTGCCGGGTGGCGGCAAGATGACGGTATCCTCCCCCGAGGTGGGGGCAGGCAAACCAGACGGGTTATTGTTTGAATCCATCTTGTCTTCAAGTCTCTCCATAGATTAGGCTGCCTGATCGGCGCGGCGACGTGACTTCCATGTGGTAAATGACGCCACAGCACCTAAGGCCAGAGCGATGAGACCAAGGAAGTGTTGTCCTCCCAGAGAAAGACCAGTGGGCGGAACAACGGCGTCCCAATGATTAGTGAATGCGAACTCGCGGTCAATCGTTATGGCATGAAGCTCGGTATCATTGCCTACCGTGACAGAGGTGCCTTCGCTGTCGGTAAAAGAGACCATGTAGGGGATAGGCATCGGGTTGCCATTGGCATCCACACCAAGGAAATCCACTGTCTCGACGACTCTGATAAAGCCTACCAGCGGGACGCCCGCTATCACGATGTGCTGGCCGTGCTTGAGGTAGAATGTCGCAGCGCCGTTAGCATCCAGCCTCAACGTGCCGGTTTTGTCCACAGTTGTGCCGGTGTAGATGACGTAGCCAAACTCCGTGCCCACCGCAAACGGCGTGGGCAGGATGGGATTGGGCGTCGCACTCGGGTCGCCCTGGTCGCTGAAGAAGTACACCGTAAACTCCCAGTCCATGGTCGGGTTGCCCATCTTGCCTGTCACTGTCTTGCTCACCGTCAATGTCGTGCCGGAATTTATGTAGTTAATCTGGTCGTTGGTCAGTAGCGCGCCGTCGAATTGGCTGTTGATGCGGGTGATGGCGCTGAGGAGCGCATAGTTGACCGGCGGCGTATAACTTTGTCCCGCCGTGTTCCCGATTACCATCGCCGTACCGCCGCTCACGACAATACCGTCTGCGATTCTGATGTTGCCGTAGGCAATGCTCGGGAACTTAAGTGGGTTGTTGTACGCGTTATGTGTGACGCCGCCGTCATTGCTGTCGCGCCATTCCGTGTAGATGCCGCCGCCGTCCTGCGTTGCCGTGTTGTCCGAGATGACGCCGCCGGTCATTTCGAGAACGCCGTCGATGGTCACATACACGCCGCCGCCATTGGCATTGGCCTTATTACCAGGAATCTTACCGCCGTTCATGGTAAATGAGCCATCGTTGTAAACGCCGCCGCCGTTGGTAGCTGTGTTGGCATCAGGGGCATTCTCACCGCCGATCGTGCCGCCGGTCATGGTAAAAGTTCCGGCACTATACACACCGCCGCCATTGTTGACTGCCGTATTACCAGAAACCTTACCGCCTTCCATGGTAAATGTGCCGCCAACGGCTACATACACGCCGCCACCGTTGTTTGCTATGTTGCGGTTGATAACGCCATCACCAGGCTTCTCAAAGACACCGCTGGCGCCTACGTATATGCCGCCGCCGTCGCTGGCAGCTCTATTATTAGAAACAGCACAGTTATCCCCCATTTCAAACGCGCCGTTATTATATACGCCGCCGCCGAACGAAGCTTCGTTGTAGCTGATCTCGCCGTTGTAGTTCCTCATCTCAAAAATGCAGCCGCTCGCAATATACACGCCGCCGCCAAGTTCAGCCGTGTTCGCATGCCCGTTAACGCCAATGGCGCCACCGTACATCTCAAACCTGCTTGCGTTGGTAACATACACACCGCCGCCGTCATCAATTGCTGTATTACCGGAAATCTCACCGTTAAACAAGGTGAAGAAAGACGCATCGGCTACATATACGCCACCACCCAGGGTCGCAGTGTTGCCTCTAATGACGGGAACGATAGTATCGCTGGACATTTCGAATTCGCCGTTGATTGCGCACACGCCGCCGCCATACTCAGCCGTATTGCCACTGATCTCGCCGCCTTTGATAACAAGCCGCTTGCCTGCTGTGCTATTGCTGACGTAATACACGCCGCCACCGCCGCCAACTGCCGTGTTGTCGCTGATGGTGCCGGCTTCTATAACGAAGCTACCGCTACTTCCGTCATAATACACGCCACCGCCATCCTGCGATGCCGTGTTGTCGGAGATAACGCCGCCTTTCAGGATGAAGCCGCTGGCAATGCTACTTCCGTCATAATACACGCCGCCGCCGTTGGTAGCTGTGTTGCCGGAGATGGCACCGTCTTCCATGATGAAGCTGTTGACAGTGCTGCTTCCGTCATAATACACGCCGCCGCCGTTGGATGTTGCCGTATTGCCGGAGATCGTGCCGTCTTCCAGGGTGAACGTGCCGGCGTTGTAAACACCGCCGCCGTTGGATGTTGCCGTATTGCCGGAGATCTTGCCGTCTTCCATGGTAAAGGTGCCCCAGTTGTAAACGCCGCCGCCGCGGGCAGCTGTGTTGGCATCAGAGGCATTCTCGCCGCCGATCGTGCCGCCGGTCATGGTAAAAGTTCCGGCATTATACACGCCGCCGCCAACGCCATTGGTCGCATTACCAGAAATCTTACCGCCTTCCATGGTAAAGGGTCCCTCGTTGTAAACGCCGCCGCCGGCGGATGTTGCCGTATTGCCGGAGATGGTACCGTCTTCCATATTGAACGTGTCGACGTTGTAAACACCGCCGCCGATTGTTGCCGTATTGCCGGCGATCGTGCCGCCTTCCATGGTAAAGAGGCCCTCGTTGTAAACGCCGCCGCCGTTGGTAGCTGTGTTGGCATCAGAGGCATTATCACCGCCGATCGTGCCGCCGGTCATGGTGAACGTGCCACTGTTAAGCACACCGCCGCCAGATGCTGCCGTATTGCCGGAAATCGTGCCGTCTTCCATGGTAAAGGTGCCCTCGTTGAAAACACCACCGCCGCCGTCCTGCGTTGCAGTATTGCCGGAGATGGTGCCGTCTTTCATGGTGAAGGTGCCGCCGACATAGATATAAACGCCGCCGCCGCCGAATGCTGCCGTATTGCCGGAAATCGTGCCGTCTTCCATGGTGAAGGTGCCGCCGACATAGATATAAACGCCGCCGCCATCGGTAGCTGTGTTGGCATCAGAGGCATTCTCGCCACCGATCGTGCCGCCGGTCATGGTGAAGGTACCCATCATGAAGCTACAAACGCCGCCGCCGATTGATGCCGCATTGCCGGAGATGGTGCCGTCTTCCATGGTGAATGTACTGGCGTTGAAAACACCGCCGCCGTTGCCGCCACTGGATGTTGCCGTATTGCCGGAGATCGTGCCGTCTTTCATAGTAAAGGTGCCACTGTTAAGCACGCCACCGCCGCTGCCGAGTGTTGCCGTATTGCCGGAGATCGTGCCGTCTTCCATGGTGAACGTGCCGACGTTATATACACCGCCGCCGTTGTAGGTGACTTTGTTGCCGGAGATGACGCCGCCGGTCATGGTGATTGTGCCTGTGCCACTGTTGGCCACACCGCCGCCATTGCTGATTGCCGTATTACCAGAGATGGCGCCGCCTTTCATAGTGAAGGTGCCGCCGAAGTTGCTGATGTAAACGCCGCCGCCGGTGTCATTCTTACAATTCGTTATCACAGCACCGTCTTCCATGGTGAAGGCGCCGCCGTTATTCACCGCCACACCGCCGCCAGTGACATCCGTGTCATCGCCGTCAAGGATGATATTGCTGATGGTTAGGCTGCCATTTACAGTGAGGTGCCGATTTGTACTGAGCTGCGTAATCGTCCACTGGTTACCAGTGTCCGACGTGAGGGTGATGTTTTTGCCCGCCGGTATGACCACCGCCGCGTTCTTATACGACGTAGCGATTGGCCCCTTCGGATCAGTTCCGGCAAAGTCAGACATATCGAGGTCATCTTCCAGCGCAACTATCGTCCACGGATTTCCCGTATTTGTCGGGTCGCAAGCCGCAACCGCGTCTGCCAGCCAGTAGTAGGTGCCAATGAGGGTGCCTGTAGCGGGGGTGCCGTCCCAGACTTGGTAGCGATCGGGGATCGGCGAGGTAACAATAAGGTCATCGCCGCTGACGCCTATGATATAGCCGGGTATTGCGGTCGCTGCAGAGGAATGCAACGTGAAATGCGACGCATTCGAGTTAATGGCACCATCGACGACCAGCACCGCCGTTGCAGGCGGGACCGGCCATGCGGACGTGGGTGTTGCGCCATAACCCAGGCGGACCTCAACAGGGATCGTCGGGGTGAACGTTGCTGGAGTAGACAAGCCGCCCGTGTTAACCAAGACCGTTCCCGTTATCGTCGGGGAACCGCTCAGGCTGACAAGCCCTCCGGCCACATTGTTGTAGACCGCATAACCTGTGGTGGCCGAGACAGAGCCGCCGTTGATGTTGATAGAACCGGTCATTTGGTTGAATATCGCATAGCCTGTCGTGGCCGATACATTGCCGCCGCTGATGTTGACCATGCCAGTCGAGTGGTTGTTGATCGCCCTGCCGGTGGTGGCAGATACCGTTCCGCCGCTGATTGTGATGGTGCCAGCATTATCGTTGTAGATCGCTCTGCTGTTGGTGTTGTTTGCGTTGTTCTGTACTTTGCCGCCGGTGATCGTGAGGATATTATTGCCGGCTGTGCCGCCTGCAAGATATATCGTGCCCTGAGCAGCAGCCGGATTATCCGAAGTGACCTCTGTGGGGATCGTGGAGGTTGTTTCCGATATTGTTATCAGGCCTGTCGAGTTGTTGTATATCGCAACCCCGACCGTGGCCGAGACAGTGCCGCCGCTGACATTGATCGCGCCAGTCGAATTGTTGTAGACCGCCATGCCGCTTGTGGCCGAGACCCTTCCGCCACTGATGTTGACCGTGCCGGCACCATTGTTAAAGATCGCGTTGCCGCCGGCTGCGGTGTTCTCCACTATACCGCCGGTGATCGTGAGGACACCACCTACATGGCGTATCGTACCCTGAGCGCTGTTGGTATGCGCCGAAGTGATCCTTGTGGGGATCGTGGAGGTTGTTTCCGATATCACGATCGTGCCAACCACCTGGTTGTTGATCGCAATGCCAGTGCCGGACGATACCGTTCCGCCGCTGATTGTGAGCGTCGCACTGGTAGATTGGTTGACGATCGCAGCGCCGGTGGTGGACGATACCGTTCCGCCGGTGATCGTGACCGGACCGCCTGACGATCCGGTGAGGATCGTAGTGCCGGTGCCGGACGACACTATTGCCGAACCGCTGATTGTGACCGCGCCTGCCCCGAAGTTGTAGATCGCCATGCCTGTGTCAGTGGCCGAGACCGTGCCGCCGGTGATGTTGACCGTGCCGGTCGATTGGTGCCAGATCGCCCTGCCGGTCGTCGCCGTGACAGCGCCGCCAGTGACGGTGACCGTACCTGTCCCGGCGGTGCCGATCGTCCCGTTGACGCCAGTCGATGAGACCACACCGCCGGTGACGGTGAGGTTACCGCTGTTGACCTGTACGGCACGCGCATTAGACTGTGTGTTGGAGTTGTTTATTGCGCCGGTGCTTGTGACGTTCACGCCGGAGCTGATGTTAATTACACCGGTGGCCACCGAGCCGGTGGTATTGGCCGTAATCGAGCCGCCCAGAGTTATGTTGCCCCAGTTCTCAGAGAGTGCTGTACTGTTCTCGAACGTTATATTCTGCGAACCTATGTTGAGCTGGCCTGTGCCGGTGTATGGTGTGGTGGCCGTGTTTAGTGCGTTCGCGAAGAATATGCTGCAAGCGTTACCTTCCGCATCCGCGCGTATCAGGTCTATCAGGTTCTGAACGTTGGTGTTGGTATAACCGGCGCCGCCTATCTGATAGTGTGAGCCGTCGTCCATGAATCCAATCGCCGCAAAGGCGGATGTGCTTACGTACACTATGTACTCATAGGTCTTATCGAGTGCCCTAAGGACAAGGTTATTCCCGACCTCAATTATCTCGAAACCTGCGCCGGACGGCTGGTGAAGCTGGAAGCTGTTCAGATAGCTTGTGCCGTTGACATTAGCTCCGTTCACCACAACGACGTCGCCGTGTGCGTAAGCGGCTAACTGGACCGTATACATCTTGCTTACGGGCGCAAACGGCGTGCCAGTTGTGAGAGCGGTCAGTCTGTTCTGGGTGACGTAGATCGTTCCCGTTATGGTCGGATTGCCGCCGAGATTCACTGCTCCTGCCGCCGCATTGCAATAGACCGCATAAACGTCGCCCGTGACCGTGCCGCCGGTGATGTTCACGATCCCGGAACTTGCGTTGTATATCGTGCGGGCGTTGGCATTGGCCGCAGTGTTCGATACCGTGCCGCCGGATATGTTGATCGTTCCGCCTGCTACGTTGCGTATCGTACCCTGGGTGTTGTTAGTGTTCGCCGATGTCACGATCGTCGGGACGGTGCTCGACGCTTCGGATATCGTTATCACTCCGAGGGAGGAGTTCCAGATCGCCACGCCTGCGCCGCTCTGTACCGTGCCGCCGGATATATTGACCGCTCCGGTGGAGACATTCTCGAGCGCGTGGGCAGCACCGGTGTTCCGCACCGTGCCGCCGGATATGTCAATCGTTCCGTTGAATTGGTTCACGATTGCGGAGTACGGGCTGTTGGCTGATACCATGCCGCCGGATATCATTATCACTCCGCTGGAGTTGTTCCGGATCGCGACGCCGCCGTTGGCTGAGACCGTACCGCCGGTGATGTTCACAATCCCGGAACCTGCGTTGTATATCGTGCGGGCGTTGCCATTGGCCGAGGGATTCGATACCGTGCCGCCGGATATGTTGATCGTCCCGCCTACGACATTGTGTATCGTGCCGCTGGTGGCGGATACGTTCGCCGATGTCACGAGCGTCGGGTTGGTGCTCGACGCTTCGGATATCGTTATCACTCCGGTGGAGTCGTTCCATATCGCCGCGCCTGTGTTGCTCCGGACCGTACCTCCGGATATGCTGACCGTGCCGGCCCCATTGTTAAAGATCGCGTTGCCTGTGCCGGTGTTCTCGATCAAGCCGCCGGTGATCGTAAGCCTCGGCCCCGTGGTCGCGCCTGAGGAGATGTCGATCACGTAACTTCCGGGGTTCCCTCTTATGATCGTCGGGTTCGACGTTTCCGATATCGTTACATGCCCCGTGCTTAAGCTGTATATCACCCTGCCCGAGCCTGTGTTCACTACCGTACCGCCGGATATGTCGATCGCTCCGGCGGAACCGTTGGATATCGTGCTGCCGCCTGCGCCGGCGCACTCAACCGTGCCTCCGGTGATCACAAGTCTTGGAGCTGTACCCGTGCCTGAGGGTATCTGGATCGTACTCACACCGCTGGAGGCTCTCGACTTCACGAGCGTCGGGTTGGTGCTCGATGTTTCGGATATCGTTATCAATCCTGTTCCCTGGGCAAATATCGCCCTGCCCATGCCCAAGTTCTCCACCGTGCCGCCGGATATGTCGATCGTTCCGATGGATCTGTTCTCGATCGTGCTGCTTGAGTCCGCGTTATTCAGGACAGTGCCGCCGGATATGTCGATCGCTCCGGAGCCGTTATTGTAGATCGTGATACCAGATGCGGCTGAGACCGTTCCGCCTGATATGTTGACCGTCCCGTCTGTGGCATTGTATATCGTGCGGGCATTGCCATTGGTCGAGGGGTTCGATACCGTGCCGCCCGATATGTTGATCGCTCCGCCAGCTACGTTGTGTATCGTGCCGCTGGTGGTGGATACGTTCGCCGATGTCACGAGCGTCGGGACGGTGCTCGACGCTTCGGATATCGTTATCACTCCGGTGGAGTTGTTCCAGATCGCCACGCCTGTGTTGCTCCGGACCGTGCCGCCGGATATGCTGACCGCTCCCGTGGATTGGTTCCGGATCGCGTTGCCTGTGCCGGTGTTCTCAACCGTGCCGCCAGATATGTCGACCGCTCCGGTGGAGGCGTTCCATATCACGTTTCCCGTTCCTGTGTTCTCGACCGTACCGCCCGTGATCACGAGCCTGGGCGTTGTGGCTGTGCCTGCGTTGGCGAGAATTATCGCACCGTCGTTTCCAGCAACTCCCGATGTCACGAGCGTCGGGACTGTACTCGACGCTTCGGATATCGTTATCACTCCGGTGGAGTTGTTCCGGATCGCGGAGCCCGTGTCACTCTTAACCGTGCCGCCGGATATGTTGATCTCTCCGGTGGAGCTGTTGAGTATCGCGACACCTGTGCTGCTGTTCTCGACCGTGCCGCCGGATATGTTGACCGTTCCGGTGTTGTTGTTGAGTATCGTAGTGCCTATGTCACTCCGGACCATGCCGCCGGATATATCGGTCGTTCCGGAGGATGTCCTGTATATCGCGCTGCCTGAGCCGGTGTTCTCGATCGTGCCGCCGGTGATCGAAAGCAACCCGCTTCCTTGGACATGTATCGTACCGAAGCTGCCGGTGGTGTTCGATGTCACGAACGTCGGGTTGGTACTCGACGTTTCGGATATCGTTAACGTTGAGGTGCTGATAATTCGTATCGCGGGGCCTGTGTCACTCTGAACCGTACCGCCGGATATGCTGACCGCTCCGGGGGAGTTGTTGTATATCGCGCTGCTTGTGCCTGTGTTCTCGACCGTACCGCCCGTGATCACGAGCCGCGGTGCTGTGACTGTGCCTCCCGTGCTGAGAGATATCGTGTGGTCGTTGCCTCTTGCCGTCACGAGCGTCGGGTTGGTGTCTGACGCTTCAGATATCGTTATCACTCCGGTGGAGTTGGGACCGCCGGTGATCGCACTTCCCGTTCCTGTGTTCTGAACCGTGCCGCCAGATATGTTGACCGCTCCGGTGGAGGCGTTCCATATTGCATTGCCCACGCCGGTGTTCTCGATCAAGCCTCCCGATATATCGACCGCTCCGGTGCCGTTGTTGTATATCGCAGCGCCTGAGCCGGCAGACCGGACAGTGCCGCCGGTGATGTTGATCGTTCCGCCGGCGGCGTTGTATATCGCATTGCCGCCGTTACCGGTGTTCCTGACCGTGCCGCCCTGTATATCGAGCGTTCCGCCTGCTGCGTTGCGTATCGTGCCCTGGGTGTTGTTAGTGTTCGCCGATGTCACGATCGTCGGGTTGGTACTCGACGCTTCTGATATCGTTACCGTTCCGGTGCCTTGGTTATTTATCGCTATGCTTGTGTTGCTCCGGACCGTACCTCCCAATATATTGAGATATCCTGTGGAGCTGTTGGATATCGCACTGGCACCGTTGCTGCTGGCTTCGATGTCCGCATAGCTGTTCACGGTCACGTTTCCGTACAACAGGACCGTGGCGGTTGGGTCGGAGTTGCGCGAGGACGTCAGTATGCCTCCCAGAGTGATAACGCCCCACGGGTCTGTTCTGTCGTCGAACGTTATGAACTCCGTTCCGATGTCCAGTGCCGTCGTACCGTCACCGAAGATTATCGTGCAGTCGTGTTCACTGCCGTTCCGTGCGAGGATGTCCGCCTGTATCGCGTTTATCACACTCCGTATTGCAATGCCGGGAGCGTCTACTACCGTGTATGTCGTCGTGAGGCCGTTTGCATATCCTACCGCAGTAAATCGTGTTCCGGAACCGGATATCACGTAATAGTAGTCAGGATCCTGTCCCAAAAGAACGAGGTCCTGGCCCACCGTGGTTATGCTGAACTCGGTTATCGTCGATGGGAGTTCGAAATAATCCTCGAAACCGGCGCCGTCCTTTACCACGACCGCCCCTGCAAAGTAAGAGTGGAGATCGACCGTGTACATCTTGCCGAAACTCGGATCGAATTCATCGGCACCGGATGTGATGACACTCAGTTTACCCGGCGCCACGTAGATCATGCCGGTGATCGTCGGGTCGCCGCCCAATGTCAATTCGGCGGCGGCGTTGCTCATGTATACCGCATACTCTGCGCTGGCAAGGATCGTACCGCCGTAAATGTTTACCGCTCCGGTGGAGGCGTTCTGAATCGTGATGCCTGTGCCGGTGTTCTGCACCGTGCCGCCTGATATGTTGACCGGCCCGCCTGCATTGTTGTATATCGTAATGCCGGAATTGATGGCTGAAACGTTTCCGCCGGATATGTCTATCGTTCCGCCTGCGTTGTTGTATATGGTGCGGCTGCCGGCAACGCCGAAGGTGTTCTGCACCGTACCGCCCTGTATATCAATCGTTCCGCCTGCGGCATTGTATATCGTGCCCTGAGTGGTGATCGCATTTGTCGAGGTCACGAGCGTCGTTTTGCCCGCAGGTTGCGATATCGTTACGATACCGCCTGCGTTATTGTGTATCGCGATGCCGGAGGTGGCTGAAACCGTACCGCCGGATATGTTTACCGCTCCAGTGGAGGCGTTGTATATCGCGTTGCCCACGCCGGTGTTCTGGATAATGCCGCCTGATATGTCGACTGCTCCTGCGGAGGCGTTGTATATCGCGTTGCCTCCGAGAGCGTTCTGTACCGTACCGCCAGTGATCTCAAGGCGCACATCCGTGCTCGGATCAGAGTTAAGGATATGTATGGTACCTCTGCTGGCCTCCAAGACATTCGACGTCACGAGCGTCGTGTCGCCGGATATGGATATCTTTCCGGTGGATACATTGTATATCGCGACGCCGGAAACGGGCATTGCGGGCTGATACGGGCCGATAGCATGAACCGTACCGCCGGATATGTTGACCGCTCCGACGGAGTTGTTGTGTATCACACTGCCCAAGTGAGTATTCTGTACCGTGCCGCCGGATATGTCGATCGTTCCGTCGGCGGCATTGTATATCGTGCCGCTCGGAGTACCGACGCGGGTATTTTCATTATCTGCTGTCACGATCGTCGTATTGCCCGCCGGCTGCGATATTGATATGGTTCCTGAAGAGGCGTTGTATATCGCGTCGCCTGAGCCGGTGTTTCGCACCGTGCCGCCGGATATGCTGACCGCTCCGGGGGATTCGTTGCATATCACACTGCCAGAGCCGGTGTTCTCAACGATGCCGCCTGTGATCACAAGGCGTGCGGACGTGCTTGTTCCCACATCTCTGAGATATATGGTGCCGTTGTCAAGGGTGCCATTTTGTGGTTGGTCACGGAGAATCGTGGCGGCCTTCGATGTCACGAGTGTCGTATTGCCAGCCGGCTGCGATATCGTTATCGTTCCGGTGGAGTTGATGTATATTGCGCTGCCAGATCCCGTGTTCTGTACCGTGCCGCCGGATATGTTAATCGCACCGGCGGCATTGTTGAATACCGCATTGCCGGCGTTGCCAGCATGGGTGTTCTGCACCGTTCCGCCGGTTATGCTGATCGTTCCGGCGCCGTTGTTGTGTACAGTGCCCGAGGTGGCGAATTGGTTGGCCGAGGTCACAATCGTCGTTTTGCCCGCCGTTTGCGATATCGTTACCGTTCCGGTGCTCGTGTTGAATACCGCACGGTTGGATTCGCCTGAGATCGTACCGCCGTATATGTTGAACGATCCGGAGCCGGTGTTAGCTGCCGCGTTGCCGTTCCCGATAGCGTGCAAAATACCGTCGTATACGTTTACCGTTCCGGTACGTTCGTTGAGAACCGCGTTGCCGTTACTCTCCACC
>WREQ01000003.1 GCA_009779255.1 Dehalococcoidia bacterium
CTTGTTCGTAAATCCATGTTGGAGGAGCGAGCCTGCGAGTGACGAAGCATCTGGTGGGGTGGTGGATGATTACCCCTCGCCACCAGATCCTTCGGTCGCTACGCTCCCTCCAGGATGGACTTGATCAGAGCATCTGGAGGGGTGGTGGATGGTTGCTCTCCGCCTCCAGATCCTTCGGTCGCTGCGCTCCCTCCAGGATGGACTTGGTCATGGCATCTGGTGGGGCGGCGGATTAGCAATTGTCCCCTACAAATCCAATATGTGCTGGACTCACACAGTTGCTTGCAACTAGCCATGGATTTTGACATACTGAACGCATGATTGGATAGGCTCGCGATGACGTGTCTGAGGTTAAACTAAGCCGTCAGTTAACGGAGATAGTTTGCAATGAGGAATAGGTTATCCTGATTGCCACCAACTGCCCCTGCGGCATGTGGATGAATTTTGATATGGCTGGCATCTATCATGAGCCATTCAAAGTCAGGTTCGTCCACCAGCAATTCAAGCAGATGCCCCCAACATCCTGCATCACGCCATCGTCTAAACCTCCGGTGTACAGAACCCCACTTTCAAACACTATAATCTGGTTTAGCAAGTCTTGCTCAAAAATACGGCTCAAAATTGTCGCAAGCGCGAAAAAAATTGACACAAGCGTGAAAGTAATAGCATACTAAGGGCGCGGAAGGTAGAAAAATGCGGTTTCATTATCGTTTCGCGCCTTTCGCAGAAAGGTAGGCCATCACCATGAAAACCAAAACGCACATTTACATGGCGAATCTGCTGATCGAGGATGTGAAGGTAAACCGTATCGTGTTGCCAAAAGTTGGGACTTTTGGTGTACCTCCTATGGTGGGAAACGCCATTGTTAGACATCCGGGCGCCTTCCGCGCCGGCGCCGTCGGGCCGGACTTTTACCCTGATATCCTATTGGGTCAGGGAACGATCCATGCGGAAGAATCGAGTTGGTGGCTGAACTTGATGTTCAACAGGCTCGGCGTGTCCGAAACCTCCGAGAGGGAGAAGAATTTAGCCTTTACCCTTGGATATATGGTGCATTATGCGGGCGACTTGTTTGGCCATGCCTATGTGAACTCATACGCGGGGGGATGGTTCCCCGCCATAAGCGAAATACCCACAAGCATGGAAAAGGCCAAGATCGCAACGCGGCACATGCTTGTTGAAGAATATATGGACAAAAGGGTACCCGCCAGCGCCTCCATGCGTCTTGAACCGCCCATAGATTTTTTACGCGACGTCTTTACCTGTAACGACGCGCAGAATCTTATGCTGTCAAGGCGCGTGAACGACACCTTTTATAACCCGTTGGGTAAATTCATAAATCTCAGAAATGATGTTCACGACGATTTGATGAAGGCGTGGATAGGGATGACCCCCTTAGTTACAAAGTATGTGCAAAACTGGGAAATGGACGTCGATTCCGGTATCAAATCCTGGCTCGTGGAATGGAATAAGGCCGCCCAAATCTTCGCCGAAGGCGGTAACAATAGCTTGAGCCGGGTAAAAAATAATTTCGTGAACTGGTTTCTCACAAAGTACCTCAGCATGATCGGACTCCCGGATTTTATCGGACAGACCGCGGCATTCCTGAGAAACATTAATCTGCTGGGGCCGCTTGAGGAGTTGCTCGACGAACTAGAAAAAATGTTCTATAAAGCCATTGCCAGGGCCGTCCTCGGTAAGACCTATGATGACGTTGCGCAAGCGATCGCTGATATCAAGATGATCTTCAGCAACCCGAAAACCTATTTAGATAACGGGACAATCTTTCCGGAAAGGAATATCAGCGCAAAGCTTGACGCGGATTTCGGCAACTACGGCATGGAGAGCGAAACGACGAACCAGACGTTCCTCGCCGTGACGCAGTGCCTGAATATGAGCAAGCTCTGCCTGCTCGGGGTCGATAACCTTAACGCCATTGGCAGAAGGCATGTGGGAAACTACTCGTTTTATAGCAAACCAACGTTTTTTCCGGGCGCCCGCTTAGGTTATGTCACCGTGAAAACCAGCGGGTCCTGGTGGTCGGGTACCGACAACAACGTGTATATCGGTATCCGCTATGACGGCGGTAGGGTTTATGAAGTCCTGTGCGATAAATTTTTATACAACGACTTTGAGCGCGGCGACGTGGATACATATTCTTTCCATGTGCCGGAAAACGTAAGCTTAAATAGCGTCACCGCTATTAGGGTGCGCATGAGCGGCCGCACCCCCGCGGGCGACTGGAAATGCGACTGGATAGAAATAAAAGACCATAACAGAAACGTTCTGTTCCGGGTCGACAATGACTTCTGGCTAAAAAGCGGAGAATGGAAAGACCGGACAGACCTCACCAAGTTTTTTGACACTTCCCTCACAACAATCCCTGTCAGCCCCAAAATCATCAACTTCATGTTCAGCCTCGACGGCAAGGGGCTAAGCGATGCGAACCCGGCTACCGAGGCGCAATGGGAGTTCTGGGGGCCGAGGAGGTTCGAATTATATAGCCACGAGGTCCTTCGCGAAAACGTTTTCAATCCCTTATTCGTCTCGCCCGCCTTGATGGCGAATGGGCAGTATGTTGCGCCGAATGGTCCGCCAACGCGGGCGGAGCCGGGGGAAGACGGCGCGGGTAGGTATGGGACACTGGATCCGTACGCAGGTTTTGAGCCGCGGGAAGGTCAGGATCCGTGGGAAAGTCCGGAGCTTGTGGATGATCCGGTTTGGCCGGATTATACGCGGGAGGTCAAAGGCATACTGTATTATTTAAATAAAAAGGCAAATTGGATGGGCGGGCCGCACCATGAATTGCATAAATTCCATTGCTCGCATATTCCGAGCTATGGGAACCGTATAAGCTTGGGGCTGCATGAATCCCCCAAAAATGCGGCGAGGGCCGCAAAAAACAAGGTTAAATACGAAATTGACGGCTGTTACTACTGCTGCGGGGAGTTACACAACAAGTAACGCGGATTTTAAGCAAGACAATATCTACTGCAACGGGAGCTGGTCTGCTCAAATGGCAGAGTAAAGCCCTGTAATCGTGAGATTACAGGGCTTTTTCCATCTGTCAGCGGTTATTGTTTTTTAGTTTGTGGCGGTTGTGATATGCCCCCATTTATTGGTTCAATCACAGCCTTACTGAATGGCTATTGTTTTACAACACTGTACGCCCTCATCATTCAGTACGTATTAACGGTAAGCAAGTTCCGCCTCTCAATGGTTGCATAAATATGCTAAACTTAAATCCTTCTCAGTCCAATATGTGCTGGACTCATACACCCGTTTGACAAATAAAAATGTCTGCGATATAGTTTGCCTAGTTTAATATCACACAGGCGTGGAACAGGAATAGTAAGCCTGCCAGCGAGACAAAGAGAGCCGGGGATGGTGTGATCCGGTGTCGGCGTAGCGGCTGAATGGACTTGGGAGCCTCCGTCCGAAAGATAGTAGGATGGGACGCACAGGGGAGCGTTATCAACCCCGGGGTATCCTGTGTTACAGCGTACCCGCAGAGATGTCGCGATAAATTCGCGACAAAGAAGGGTGGCACCGCATTAGGAAGCCTCCTGCCCCTTCAACCGGGCGGGAGGCTTTTTTTATTTTGCGCAAGTAAAAAATATTTAAGGAGGAGACCATGGACAACATCAAATACAACCTGCCCGAAAAGGAAATGCCTGTCAGTTGGTACAATATCCAGGCCGACCTTCCGGAGCCTTTGCCGCCTTATCTGCACCCGGTGACCAAACAGCCGCTGGTCCCAGCTGACCTGGCGCCCCTGTTTCCCATGGAACTCATAAAACAGGAAGTGAGCCAGGAACGTTACATCGACATTCCGGAGGAGGTTCAGGAGATTTACCGCCAGTTCCGCCCGGCTCCGCTTTACCGCGCCCGCAGGTTGGAGAAAGCGCTCGACACTCCGGCGCACATCTACTACAAATTTGAGGACGTCAGCCCTGCCGGCTCTCATAAGCCCAATACCGCCATCCCGCAGGCTTACTACAACAAGAAGGAAGGCATAAAGCGCCTCACCACGGAAACGGGTGCAGGGCAATGGGGCAGCTCTCTCGCCTTCGCCTGCAGCCAGTTCGATATAGAACTCAAGATATATATGGTCAGGGTAAGCTATAACCAGAAACCCTACCGCCGGATGACGATGGAAGCATGGGGGGCGACCTGCGTACCCAGCCCCTCTCCTGACACCGGATCCGGACGCGCGGCACTGGCCGCCGACCCCAATAATCCAGGCTCGCTCGGATTGGCCATCAGCGAGGCAGTTGAAGACGCCGCTCCCCGCGATGATACCCACTATGCCTTGGGCAGCGTTCTCAACCATGTTCTGTTACACCAGACAATCATTGGACAGGAAGCTCTGAAGCAAATGGAAATGGCCGGAGAGTATCCGGATGCTGTCATCGCCTGCGCAGGCGGCGGCTCAAACTTCGGCGGGCTGGCACTGCCGTTCGTGCGCGATAACCTCACAAAGGGCAGAAAAACACAAATCATCGCCGTTGAGCCGTCAAGCTGCCCATCCCTCACCAAGGGACTCTACGCCTATGATTATGGCGACGTGGCCGGTATGGCTCCCATCGCCAAGATGTTCACCTTGGGCAGCAACTTTATGCCGCCCCCCGTGCACGCCGGCGGCCTGCGCTACCACGGTATGTCACCGATTGTAAGTCACCTCAAAAAGCTGGGACTAATCGAAGCGCGGACTGTCAACCAGCTACCCACTTTTGAAGCAGGCATCCAGTTTGCCCGCAGCGAAGGTTTCATCAGCGCCCCGGAGACCAACCACGCTATCCGCGCCGTTATTGACGAAGCCTTGAGATGCCGTGAATCCGGCGAAAAGAAGGTCTTACTGTTCTGCCATTCCGGTCACGGCCATTTCGATATGGCGGCCTATGAAGCCTACCTGTCGGGAAAACTCTCCGACTACGAATACACCGACGAGAAAGTAAAAGAGGCGCTGTCCTGCCTGCCTGCAGTCTAGGCAACATCCGACAATCCGAATAAAAGAAGGGGATGGCCGATTAGCCATCCCCTTCTGCACTTTCAGAGGCCGCCACTCATGCAGTTTTCAGCACACCCATCACGATAACATGCCCATCCAGTTTGTGCTCTTCAACGAAGGCTTCAGCGGGAGGAGCTTCAAGGATTATCTCACGCGACAGGGTCTCGTGCCTGATGTATGCCCCAAAGCCGACGATAACCTGCCGTACATAGTCATCACATTGGAAGTAACTCGTTATGTAATCTGCAATTTCAAACCCGGCCGTCTTGCGTATGTTCTGAAGGCGATGCACAATCTCACGCGTCAGTCCCTCCTGTGCCAGTTCCGGAGTGATATTTGTATCTACCGCTACACCCAGTTCGCCGTCCTCGCTGAAGGCGCTAATAGAAGCACAATCACTCACCTCGTCACTGAAAAGGAGTTCCTTGATGTTGAGTTCTTCCAGAATCTGCTCTTTTGAACGCGCCAACCCCTTCTTCTCAGACTGCGAGCGCACCCTGACCACCGCAGATGAGAGCGGCTGCCGTACCTTGATGGCGGCAGCTGCCCTCGCAGCACGTCCCAGACTGGAAACTTTCATGGCAAGACGCATATCGGCGGAAAGATCCTTGTCTATCAACATCTCGTCGGATACGGGAAAGTCATCAAGATGTACGCTCTCCGGCGCATCAGGATATGCCGTCAGCACCAGATTCCGATAGATTTCATCCGCAAGAAACGGCATGAAAGGCGCCAGCAGCCGCGACAACGTTGTCAGGCATTTGTAAAGAGTCTGATAGGCCGCCAGTTTATCCGTATCGCTCTCACTCTTCCAGAAACGGCGGCGCGAGCGGCGCACGTACCAGTTGGAGAGATAGTCCACAAAACGCTCGATCGCGCGCCCGGCATCAGTGATGTTATAGCCGTCAAGATCATCCGTAACTTCTTTAACCAGCTGGTTAAGTTCTGACAGTATCCAGCGATCCAGAGTGGTCGGCGGCGGGTTGCTCTTGTCTTCCGCCGGATTATACCTGTCAATATTGGCATAGGTGACAAAGAAGGAATAAACATTCCAGAGAATGAGCATAAACTGCCGCGTCACCTCACCAACCAGCGCCTCGGAAAAACGCCGGGCGTTGCCGGGAGGAGCCGCCGTGAACAGATACCAACGCAACGCGTCAGCGCCGTGCTTCTGTAGCAACGGCAGCGGCTCCACGACATTGCCGCGCGACTTGCTCATCTTTTCGCCCTGTCCGTCGAGTATATGCCCTAAACAGATAACATTTTTGTAGCAGGGACGGTCAAACAGTAGCGTGGACAGCGCGTGGAGGCTGTAGAACCAACCGCGAGTCTGATCCACCGCCTCGCAGATGTAATCCGCCGGAAACCGCCCATCATCGAATATACCTCCGCTTTCCTGGGCAAAAGGATAATGCCACTGCGCCACCGGCATGGCACCGGAGTCAAACCAGCAATCAATGACTTCTGCTACCCGCTTCATTTTTCCACCGCACTTGGAGCAGGAATATGTCATCTCATCCACATACGGCCGATGCAGATTGAGCGGTTCGGTCAGTCCACTAAAATTGGGCTTTGCCTTGAGGTCACCCAGCCCGCCGACACACTCCTGCGCACAGCACTGGTCGCACTGCCACACCGGCAGCGGCGTACCCCAGTAGCGCTCGCGGGAGAACGCCCAATCCACATTATTGGAAAGCCAGTCGCCGAAACGGCCGTCCTTGATGTGCTCAGGCACCCAGTTAATCTGACTGTTGCCGGCAAGCATACGCTCTTTGAGCGCGGATGTCCTGATATACCACGACTGCTTGGCGTAATACAGCAACGGGGTGGAGCAGCGCCAGCAAAACGGATAGGTATGATGCATCGTTTCCGCCTTGAGTAGCAGCCCGCGCGATTTGAGTTCAGAGATGATCTCTTTGTCCGCGCTTTTGACAAATTTTCTAGAAAAGGGATAATTGCCGGTTATTTTTCCCTGAAGGTCTACATGCTGAACAAAATCCAGACCTTCACTACGTCCGGCTTCAAAGTCAGCTTCGCCGAAAGCCGGCGCCACATGCACGATACCCGTGCCGTCATCCATAGTGACAAAAGCCGTGGAGATGACACGATAGCTGAGGTTCTGGCCGGATGACTCCACGTTGATGGAAGGACTGTGTTGCGAGCTATCAGATTGGAACCGCCGGCGCTCGACGGCGAAATCGTGCGGATTATACAGCGGGGCATAGCGTAGCCCCACCATCTCGCGCCCCTTGAAAACGTCCGGTGTTTGCGCCTGCTCCAATCCGACGGCTTCCACACGCGCACAGGCCAGTATCAGATTTTCACCATCAACCTGCACCGCCATGTAGTCAGCATCCGCGCAAACAGCCAGCGCCGTGTTCCCCGGCAACGTCCACGGAGTAGTAGTCCATGCCAGCAGATATACCGGCAGATGCGAGTCAACACCGGGCAGGTTAGCCACAAAGGAATCATCCAGCACTCTAAACTTAACGAACACGGACGGATCCGGGGTGTCATCCTTGTAACCTTGGGCAACTTCATGAGAGGAAAGTGAGGTTCCGCAACGCGGGCAGTGCGGCGTTACACGATACCCATGATATATCAGGCCGCGCTCCCACAACTGTTTTAATATCCACCAGCCGCTCTCAATGTAGCTGTTATCCATTGTTATGTAAGGATGCTCCAGATCAACCCAGAAACCGATGCGTTCGGTAAGCGCATCCCATTCCTTCAGATAACGAAAAACACTATCGCGGCACAAGGCATTGAACTTGTCGATACCAAAGCGCTCTATGTCGGTCTTGTTGGAAAGACCCAGTTGCTTTTCCACCTCCAGCTCCACCGGAAGGCCGTGGGTGTCCCAGCCGGCAATACGCGGAGCATAGTAGCCCTGCATGGACTTGTAACGCGGAATAACATCCTTGAACACACGCGAGATAACATGATGAATCCCCGGCTTGCCGTTAGCTGTGGGCGGACCTTCGTATAAAGTAAACCGCCTGCCGGTTTTACGCTGTTCTATGCTGCGCCGGAATATTTCATTCTCGCGCCAGAACACCAGCATAACTTCTTCAAGTTTAGCGAAATTTGCCTTGCTTCCAACCGGTTTAAACATGGTCAACCCTCATAAAAATAATAAACCCGTCCTCTTCGAGGACGGGCTAAAACCCGCGGTACCACCCCGTTTTTCCAACAACGGAACAAACTCTGAAGGCATTCACTGCCCCCGCCGCTTTAACGGGCGGCAACCGTCCAAGCCTGCGACTCCGCCTGTTGAGCGGTGACATGAGCCTGGCACTCAGGAGTGATTTTCAAAGGAGCGAAACGTCTGCTCTCACCGCACCAGACTCGCTGCGCACCGCTGTCCTTTTACTCTTCTCCGTCAACGCTTTTTTTAGTTTGGCTTCATTATAACATTGCGGCTATCTGGGTACCACCACAACCTTGCGGTCGTCCCCAAAACCGACGCTCTCGGTGATAACATGCGAATGGTCAGCCAGCGCCAAATGGATAATACGGCGCTCGTAGGCTGGCATAGGTTCCAGAGCAAAGCTCCTGCCATTCACCTCAACCTGCTCCGCCACATGCTGCGCCAGCGTGCGCAAAGACTCAAACCGGCGCCGCTTGTAGCCGTTGACATCAAGCACCAGCGGAACGGACACGCCGGCCTGGCGGCCGACAATAAGACGCAAAATATACTGCAAACTTGCCAGCGTCTGACCATGTCTCCCGATAAGCAGCCCCAGATCCGAACCACGTATATCCAGCACAACAGACGCCCCTGTATCTTCCCCTTCAAATGAATCGCTGTCATAAATACCGACAGAGGCACCTGCATCAATTCCCATCAGGTAGAGCAACGCGTCCAAGCATTCCTGGGCGCGGGCAGCGGCCAATTCCTCCGGCGGAATACGATTGGGGGATTCGATGACGCGAACACGCGCCGGCTCGCCGCCGATACCCAGCACCCCCGTTCTGCCTTCACCGAGGACTTCGATTTCCACATCATCCAGCGTAAGCCCCATCTGCGCCAACGCCTTTTGGATAGCTTCTTCGACAGTGCGCGCACTTGCTTCAAGTTCTCTCATCTCAAATCCATCCTGTCCGTTCAGGATTTTTTCCCGCCGCCGGTGGGAGTCTTTTTTCTAGGTAGCAACCTGTTGAAGGTAGTGACAACCTGCCCCGGCAAAGCAGCCAATCCACCCCAGCCACTGAAGAAATACTGAACGGCAATGCGGATAACGCTGTTGACCAGCCAGTAAAGCGCCAGACCGCTGGGTACCGATACAGATATGAAAATAAAGAATATCGGCATCATGACCTGCATCAACTGCGCCTGCTGCGCCATGCGCGGATCGGCAGCCGGCTGAGCGGTCATTCTTTGCTGCAGGAACATGCCGAGACCAACCATTATGGCAAGCAGATAATCCGGCGTGCCCAGGTTGAGCCACAAAAAGTCGGTATTGAGCGGCATGGCCTTAAAAACAACCGGCCATGAATAAAGCTGATTGGCCAGCCCGAGAAAACTGTCCGGAGTGATGGCCATCACTCCGCGGATTGTTTGGTAAAGGGCAATCCATATCGGCATGGGAAGAAACATGGAGGTCAGGCATCCCGCAGGATTGATGCCAGACTCTTTATAAAGCTTCATCTGCTCCTGCATCAACACCTGGCTGTTATCCTTATACTTCTTCTGCAGCGCCGCCAGTTTCGGCTGGAGATCCTGCATGGCCTTGGCGGAGCGCATCTGCCGCAGCGTCAAGGGATAGGTTATTACGTTTATAACGATGGTCAGCACTATAATAGACAAGCCAAAATTGTTGCCCAAATAATGCGACAAGGCAATCAGCACGTTCGTCAGCGGCTGAAGAACAATCAGGTTCCAAACGTATCCTATTATTTCGCCGATACTCAAATCAGTTTCCTTCTAATGCCATCCGTGGCTTCTTTATTGGGTTACCGTAACCATCTGTGTAACGGTAACGGTTGTTGTCGACTGCGAAGAACCACCGGTGGAATCAAGTTTTATCGAGTGCAATTCACGCGTAGCCACATTCATGGTATATACCCTGTCATGGGACAAAGTGTGAATATAAACCACGCCATCCAGCACCGACAAAGCGGCATCGGCAACCGGCTTCTCACCATCAAATACACCCCTAAGCTCTTTCAGCAGTACCTGATTGCCGTCAGCCGCAAGGGAGAATATTTTTCCGGTATGGGTAACCACTATCGCCCGCCCATCATGTTCCACCGGATTGGCAGAAATACGATCGCCAAGGTCAAAAACAAGGGCATTGGCAGGATTGTTTAGGTCTACAGCATAAACACGGCTGTCCAGACAGGGCGCGAACAGGAATCCATCCACAATAACCGGTGTAGCCCAGAACCATTGGTTCGGCCCGCTTGAATCCCTGGCCGGATATTGCCATATCAAATCTCCATTGGTCATATTCAGAGCATAGATATGGCGATCAAAAGAGGCGACATATACGATTCCGTTTTCAATGACCGGATCGGCTTTAATAGCACCCCCTGCGGCGAACTCCCATTTTTTGGCGCCGGTAGCAGCGTCCAACGCATAAAACTTCTTGTCAAAAGAGCCTACGAAGACCGTACCCTGGTCTACAACGGGAGTGGACCATATCCTGTCACCGGTTTCAAATTTCCATATACGTGACAACGTAATGCTATCCAAAGCGTAAATACAGCCGTTGGACGATCCCACATACACGCGACCATCATCCACCGCAATGCCGCCTACAACAGGCTGTGAATCATCGCTGTCAAGCTCAACAGAAGCAATGGACTGTCCGGTAGCGGCGTCAAGCGAGTAGACCTTGCCGTTATAACCGGCAACATAAATCCTGCCATCCGAAACCACGATATTCCCGAATACGTTCACCTTTGCGCTGCTGTCCACCGGCAAGTTCCACACAACGGAGATAGCACCGTTATCGCCGGCTTTCAGCGAGTAAAGCTGCCCCAATCCTGACACAGTGTAAAGCCCACCATCTCCGATGCTAACCCCCGCCCAGCCAACAGGCACCGCCGCGGAGGCACAACTTGCAACCGCCAACATCACGGGAAACAAACCCAACGCCAGCAATTTGTAAAATCTGTTGTTCTTCAACTCGTTTTATCCTTTAGAAATCGCTCAAACCGGTTTTTCCGGTACGGGATCGTAGCCACCCTCATGCCACGGATGACAACGGGCAATACGCCGCATACCCATCCATATGCCTTTGAACAACCCGAACCGGCTAATAGCCTCATACGTGTATTGAGAACAGGTGGGCTGATACCGGCAGACCGACGGTATAATACGTGAAAACGTCCGCTGATAAACGCGGATAGCCCACAGCGCCAATTTTTTAATCATTCTCAGCCAGCAAATTCCTGCGTTGCAGTGAAACCACAACGGAAGCCTTGAGAGTTTCAAAATCCACCTGAGCCGCCTGTGTCCGGGCACTCAGCAGTATATCCATGCCTTCTACAGGCCTCAACTGACGCGATATCTCTCTCAATCGACGCTTCACCCTGTTGCGCTCGACCGCCCCACCCACACGCTTGCTAACAATAAGCCCATACCGCGTCTCAACTCCCAACCCATTGGAGCAGCTCTTAATTCCGATAAGCGCCGTCCCTGACCATTTCGAGCAGGAATGAACCCTGGCAAAATCCTTCGGGCGGGTAAGATAACACCCTTTCATAACCATTGCGCTCCCGCAGACACACGAAAGGGTGCGCTACTCCTAGACTACAGTCAGCCGCTGGCGGCCCTTCAGCCGGCGAGCTTTGAGTACACCACGACCACCACGCGAACTCATGCGAGCAAGAAAACCATGCTCGCGTTTTCGCGGAACTCTCTTGGGTTGATAAGTCCTTTTAGGCATTTAACTCCTCTTAAAGAGACCTTGCGGCCTGCGACAAAATCAAGCGACGGTTAAGCCTCAACCGTAACATTCACTGTCTCCGGTTGCTTGGATTCAACAGGTACAACCGGATTAAGGTTTAGCGGCGGCACCAGCCCCTGCAGATGAATATGTTCCGGAACAAACGGCAACAGCGCTACGTGACGCGCCTGTTTGATAGCCAACGCCAGCGCATGTTGGTGGCGATTGCAGGTGCCGGTGCGGCGGCGGGGTTCAATCTTGCCACGGTCGGAAATAAACCGTCCAAGCGTTAACGTATCTTTGTAATCTATAGTTTTAGCCCGGCTGGCGCAGAAAGGGCAAACCTTGCGCTTCGGAGCGTATTTACCACCGCCCCATTTTCCTGCGGGTTTGCGCCCCGCCGGCCTTGCAGATGTTCTTGTTTCAACCACGATGCAATTTTCTCCTAATAAATCCTTATTCCTCGACGCAGCTTAACTGAAAGGAATATCCCCAGGCTCACCCAAGTCACCGCCGACTTCTTCAGTCTTCTCAACAGGCGCCATACCAGCATCCTGTCTGTCCAGAAAAGTGACCTGGCTGGCAACTATCTCTGTACGATAATGCTTCTGGCCATCATTGCCATCCCAGCTGCGATTATGCAACCGTCCCTCAACATAGACCAATCGGCCTTTGGCGAGAAACTGATTGCATTGCTCGGCCAGCTTGCTCCAAGTCACAATGTTAAACCAATCGGTTTCCTGCCTTTTCTCGCCTTCCGGTGTTTTGTAGAAGCGGTTTGTAGCGACGCTAAAAGATGTGACGGGACTGCCACTCGGAGTAAAACGCATCTCTGGATCCCCGCCCACATTGCCGATAAGCATTACCTTGTTAAGACTCACCATCTAAAAAGCCCCCTTTTTTAATCGATGTTCTTAAGTAGATAGCGGATTACCTCTTCCGAGATATTCAACCGGTTTTCAAGTTCCTGGCTGGCCGTGCTACGCGACTTAAACTGCAGCAGCACATAATGCCCTTCCGTACAACGATTTATAGGATAAGCCAGCTTGCGCTTCCCCAGCATTTTGGTATCCGCCATGACCCCACCCAGCTCAGCGATAAATTGGCTGACAGCCCCGATGGTGGCACTGAGCTTTTCGTCAGTCCCATCCGGCTTGATTACCAGCATCAATTCATAATTCCGCTGGCTGCCGATGCTGCTGGGATTATCGGCAGGCTTGGTTACTTTGGTTGTCTTAGTTGCCACGAATTCTCCATAAAGCAAACGAAATTTCGCTCATTATACCACATTGAACATAAAGGGCAAATGTTTGACACAAAGGCCTGTCGTTTGGTAGACTAGGTACTCCGTGCGGCCCCGTGGTGTAGCGGTCCAACATGCCACCCTGTCACGGTGGAGATCACGGGTTCGAATCCCGTCGGGGTCGCCATAACAATAACACGGCAGAACAGTGTTCATGTTCCGCCGTGCTTTTATTTACTGAAATAATCGCATTAAGAGTGTCCATGGCGCTATTAAGAACGAACCGGCAGCAATCCAGATAGATATTTTTGAAAACTTGGCAGAGTTTTTATCTATCGACTGCAACTCAATTTATCTGCTCTTCGTGTTTTTCGACGGTTGTTTTCAAGCTCTCGTTGATTTGTTTCAGATCATCAATTTGTGCCCGCTTGTTGTCGCGGTCATCTTGTTCTCGTGATTTCGCAGCTTGCTCGGCTTAGTTTTATTTGGCAACTATTGAGGCGGCTTTCATCGCCAAGTTAGCCAAATTTATGTCAAACAACTTTCCCCATATGGTTAACAGGCTTCTCGTTCATCTTGTCATTCTCGTTGTTAATAAATCGGGGTGCTGCCGACTTTGCGTCGCCCGCTTCAATTCGGTTTCCCGAATTCAAAGCAGAACAGCACCCCGATTTTTTTGCCTTAGCCTTTAAGTGTAGCTACCAACTCGGTGAGAACCTGCTTGGCGTCCCCGAATACCATCATGGTGTTCGGCATATAGAAAAGCTCGTTGTCAACACCTGCGAATCCGACAGCTGTTGAACGCTTGATGAACACCACCGTCCGCGACTTGTCCGTATCCAGAATAGGCATCCCGTAAAGCGGGGATTCCGGATCTGTCCTAGCAGCGGGGTTTGTAACATCGTTAGCGCCGACTACGATTGAAACATCTGTTTCCGGGAAAATCGAGTTAATGCGCTCCATCTCCCAGAGTTGATCGTAAGACACCTCAGCCTCGGCCAGCAGCACGTTCATATGACCAGGCATGCGGCCGGCAACCGGATGGACAGCGTATTTGATATCCACCCCCTTGCCCTGAAGAATATCCGCCAGTTCCTTGACCACATACTGTGCCTGCGCCACCGCCATGCCGTATCCAGGCACCACCACCACTGAGGAGGCATTCTCCAGTACCGTGGCCACATCTTCGACGGCGTAGCTCTGCGCGGACTTCGCCGCGCCTTTGCCGTCTCCACCGCCAGACGGTATCGCACCCACACCGCCGAAAAGAACATTGAGGAATGAACGGTTCATGGCCTTGCTCATGACGATAGCCAGTATGAGACCCGATGCTCCGTCCAGCGCACCGGCGACAATCAACACCTTGTTATCCAACACAAAGCCCAAAGCCGCCGCAGACAAGCCGGCGTAGGCATTCAGAATGGCAATTACCGTCGGCATATCCGCGCCGCCGATAGACATCACCATCAGGAACCCGAAAATAAGCGCGAACGCCGCCATAATGGGTATGATAAAGGTCTGGTCCGGATTTATAACCAGATAAATGGCGAGGCCGAACGAGATTACCAGAGTGGCTAAAGTAACAAACACGCGCCCAGGATAAATCCAGGGCTTGCCCGGTATCAGACCCTGAAGCTTGGCGAAAGCAATACAACTACCTGTGAAGGTGAGGAATCCGATGATTATCTCCACGGACAGCACCGCGGAGTCGAAGATACTGATGCCCGGAATCCTAACCAAGTATTCGCCCACACCGACCAGCGCGATTGACAGCGAGCCGAAAGCGTGCGACATGGCGGTTCGCTGCGGCACCGCCGACATCGGCAGTTTCAAGGCGATAGGCACACCGATAATGGCACCGATGGCAAAAGCCCCTATCAAAAGGTCGTAGCGCTCAGAGTGATAAGCAATCAACGTCCCCGTGATAGCGATCGCCATACCAAACACACCGGCGATATTGCCACGGCGGGACGTCCTGACTTCGCTCATCCAGCGAAGCGAAAGTATGAACAGGGCAATAGCCAGAACATACAGATATAAGGCGAACTGCTCCATACCTGTTACCTCGCACCTTTCTTAGTAAACATCTTTAAAATGCGCTCCGTAATCATGAAGCCGCTCACGATATTGACCGCCGCCAGCCCTATACCCAGCGTCGCCAACAGCAGAATTAAATCAGTCTTCGGATCAGACATGAGTATCAACGCGGCTACGATTGAAACCGATGAGATCGCGTTGGTAAGCGACATCAGCGGCGTATGCAGCAAACGCGATACATGGCGGATTAGTTCAATCCCCAAAAAAGATGCCATGACAAAAATCAGAAGATTTACAGCAAAATTGTCACCCACGATTAACTCCTCTCCAATGCAGATTTGGCGGCTTCGTGCAGCAATATACCATCACGCGTAACCATCGTTCCGCTAACCAAGGCATCATTAGTATCCAGATTGAGAGCACCATCTTTCAGCATTGCCAACAGGAAGGTGATGATGTTTTTGGAATAAAGCTGGCTGGCCTGCGGTGCCATAGTCGAGGGAAGATTGACCGGAGACATTATGACAACCCCATGTTTGACGACATCCTGTCCCGGTTCGGTCAAGACACAGTTGCCGCCCTGTTCACCAGCCAGATCCACAATAACGGAGCCACAGCGCATACCCTTTACTGCCTCCTCAGTAATCAACTGCGGAGCACGTTTGCCTGGGACAGAGGCGGTGGTAACAATAACATCGTAAGCATGTGACCTGATCGCCTCGGCCATAAGCTGCTGCTGCTTCAGGTAAAAATCCTCGGACTGGGCTTTGGCATACCCACCGGACGTCTGAGCATCGGCGGTTTCAAGCTGCAGCGCGACAAATTTAGCCTTGAGGCTCTCCACCTGCTCTTTGGCCGCCGGACGCACATCATACGCCTCAACGATTGCTCCCAGCTGGCGAGCTACGGCTATGGCCGCCAGCCCAGCAACCCCAGCGCCGATAACAAAAACCTTTGCCGGAGGAATAGTGCCGGCAGCAGTCATACGCATGGGGAACAGCTTCGGCAACGTATTGGCCGCCAGCAGGACTGCTTTATAACCGGATATGGTCGCCTGCGATGACAGCGCGTCCATTGACTGCGCGCGGCTGATACGCGGCATCAGTTCCATTGCCAGCGCTGTTACTTTGCGCTCAAGCAGTTTGCTGATCACGCCGAGATTGTCCAGCGGATACAGGAACGAGATGAGCATCGCCCCTTGTTTGAGGCCGACGACTTCGGTATCGGTGGGAGGCTGCACTTTCAGGACGACATCCGCTTTGCCGAGCAGTTCTTCCCGCTCGACAACAGTAGCACCCTTTTCCTGATAGGCCGCGTCGGCAAAACCGGCGGACTCACCGGCGCCTTTCTCCACCAGTACCGTTACTTCTTTGAGCTTCCCCAAAGACTCCGGAACCAGTGCGACACGCTTTTCACCGGCAACCGTTTCCTTCAACACTCCGATTAACATTGCTCTATTAACTCCTTAATCCCATTGAATAAAAGCATCGTCTGAAAAGCAAAACCTAGCACACGGGCGAAAATTGATTGGTCATTATACATGAAGAGCCGTGTTAACGCAAGAATGTTTCCACAATATAGCGCTCTTGCGAGGTTATCGACACTTGATGGTACCTATGCTTAGTTGGTAGAAATGTTGGACAGAGCCAGTTCCTACTTGTTAATTTTCCTAATGGCGTCTACCGAATCGACTTTAATGGCATTATACACAGGAAGCATGCACGCTATCACGACAACAAGCACACATACCAGTAACCCCACCAGCGCAGAGGACATTTTGGTTGAAATGAAGTCGTAGCTGGATATACTGTTTATCCAAAGCATCGGTATAACGGACAGTATGACTGAAATAAGAAAAGCTGGTACTGTCGCTTTCAGTAATTTCAAGAAAGGTTGGCGCGGTAATATTCGACTTGGTAACCCCGATGGTTTTTAAGATGCCCAATTCCTTTTTTCGGTGGCGGTTTTTCAAAGTAATACAATGCGCTAAACAGCATTGAGATAATTCCGGCAAAGATAACTGTTACGATTGTCCGCAGGCTTTTTGTGTTAGAGAGATTTTTCCTGAATGTTCTCTGCGTCAGAAGGATAGCAAAATGTTCAGCATCTTTGATGCGATAGCGCAGGTGCGGAACCTCTTTTATGCTTAACCTTTGCGCTTAACTATACTTTATCACGATTGTAAAGATACCTAATTGCAGATATTTCTGACAATCCTCCCATAGTCTCATCTCGAATATACAGCGCACAACTGCCGCTTAAATCACTGATGCTTGTTATCCCCTCTCCCATCATGATAATCCACCGTACCGAAGAGGTCTCAACCACAACCGCAAGCGGATTGCCGTGGGAGAGGAAGCCTGTCACCGTTGCTCCTGCCGCCAACTTGGAACGTGTGCGGCGCGGTTATGGTTACAGGGGGTGCGTGGCGATGATGATTGTCTGTGTTTCGATGATAGCAAAAATCGCACCGTTCAATTTTGTATAGGCTCACTGTGATTAGAATACGATTTCAGATAGTTTATTTGATGTATTTTACCCCCCCTGTTTGTTAATACAGTTACATTGGATTTGTGCTGTTTCTTGGGATTGGTTTCTGATTGGCAAATAAATTGTCATCCGGTGGTGATCCACCCCGACATCCAGGCCAAGTGTTTACCCGTACACATTCGAATAAGCCTTGTTTTTTGTGAGTGTTATGATAGAATTTAAATGGTTTGCCCTCAACGATATTAACAGGAGAAAAGGATAGAAAAGGATGTCATATGTAGACAAAGTGCTAAGTGAGTTGATTGCCAACAACCCGAATCAGCCGGAATTCCATCAGGCCGCCACCGAAGTGTTAAACTCCATTAAACTAGTGGTTGACAACGATGACAAGTACGCCAAGGCCGGGCTGCTGGAGCGCCTGGTAGAGCCGGAGCGTCAAATTCTGTTCCGCGTACCCTGGGTGGACGACAATGGCAACGTGCGCGTCAACCGCGCTTACCGTGTGCAATTCAACAGCGCCATCGGCCCTTATAAGGGAGGGATACGCTTTCATCCGTCAGTCAATTTAAGCATCATCAAATTTCTAGGCTTTGAGCAGACTTTCAAAAACGGCTTGACAGGGCTGCCAATCGGCGGCGGCAAAGGCGGCTGCGATTTCGATCCCAAGGGCAAATCCGACCGTGAAATCATGGCCTTCTGCCAGAGTTTTATGACCGAACTCACCCGCCATATCGGCGCTGATACCGATGTGCCAGCCGGCGACATCGGCGTGGGCGCACGTGAGATCGGCTACATGTACGGTCAATACAAACGCATCAAGAATATCTACGAAGGCGTCCTGACCGGCAAGGGTCTGACCTACGGCGGTTCACTGGCGCGTACGGAAGCTACCGGCTACGGTCTTCTTTATTTCGTTGAGGCAATGCTGAAAGATCACGGTCAATCAATCAACGGTAAGACCGTGCTGGTTTCCGGTTCAGGCAATGTTGCCATTTACGCGACGAAAAAGGCCATCGAACTGGGCGGCAAGGTCGTTACCTTGAGCGACTCCAACGGCTGGATTTACGACAAGGACGGTATCGATCTCGCCATTGCGAAGGAGATCAAGGAAGTCAAACGCGGTCGTGTCAGCGACTATCTCAACTATCGACCCAATGCCGAGTACCACGAAGGCAAGGGCATGTGGAATGTTAAAGCCGACATAGCGCTACCCTGCGCCACCCAGAACGAACTGCATCTGGATGACGCCAAGGCGTTGGTAGCAAACGGCGTGATTGCGGTAGGTGAGGGCGCCAACATGCCTACCACCCTGGACGCTACCGAATACCTGATCGAGAACAAGGTCTTCTTCTGTCCCGGCAAAGCGGCCAATGCGGGCGGCGTGGCAACATCCGCCTTGGAAATGAGTCAGAATTCCATGCGGCTTGCCTGGAGCTTCGAAGAAGTGGACACGCGTCTGAAAGGCATTATGGAAACCATCTATCACAATACTGCCAAGGCAGCCAAACAATATGGCTGTACCGACAACTTTGTGGTAGGTGCAAATATCGCGGGTTTCATGAAGGTGGCCGCCGCCATGATGGCGCAGGGGGTTGTGTAACACACCCCACCCTATCCCATCCATTTACGGAACCCTCTCTCCCGGTTTGCGTGGAGAGGGGGTTCCGTTTTTTCTCCTGCAAGCGGGAGGCGCTGGGAGACAGGCAGGCAGGCGGCATTCAGCTGTTAGCCTCCAGTTTCCTCCCCCCCTTTTGCGCAAAGGGGGATACAGGGGGATGCCCCATACAAGTCCATCCTGTTGGTGACACAAGGCCGAAGGTAATCAGTTTTCAGTGGTCAGTTATGAGTTTCGCACAAGTCCATCCTGGAGGGAGTGCAACGACCGAAGGATCTGGTGGCGGGGAGCGTAACCATCCACCACCCCACCAGATGCTTCGTCACTCGCAAGCTCGTTCCTCCAGCATGGATTTATGACCAAGTCCATCCTGGAGGGAGCGTAGCGACCGAAGGATCTGGAGGTATGGAGCAACCATCCGCCACCACACCGGATGCTATGACCAAGTCCATCCTGTTGGTGACACAAGGTCGAAAGTAATCAGTTTTCAGTGGTCAGTTTTCAGTTTCGTACAAGTCCATCCTGGAGGGAGCGCAGCGACCGAAGGATCTGGTGGCGGGGTGCAATCATCCGCCACTCCTCCGGATGCTTCGTCACTCGCAAGCTCATTCCTCCAGCATGGATTTATGACCAAGTCCATCCTGGAGGGAGCGCAGCGACCGAAGGATCTGGTGGCGGGGAGCAATCATCCACCACCCCGCCGGATGCTTCGTCACTCGCAAGCTCGTTCCTCCAGCATGGATTTTTACTTGCCCGTGGGCAAGGTCTCCCTTTTTGCCAAAGGGAGAAGTGTTCGGGGCAAGCCACGAGTGACATTGGGAGATGTATCGGCTGAAGGCTAAGAGCCTGAAGTATTTTATTTGGGCGGGGATTCCTCTGTCGACACCGCGGTCTTGACCGGCTGAACTTTGCGGTAAACTTCAGTGAACGGTTGAACCACCCCGTTTACCGTCAGCAAGTCTTTCTCTACTGAAATCCCAAACAGATTCTCATTCTTCATGAGATAAGGCAGTATGAGCGCCCAATCCGCCTGCGAAAGCGGCACTATTTCGCCGCCGTTAAGCTGCTTGTTCACCACTTTGCCGTGCGGGTCACGGAGATAGATGGCGCCTCCGGATGCCAGCGAAAACAGTTTTGAGCCGGGGTAAGGCGAAGGCAGCTCGCGCACCCTTCCGTTCTCGTCGAACTCCACGCCGTTTACGACAACGAACCCGCCGCCATTGAGCGGATTACCAGCCATGAAGGATTCTGCCAGAAAGTCCAGGCAGGTGCCGTTGATAACCACCTTTGGACAGCCTGAGGCGTTGGTCAGAGACCTTCCGGCGGCATTGCCCATGACATACGCCTCTCCGCCATTGGCTCCGCACATGAATGTCTGGCCGACGTCGCCATACACCACCAGTTTGCCGCGCTTCATAATCTGCCCTAGCTGATCCTGGGCACTGTCGTGTACGTAAATTTCAAGCCCGTCGATACCCGAAGCCAGATAGTCGCCGGAGGAATCATAGACATCAATGCGCACGCCATTGGAATCATTGCCGAGGCCGCTTCCGGTGAAACGCTGTCCGCGATACCCATAACATATGAAACGCCGCCAGCCCATCTTGAAGGCATCTACGATATAGCGCGCATCGCATTCATCACCCTCAGGCGGAAAAGCGCGTGCATCCATCACCAGAACTTCCTCGTTTACGGATGGAGCGCGCAGGGAGGAGCGCCCTGCCCAGTCAAGCCGGCGATACCGCCCGGAGACAGCTGTATTGAAATCCGGAACCGTATCGAACATTTTCCGCAGTGCGTAACGCACAAGCTGAAGCACCGAACTGCGCTTTTTGGCGCCGGTGGCATAGCGGGCATCATTTAAATGCGTCAGGATTCCGATAGCCGCTGCGCACGCCTGGTCGCTCTGCCGACCGACTTTCTCCAGTTCGTAGCAAAGGAAAATCAACGAAGCATAATTCCACTGCGCCATGTTATTCGTGAAATAACGTAGCATCTCCGTATTATCCGCCCCGGACAGCGCGGCACGCACCGCCTGCGAAATCGTCTGGCGGCTCACTGGAGCATCATAATCAATGGGATGCTTAAACGGCTTCTGCCCGGACGGCACGCTCACCGGCTCGCCGAACTTGTTGACGCAGGAAATGGTTTTTGAGCCATCTCCCCTGCCACTGTCGCGCATGGTGAATACGAACGCCCCGCCATCCGAGGCACTGCCACCGCGCGCATTCCAGTACTTGTCGGCGATGGGGCGGAAGCGGAGATCCTCACGTGAGAGATTTTCAAGAGTGGCATCAATAGCCTGCTTTTCGGAACATATCAGTCCGACTTGCACCTCGCCTTCCTGAAAGGCAAAAACTTGCGGACACAGCATCGAAGTATCAGTGATACCTATCAACTGGTGGGAACGCTCATACGGATTGTTACGTGCAATGATGAAAAACCACGGGACGTCCGAAGAGGCCGGCAGATGCACGCTCTGAATATGTTTGTAAAAGCGCTGTTTTTGCGGCGGCAACTGGCCGAAGTCATACCCCAATGTAGGCGACATGGCTTCAGAGATATATTCCAACGGATAGCCAAAGGATGAGTTCCACAAGTCAAAGAGCTGCGCCGAAACCTCGGTATCGGGGAGAGGCTGCGAACGCGCGTTAAACTGGCGCAAATATTCGATGACGGCATGATAATTGGCGAGGTCACCATTGTGTACCAGCGCCTCATCCATGCCGACAAACAGAGAAGCGCCTCCGGGATGCCAGACACTCCCCCTGGTGGGACACCACTGATGGGCGATCCAGCCGTGTGCTCTGAAGTTTTCCAGTTTGTAATACTGCACCACTTGCTCAGCGTACCCCACGACTTCCAATATCATCATGTCGCGTCCGTGCGAAAGCACAAAGGCACGTTTTTCTTTAAGCGCAGCATAGAATTTGTGATTTAGCCTGGCGGAATTAGAAGAAACGAACTCGTCTTCAGCCTTCCCGTCATCCAACCCGAAAAGATTCTTCTCCTCCACAAACGCTTTCATAACCTCCGGTTTGACACGCACAAAATAACGCACTACATCCGGCGGCCTGACCTCCAGACCGGATACATCCCTGTAATCTTCCAGACACGGCACTTCCACCGCCTTGTATACGTCAAAATGCGGGGTGATGAATTCGGCCTCAATATCAGGCCGCGCAGACGAGTCAAGTAGCGCCACTTGCAGCAGGTAGTGACTATCAAGCACATCCTGCGGCACGCCCAGATCCTCGACTGAAAGGCCTACAGCGGCAATACCGCCGCCCTCGCCGTTGCCGCGATTGTTCATCTGCACCGAAGGTACCGTGATATTCCTGCCACTGACCTTAACAGAGGCAATGAAACCGGTAACACCGCCTTCCTCCGTAGCCTTATTTTTACTATCTGCGGCATAAGGCAACGCGGCACGGGGTGCAGCCAGTTTGTTGCTAATTGAAGCGTCGTATGGAGACATGTTTTTTATAAATCACCATCTTTTTCTGCAAGGCAGCAGAAATTACGTATTCGGCTTCAGCCCTTACCAACTGCCATCAGCCGTTTACAGAAACTAAAATATACATCCAGCCACACCTGGATTGTCAAATAAAATTGTCTGCTTTGCCAAAGAGCATTGCCCCAGATTCAGACGTAAAAAACAGACTGTCACCAACTGCCTGCCTTACGGCTGCCCTTCTCCACCCGTCCTCTTTAGCAATTCATCAAACGCGGCGAACCATTTGACCTTTATATCGTCAGACCAAGACGGATCAAAGCCGGGAAACTTATCTATTAGCAATTTGTCCAAAGTAATTCCATTTGGAATTGGAATTGCCTGTTTTGGAATTTCTGTCCGGTTTTTGTCCGATAGTCGGGATTGCCTCTTTGCCCCCAACTGAGGGCGCGCCGTCCGCGCTTTCTTGGTTATAAAGGGAGAGAGCTTCATTCCGCCATCGTTGCTCAGCCCGATGAAGAACTTGATACATTTGCGCGCCACGTCGTTGGCCAGTTGGTAATTTGCGCGGAAGCATTCCTCCAACTGTGCGTATGTAACCGCGGACGGATCCAGCTGGCTGTCGAAGAAAAAGCCGTATGATTCCTGCGCAACCTGCTTCAGAAGCGCTACCCTGGCAACCCCGCTGCTGCCCACCAACTGCCTAAGCTTGAGCGTCGGAAATCCGCTGATATCGATAAGATCGAGGAAGCGCAAGGCGGACACAAGCTGCATACCAGTACTGCCCGACAGCCTTTCACCCCAGTAGCTACGGTCAATGCGCGCTGGCACGGCTTGCTGCATCCCTTCAAGGAAGTTCAAAAATGTACGATAGGAAACATACGGGGGCAGCAGCTTTTTTGAAGACGCAGATAACATCTCTCCAATTTTAGGACAATCACACCATAAAATGCAACGTGGACAAATTTTTTCAGAAACGGAATCCGGAAGGACGATTTTGGACAGTTTTTGACCGGTGCTTTTGTGGTGCCTAATATTAGGGTAAATATTTTTGAGCAGGAGGAACAAGAGCATGGGAGCAGCAATCGAGTACCAAAAACAGATGACTGAAATCGTCCACATCAACCTGCCAGGACCGGAAGAGCCGACCCCAGGCATGAGCGGGGGCGAACTGCTACACGGATTTCTTGCAGATCTCTATCGCAGTAATAGCTCGGAGGTCAAGAATTACATCAACTCCCTGTGCCTCAAGTGGAACGTCCACTACCGCGAGCACAAATAGGCGACAAGCCTACAATAATGTAGAGGCTTAACATTCATCAGGAAATGAACAGAAATTTTCCGTACTGGAGGAGATGCATCCGGTGAAAAGACAGAAACTCGCCGCTATTGATGTCGGCACTTACAAGATTTGCACCGTAATGGCTGATACCGATGGCGAGGACTTGCGCATTCTCGGTGTTGGAGTAGCACCGTCCGGCGGACTGCAAAAAGGAATGGTCATCAACCTGAACGACGCCATGGAGGCCATCCGCCAGTCCGTTAAATCAGCCGAGCAGGCCGTAGGCTACAAACTTAACTCAGCCATAGTGAGCATTACCGGCCGGCATATCACATCGATAAACAACCGTGGGGTAATCGCCATCACCTCCGACAAACAGATAGTAAAACCGGACGACGTTCAGAGAGTGCTGAATGTCGCTAAGAACTCAAATGTCGGCGGCCCCGGCGCCACCATGTTGCATATGATTCCGCAGAAGTACGCCGTTGACGGCCAGGTTGGAATCAAGAATCCAGTCGGAATGCATGGTTTCCGTCTGGATGTAGATACACATATCGTCAACGCCGCCTCCGCGTCCGTGGAAAATCTCACCAAGTGCGTTAAGGGCGCAGGGATTGAGATAGAACAAATGGTATTCTCCCCGCTGGCAGGCGCCGAAGCCGTGCTGACAGCGGATGAAAAGCAAACCGGCGTCATAATGGCGGACATCGGCGGCGGCACTACAGGGATAGCCGCTTACCAAGACGGAAACATTTTCCACACCTCGGTGCTGCCGGTCGCCGGTCATGCCATAACACATGACATATCGGTAGGCCTGGGGGTAGCGGCGGAACTTGCCGAAGAAATAAAACTGAAATACGGGAGCGTTGGCCCGGGTGAGGATAATTTCGCGGAGCGCACACTGACGGAAGGCGGGTGCATCGTGCCTTATGCCGAGCTGTACGAAATAATCCGAACCCGCGTGGAGGAACTGCTACGGCTGATACTGCTTGAGCTTCCAGCCGATTACAGCAAGTACATCCGCTCCGGTGTCGTACTTACAGGCGGCACTGCCAACCTGTCGGGCATTGCGGAGCTGGGGCTTGAAATCACCCATCTGCCAGTCCGCATAGGCATTCCACCGCAACTCTACGGTGTTTCCGACAGCCTTATGGATCCATCCTGTGCAGCCGTAACAGGACTGCTTCTATGGAACCAGTCACATCCGGAAACAATGAACCTTGTTGAAAGCGGTCAGCCGCATAACAGCCTTTTCTCGGAACTGGCCGGACTCTTTGGTCGTAAGCAAACACCCAGATAAATTTAAATTTGGAGAGGTAGCAAAAAAAAGATGGCTAAAACGATTTACGTGCAGAGTGGTGCGAAAATTAGGGTAGTCGGCTGCGGCGGCGGCGGATGCAATGCTGTAACACGCATGGTGCGCGAACAAGTCCGTGGCGTTGAATTCATCGCCATGAACACAGACGCGCAGGCTCTCGCCATAACTGAGGCTCCCGTACGCATCCAGCTTGGAGAAAAGAACACCCGCGGCCTCGGCTCCGGCGGCGACAATAAGGTAGGACACGCCGCGGCTGAAGAAAGCCGTGATGAAATCCGCAAGGCTATCGCCGGCTCAGACATGATTTTCATCACCGCCGGCATGGGCGGCGGCACTGGCACCGGTTCGGCGCCGGTAGTGGCCAAAATCGCCAAGGAAATGGGCACCCTGACCATCGCTGTAGTCACCAAGCCTTTTGCTTTCGAAGGCACGCACCGTATGAAGGTCGCCGAGGAAGGCATCGCCGAACTCATGCCAAACGTTGATACACTGGTACTCATACCAAACGACAGGCTGTTCGACATCTGTGATCAGAAAACTGGAGTTGACGGCGCCTTCCGCATGGCGGATGAAGTGTTGTGCAACGGTGTTCAGGCAATAGCTGAAGTTATCACCGTCCCCGGCCTGATCAATCTTGACTTCGCCGATGTGAGTTCAGTAATGAAGAACGCCGGCCCGGCGTGGATGTCGATCGGACACGGGTCTGGTACCAACCGCGCGGCTGATGCCGCCAAAAAAGCGTTACAAAGCCCCCTGCTTGATGTTTCCATCGAAGGCTCCAAAGGCGTTATTTTCAATATTGCCGGCGACAGTTCACTGACATTGTATGAAGTCAATGCCGCCGCAGACATCATCCGCAAAGCCGTAGATCCTGACGCCAACGTCATCTTCGGGGTATTGCTTGATTCCAACATGGGCAACGAAGTCCGCCTGACGCTTATCGCCACCGGCTTCAACACCAGAGACGGTATGGCCAGCGCCACCCGCGAACGGGAGATCTTCCGCGCACTCAAAAACCTGAAGTCAGAAGACGAACTGGAAGTGCCCTCTTTTATGCGCCAGCGAAGCGCACTGGCCAGCCGACGCCTCGACACGGTTAGCAACGCTCCGCCCCAATACGCTGGAATGGGAACGGGCATGTCACGTCGCCCGATGCGCTAACACCCGCCCTGCTCTTGCGGGGGGGAGGGGATACCCCCTCCCCCCCGTTGCTCCTGCCAGTTGATGCCATGACTATCCAATACGGCATCTCTGCTTGTCCCCATTGGTTATGTCAATTACACAGCGTAAACGCCGGCGGTTATTGGCCGGAATAATCGTTGACGGCCGCCTTGATGGTGTCAACCGCCAGTTGAGCGCAGTGGAGGTCCTCCTCCGGCAGTCCCTGAAGTTCGTCGACAACCTGCTGCGGCGTAATCGCCAGTGCCTCCTGGAGTGTTTTGCCGCGAACCATCTCCGTTATCATGCTGGCGCAGGCAGTACAGGTAATGCAGTCATCAGTTGTGAAAGCAGCGCCGGTTATGCGGCCATCCTCGATTTTCAGCCAGATGGCCATGGTTTCATCCAACTCATCATTGATAATGCCAAAGCTGGAATGATTCGCCAGTTCACTTGCATTGCGCGGAAACACCATATGGTCCGCGGCAACCTCCGAATACACCTGGCGATAGGTTTCTTTCAGAGCCGCCCAGTATTTATCCAGCGCGCCTTCACCGATTTTGTCAGCCAATCCAGATACCACCTTTCGCAGTCTTTACGGCTACAGTTTATACAATATACGACATTCCGGCAAGCGGCTATGCAAGCCCAATACACATTGGACGTGTCAGCGGGACATGTATCTAAAAAGTCTTGTTGAAAATTGTTGACGAGGATATCCTTGGACGGGAATGCCCTTAAGCTAACTGAAACGGTATTCCATTTTCCACGCAATACTGGTGGGCGTAAGAATTTGGGGGGCAGGTGACGGTGATGGAGCATCCGGCAAAAGCACTAGCGCTAATATGGGTCACGCTGCTTGGTATTGTTATGGTAAAAAAACCGGAGCCAAGGAACGCATTATCGCCGATGCTGGTTACGCCATCAGATATAAACACGGATGTTAGCCCAGAGCAATCGTTGAAAGCATGACTTCCGATACTGATTACGCTACTTGGAATGACTATTTCTTCCAGGCTTCTGCATTGAGAGAAAGTATTCTTGTTGATATTGATTAAGCCGTCTGGGATGGTTACGCCTGTTAGCCTGTAACATCCTGCGAAAGCATAACCATCAATACTCGTTACGCTGTTTGGTATGATTATGCTGGTTAAGTTGCGACACTCAAGAAAGGCGCCATCGCCAATGCTTGTTACACCAGCCAGTATTGTCACGGCTGTTAGGCTACGACAATAGGAAAAGGCGCCATAGCCAATGCTTGTTACACTGCCTGGGATGGTTATGGTAAAAAGTCCGGAGCTACTGAAAGCATAATCGCCGATGCTGGTTACGCTATCCGGTATAGTTATATCTGTTAGTTGCAAACGACCATTGAAGGCGTTATCGCCAATACTTGTTACACTGTCCGGTATAGTTATATTCGTCAGGTTGCAACTAGCGAAAGCTCTATCGCCAATGCTTGTTATCCTTTTGCCATCTATTTCTTTTGGGATTATGACGTGCTCGTCTGTCCCCTTGTATCTAGTTATGGTTATATCGTCACCATTGATTATGTAGTCAAAATCCGAAGCAGGATTTGGCTCAGTTCTGGGCGGATCATCCGGTGTAGGCATTGGAGGTGTTGGGGACGGCTGATATATGCTGGTTATCGGAGTGGTTGATTTACTCGGTGTAATTGATGACACAGACGATTCCGACGACGACTCGTCTACGCTACATGAGGCTGCGCAAATCAGTATGCACACAGCCGCCATGACGCTGATAAATGCCTTAAGATTAACCACCGCTCAAGCCTCAATATGTGAAGGTTAAACCATAGTAAATGGCGAATCCGCCTGTGGCTTAAACGTAGCAGACCTAAAGCAGGGTTGTCAACAGGCTGTATGAGTCCAATATGTGTTGGGCTTGTACAGCCCTCAGCCGTTACCGCGGAACTTGTTGGTAATCGGCAGGCGGCGGTCGCGTCCAAAGGCGCGCGCCGTTATCTTGATGCCGGGAGGTGCCTGACGGCGCTTGTACTCGGATGCATCCACCAGACTGACCGCCCTGCGCACCGCCCCCTCGTCCAGCCCCACAGCCAGCATCTGCTCAACGCTCCTGTCCTCCTCCACATAAGCCTTGAGCACCTGGTCAAGCACTTCATACGGCGGCAGCGAGTCAATATCACGCTGGTTAGGGCGCAGTTCAGCGGACGGCGGCTTCTCAATGACAGACTGCGGAATGAGGTCATAGCCGGCACTGCGGTTGCGATATGCCACCAGGCTGTATACCAATGTTTTGGGCACGTCCTTCAGAATAGCAAACCCACCGGCCATGTCTCCGTAGAGCGTGGCATAGCCGGTAGCCATTTCGCTCTTGTTGCCAGTGGGCAACACCAGCCAGCCGAATTTATTGGAGAGCGCCATGACAAAATTACCGCGGATGCGCGCCTGCAAATTCTCCTCGGACGTGCCGGCTGGGGTATCCCCGAACACCGCTGTCAGGCTGTTAAGATAGGAGCTGAAAACCTCTTCGATGGGAAGCGATAAAAGTTTGATTCCCAGATTATTCGCCAGCTTCTCGGCATCGGTAATGCTCCCCGGAGAGGAATAGCGTGACGGCATGGAAATACCGATTACATTTTCCTTCCCCAGGGCGTCGACGGCAATGGCGGCCACCAGCGCCGAATCCACCCCACCCGAAAGCCCCAACACCACCTTTTTGAAGCCGTTCTTGGCAATGTAATCGCGCGTGCCCAGCAACAAGGCCGCATAGATTTCCTCCACCAGTGACAAGTCCCGCACGTCCCGTGGAGGCAGCAGCGGTTTTGCAGCGCCGGCGGAGGTTGAGACCGGAACTACTGGAACATCCCACACCGTCCTGTGCTCGGTGTTGCTGTTTTTCACGCAGGCAGCAGATTGAATTTCAATGTCGGCGACAACAAGGTCTTCTTCGAAAGCCCTGCCGCGGGCCAGCACTTTGCCGGTTCCGTCCAAGACAATGGAGTTGCCGTCGAATACCAGTTCGTCCTGCCCGCCGACCATATTGCAATAGGCCACGACAGCACTGCTATCGCGGGCGCGTGCCATAAGCGTGTCAGCGCGCTGCCTGATCCTGCCGTAATGATAGGGCGAAGCAGAAATATTCAGCAGAATTTCCGCACCTGCGCGCACCTGCGCCGCAGACGGACCATCGTTATACCAGATGTCCTCGCAAATGCTGACACCCACTTTCACACCGGCGATAGTGAATACGGGGCATTCCACTCCCGGCTTGAAATAGCGGGCTTCGTCGAAGACCCCGTAGTTCGGCAGCAGTATCTTACGGTAAGTGCCAACATGCCTACCATCGTGAATAATGGCGGCGGCATTGTAAAGGCCACCCCGATGCTCCACAAACCCGGCCACCACGGTCAGCCCGCGCGAGGCCGCCGACAACTTATCCAGCGACCTGCCGATACGTTCAATAAATGACGGTTTCAGCAGCAGATCTTCCGGCGGATAGCCGCAGACGGAAAGCTCCGGGAAAGCCAAGACATCTATTTTCAACCCGCGCGCCGCATCAAGAACCGTCAGCATCTTGTCAAGATTGCCGGCGAAATCGCCCACGGTTACGTCAAGCTGCGCCAGACCTATACGAAACACGCCGCTTTTTTCCATGCAAGGATTATAGCACGGAACGCCACCAATCATGCTGGAGAGAAGCAAAGTGGCATGTGGTGTGAAGCTAAGAGTGATAAATAATAGGAAGCCACTGAAAATCAGCCTGGCGATAGCGCTATTTTGGGGCTTTTTTCATCATGCGACGATCCCTCATAACCCAATTCCTCAACTGCGCTGAAGAAAACTTTCCACCGTGGGCTTTGTCGTGACAGGTCGGACATAATACAATAAGATTATTAAGCGAGTTATTGTTTCTATCCATATCTATATGATGAATAGGCAGCCCGACATTAGAATAAGCACAGCGATCATTTTGACATTGGTGGCGTGCTATACGATAGACATCCTGACGGGTTTCTTTAGGTACAGCCTTTCGCTCCCCTTCATAATCCACGCCCCCATAAACGACTGTTTTCGCAGCTGATTTGGCCGTCTTGCCAAGCCACCTTCTAAGCTTGGAACTCATCGCTAGCGCAAATATAGCAAGCGCCACAACAAGGCCTAGAATTGTCCAACCAAGCGCCTGATTTGTTTCCCACCAATCTGCTGCAAGAATAAAAGCAAAAAGCGCAACGAAAATCACGCAAAAAATAAAACCCTCGCGGACTTTCTTTTTCTGAGCGGGCATACTTATCCTCGTTTGCCAAAATTTCTGTTGCCATTATAACATGCACCATCAATCGTCCCGTCTACATGCTATTTTTGTTTTATCTGCAGAGACACAGCGCGCCGTGCCTCTGCATTTGGAACATGCGACTTCAGAAATCTTTTTGGCAACCCATTATATTATGTCAACACGCTGCGTTCAGCGATAAAACTTGCCCTCGTATTCCTCACGCGTCATATCCGCTTCGAACAACAGCGTAACAGCACCTGGACCAAGATGCGCGCCGATAATCGGCCCCATCAGCATAGTAACAACTTGGCGAACACTGACGCCCGCCTTGATCATGTCGGCAAGCATCCTGGCGTCTTCAGGGCAATCCGTGTGATTTATCAGCACGGTATCGAGCGTTGTTTCCGGATTGATGCTTCGCTTTAATTGCTCAGCCATAAGGCCTAATGCCGCCTTGCGGCCACGCACCTTGTCTTTCTGGCGCAGTGTTCCATCGGGAGCAACATTCAACACCGGCTTTATACTAAGTATGGTGCCGGCGATTGCCGACAACTTGCTGAGCCGCCCGCCTCTGTGTAAATACATCAAATCATCCACCGTAAAGAGTGCGAAGCAACTGTGTTTTTTCGTTTCCAGCCATGATGCAGTATCGCACGCCGACATCCCTTCCAAGCGCTTTTTCACAGCCAGCATAGCCAAAAGGCCGTGTCCAGATGTGGCATTTATACTATCTACAACAAATATGCCGCATTCCGGCCATGATGTCCTGACCGCTTGCAGTGCACTCACCGCTCCCTGATATGTGGACGATAAACCGCTGCTCAAAACAATACACACCAAGTCCCTGCCCTGCCTTGCATACTCAGAGAAGACTGTTTCAAACGAATTACGATTGATTTGTGACGTCTTTGCGACGCGGCCGTTTCGCAAAGCATCATAATATTCTTTCCCGGATATTTCCTGCCAGTACCCCTGACCATGTGCCACGCCGTCTATACTAAACGGCATAGACAACACCTTTATGTCATGTTCTTCAAGATACTCCGACGGAAGATCACAGTTTGAGTCAACCATAATAGTGAACGTATTCATCCATAACACTCCTTATCTTTACGTGCTAACAAACCGGCATCGGCGGCTGAAGTTGCCGTCAGACGTTTCAGCAGCTCAACGGCCTGCTGGCTACCGGTTTCGCTGATGGAATAATATCTCCATTTACCGACTTTTCTGGCGGTTACAATGCCGCTTTCTACAAGAATCCGCATATGATGCGAAAGCGTAGACTGTCCGACCCTGACATGTTTCAGCAAAACATCGGCGCATTCCTCCCCGCTCCGAAGAAGCGCCAGAACCTTCAATCTTGTTTCATCACACAAAGCCATAAACACTTTTGCGCTGTTGAGGCGTTTGAGCATTAACGATACCTCATATCTATTTTTTTCAATATGAGATTTATACTACAATCCGAACCCAAAGTCAACACCAGGCAGTGTACTCGTTAAGGTGATTGGTGACACTTGGATGGAGTCTGGCAGCTTTTAGCTTCCACCACCCTTCTCATCCCTGTCATTTCGGCCTCCGAGTCGAAATACAGTGAGAGCGGTGGTATGGGGGTCATCGTTTGTGATTACGGGACAAGCCCACCATGACACTGTAATAGAGAATGTCATTCCATATTTAAAATAGTGCCACGCGGGTCGTAAACAGAGTAGCAACGAAGACTTCGAGTTTGGGAAACCCCCCGTCGGAGTTATGAAAAAGTTGGGAGCAATGGACGCCTATACGGTATTCAGAATATCCAATAGGTTTAACCCACGAATGATAAGGTCAACCGCAATCGCAGCCAGCAACAGGCTGAACACCTTGGAAAGCGCCTTTAGCCCACCCTGCCCAAGGAAGCGGAGAATACGGTCTCCGGAGACGAAGATGAGCCAGGCTAGCAACATATTCAGACAGAAAGACAGCAGCACCGCCCACGTGGGAAACTGGGTGTCAAGGAAAATGAGGGTGGTGATAGTGGCCGGACCGGCAAGCAGCGGGGTGCCTATCGGCACCACCGCCATCATTTCATCACGCGAGGCATCCACCATGCGCCCGTATATCATGTAGCGAATGGATAGAACTATCAATATCAGACCGCCTGCCACAGCGAAGGCACCCACCGAAATACCCATGACGCGAAGTAGAAACTGGCCGAAAAACAGAAATGCCAGACCCACAACCACAGCGGTGAGGATGGCAAGGTTGATAGTCCGTGTTTTTAGCCCGCGACCGAGGTCCTCTGTAAGCGCGGACACCATGGGCAAATTGCCGGCAGCATCCAACACGACAAAAAGCGGTACGAAAGTTAGAACAAAAATACTCCAGATAGAGTCGTTCATGCAGGCATTATACTACATTGAAGAGCACAAGAGGCGCAGATACCCATGACCAAATGCCCAGGTAGCAGATCGGCAAATATGGAGAATGAGAACAGCTACAGGAACAGAGCAATGTCAGACCAGAGCTTCTACTTATCCGATGAAGGGGCTTCGGGAATCGCGCCCTGCATTACGGCGGCAACAGCGGCAATAGCGGCAGCGCGGCTGGATTGGTCGAAAATCTCGGACAGCTTAGCTTCCAGCGTTTTTTCCTCCTCCATAATGTGCTTCATATCATCCAGCAGAGTAGTTTCATTGTCAATGAAATGCGTACCGAAATTTCCGGCGATGAAACGCGGATTAGCCATAACCGCCTTATGGAAATTGATGTTTGTTTTTACACCTACGATTATGTACTCATACAACGCACGCCGCATACGCATGATGGCTTCATCGCGGTCGCGCCCCCAGACAATCAACTTGGAAATCATAGGATCATACATATATGGTATGGTGTAGCGCGTATGCACGCCTGAGTCCACCCGCACGCCGATGCCGCCTGGAGAGCGATAGCCGCGCAGCTTTCCGGTGGACGGAGCAAAGCCCGCTAGTGGATCTTCGGCGTTTATGCGGCACTCGATGGCCCAGCCGTTTAATTTGATGTCTTCCTGACTGAAAGGGAGCGGCAGCCCCTGCGCCACACGTATCTGCTCTTTTACGATGTCGATACCGGTCACCATCTCGGTCACCGGATGCTCAACCTGCACGCGGGTATTGGCCTCCATGAAATAGAACTCTCCGTTGGAGAAGATAAACTCGACCGTGCCGGCACTCTGATATTTCACCCACCTGCCTACCCTGACGGCAACCTCGCCCATCTTGCTCCGCAGTTCGGGGGTAATCGCCGGAGAAGGACTCTCTTCTATCAGCTTTTGGTAGCGCCGCTGAATAGAGCACTCACGTTCTCCCAGATAGACTATGTTGCCATAGCTGTCGCCCATTATCTGAAACTCTATATGGCGCGGCTCCCTGATGAACTTTTCGATATAAACATCGGGTACACCGAAAGCTTTGTCCGCCATCTTCTGCGAGCCGGTAATCGCCTCTTCAAGCTCAATTTCGCAGTTGGCCACCTTCATACCGATACCGCCGCCGCCGCCGCAGGGCTTGACTATAACCGGATAGCCAATATCCGCGGCAATCTTTTTGGCATGATCCAAGTCGTTAACAAGGTCTTCACAGCCAGGAACCACCGGCACTCCAGCCTTTTTCATCTCAGTCCTGGCTGCAACCTTGTTGCCCATCAACGCCAGCACATGGCTTGACGGCCCGATAAACTTTATGCCCGCTTTCTCGCAGGCATAGCTGAAAGAAGGGTTCTCCGAAAGAAAACCGTAGCCGGGATGGATAGCTTGCGCACCGGACGACACTGCTACTCCAATGATCTTTTTTATATCCAGATAGCTCTGTGCTGCCTGAGCCGGACCGATGGGATAAGCCTCATCGGCGTAACGGGCAAACAGCGCGTCCTTGTCGGCCTCTGAATAGACCGCCACACTTTTTATCCCCATTTCGCGGCAGGCGCGCATAATGCGGATGGCGATTTCGCCGCGGTTGGCTACGAGTATCTTGTCTATTTTCATTTGATTATCCAATCGCCAGTTGTCAGTTTTGGGAAGAAAAGAAACTGATAACTAAGTCTTTTCCCCTATCACCAATATCACGTCTTTGGCGTTCACCAGTTCGCCTTCGTAAGCAAACACTTCTGTTACGATCCCGTCCGTCGGAGCGGTAATATCGGAGACCATCTTCATCGCCTCGATTGTGGCCACAATGTCGCCCTGTTCAACTTTGTCGCCGGATTTTACCTTGACAGACAGTATCATCCCGTTCATCGGAGCGACTACTGAACCCTTTTGCGCGGCTGCCGGCTTGGAAGGAGCGGGAGCGGATGTCACCGTTTTACCACCATTCACCGGCGAAACCCTGACGTTGAAGATTTCTCCGTCCACATCCACCGAAAACTCTGCCGGCGCGAGCGGCTGTGAGGTGGCAACAGGCGCAGCTGCCGACGGCAGCGCTTCCTCCTTGCTTTCACCACGCAGGAACTTGACGGTAATTTCCGGATAGATGGCGTAGGTAACCGCATCCTCTTCTTTTTTAAGCAGACCGAGTTTGCCAAGTTCCTCTTTCGCCTTTTCCATTTCAGGCGGCAAAAGATCTGCAGGGCGCACTATCACGGGCTGTTCATCACCAATAATCGGGTGTCGCACCTCTTCGTTTATCGGGCCTGCCGGCCTGCCGTACAACCCCAGGAAATAGTTCTTCGTTTCACGTGTCACTTGTTTGTAACGCTCACCGGACAGCACATTGAGTACCGCCTGAGTGCCGACCACCTGACTTGTAGGCGTCACCAGCGGCGGATAACCAAGATCAGCGCGGACACGCGGCACCTCGGCGTAAACTTCAGGGAGCCTATCGAGCGCCTTTTGCTCCTTCATCTGGCTGACCAGATTTGAAATCATGCCGCCAGGTATCTGATGCAACAACACAGAGGCATTGGGACGCGTAGCCTCCGCGGTGAACAGCATCTGATACTTGTTCACCAGATTCAGGAAATATTCGTTTATCTCGTTGAGTTTTGCCAGATCCAATCCGGTATCACAGGACATGCCATGCAGTGAAGCCACCATACTCTCGGTAGGCGGCTGGGAAGCGCCCCAGCCAAACGCCGAGAAAGCAGTGTCAAGAATGTCGACACCGGCCCTAGCGGCGGCAAAGTAGCTTATGGGCGCCATGCCGCTGGAGCAGTGCGAGTGCAGATCCACCGGAATACGCACACGGCCTTTGATAAGACGCACCAAATCCTCTGCCGCCTGCGGAGAAATCAGCCCGGCCATATCCTTGATGCAGATAGCGTCGCAGCCGCGCTCCTCAAGCTCCGCCGCCATTTCGGCAAAGCCCTCCAAGGTATGCACAGGGCTGGTGGTATAGCAAATGACACCCTGCACCTCACCGCCGAATTCCTTGATGGCAGCGATAGATGATTCCATATTGCGGATGTCATTCAGCGCATCAAAAACACGAAAGATATCTATACCGTTCTTTACCGAAAGACGCACAAATTCCCGCACCGCATCATCGGCATAATGGCGATAGCCTACCAGGTTCTGCCCACGCAGCAACATCTGCAGCCGCGTGTTCTTGACCTTTCCGCGAATGGTCCTGAGACGCTCCCACGGGTCCTCATTGAGAAACCGGATACAGGAGTCAAAAGTGGCACCACCCCAAACCTCCAAGGAGTAGAACCCGACTTTGTCCATCTCATCCAGGATATCCAGCATATCGCGGGTGCGCATACGCGTGGCAATAAGAGACTGATGGGCGTCCCTAAGAGTAGTATCTGTAATCTTTACTGACATGTGGCACTCCAGCCGTATCCCCGGCGAGGCCAGCCGGAGACGAATATGATTTAGTATTGTAGCTCAACACGCATAAAGCAGCAAATTTAGGACTTCTCCATACCAGGTAATCCGACCGGTATAAACACTATTTCTGCCTACATTGACACCTGCCGAACCCTGACAAATTATCTTTTCGTTACAGCGATAATGAGTATGGCATAAACAAGCAAATCGGGCATTACCATAAGAGACCTCTCTAGAACCGCCGGAGCCACCAGCGTTTTTGCCGCGCTCGTGGCAACTGTTTCATTGTGCATATTTGCCACCGGATGTTCCGGAAAAAACTGGGATTCCAGTATGCCGATACCTCCATCAACCGCACCATAGCCCAGTTAAAGCAGCATATCAATCTCGATCTAACTATAAAAGCCAATGGAACCAACCGCCTACCAGAATCTGGTGAACAATGAAAATCACTCATGGGCATATTTCGGCTGGATCACAGACTATCCCAACCCCGAAAACTTCACACAGACAAGCTTCCAGACCGGCGCGGGTACGAAACTGACAACTCCAGAACAAACTCCCCACACTGTCGTTCGAGCGGGGGCAAAAAGTTGACCGCGCGCGCCGCGAATGTTAAATTAGATGCGCGTCACGTCCCTGTAGCTCAGGGGACAGAGCAGCTGCCTTCTAAGCAGCGGGTCGTGGGTTCGAATCCCTCCAGGGACGCTTTATTATCATCTGTGTAACTGGCTTACACTTGTTAGCTGCAACAACTGGTGTTATGGCAATCGCTTAGGCAAATTTATACGAACAGTGAAATGGAGGCATTCGGCAATGACGCCAAAAAAGCAGGCGAGTTGTTATAGTTTGCGCAGTTACACTAGCAATTTGTCTGGTGATATTCGCAGTCTCCACAGTGATACAGGTAATCCACAATGGCTGGGAAGCATTCAGTGTAGTTAATCTTATTCCACCTTTAGGCATGGCGGCTGTGATGGTCGCTCTTTTGTCAATCAACAAGAAGGAAGGCGGTAAATAAGCGAAATGGAAGAAAACACCAAGAAGCAACCTGATAAAAAAGAAGTTAACTACTTGGCAATAGGCATCGCGCTTGGGGCAGGCATTGGTACTACTATCGGATTTTCTCTTGGGGTACCATTAAGCAAAATTTTTGTAAACTCTTTTTTTAACGCTGGTTTTTGGGCTGCTTTGGGAACAGGTATCGGCATCATGGGTGGCGCAGTCATTGGCGCAGCAATTCAAAAGAAGAAAAATGCAGCAGCCCGAAACGACTCATAGCATAAACAAACTGGCAGATATTCCCTCGACACCAGGCGCTTCGTAATACTGTGGATTAACTAACCAATTTACCCGCAGAAAGCGATCGGTACAGCACCGATGGATACGCCATCCGGTCTGACATTACAATCGGGATAGCCATTGATAGTTGTGCCAAATCCAAACATATCCATGACATTCTCTCTCACCACAACCTGGGTTGTTGTACTCAACACTCTTTTCACTATATACTAATCACATGGCCGATTCAAAAATCATGGTCATTGAAGACGACACCAGCCTGCGCAGCGCGCTTTCCTATACCCTGGATAAAGAAGGCTATGAAGTCATTACCGCCCGCGATGGCAATGAAGCGCTAAACCTGTTCCGCTCCTGCCTTCCGGATTTAATCCTTCTGGATATAATGCTCCCGATTATGAACGGTCTTGAGGTTTGCCGCATCATTCGCAAGGAATCAGGAGTTCCTATCATCATGCTCACCGCGCGCGCCGAAGAAACGGACAAAATCGCGGGGCTGGATATTGGCGCCGACGATTATGTCACCAAACCATTCAGCATGCGCGAGTTGATGGCGAGGGTAAGGGCGCTACTGCGGCGCGAACATGCCGGCTCTCATGCTGGAGGCATCTTCAGCTTCGGGGAAATAATTATTGATACCGCGCGCCACAACGCCACCCGCGGCGGACAACCGCTCGAACTCAGCCCCAGGGAATTCGACCTGCTGGCTTTTCTGGCGCAAAACAAGGGGCTGGTTTTCAGCCGCGACCAGCTCATTGAGAAGGTTTGGGGCTATGATTTCACCGGCAGCACGCGGACGGTGGATGTGCATATTCGTTGGCTACGCGGGAAGATAGAGACTGACCCCGAATCGCCCAGACACCTGCTCACAATACGCGGTACCGGCTATAAACTGGAAAAATGAGAGCGCGCGGACTCTTCGGGAAAATAACTCTGTCGGCAGGACTTCTCGCTGCCGCCAGCATCATACTGCTGGCCATATCAAGAGCAGACGGCATCTTTATCATCGCGCTTATCCTAGCCGCCGTTGCCTCGCTGACAGCGCTGACGACAGGATTCATCGCTTGGCGTATTACCAAGCCGATTAACCGCATAACCACCGCCTTAAACACGATTGCACTGGACTACCCGGCACCGGCAGTACCCATAGATGTGAGTACCGACGGTGCAATCGGAAGACTAGAACAGGCTTTTAACAACATGGCACAGCAGTTGAACCGGACGGAAACACGTGCCGAAGCCGAAAGGACACGCATGGAGGCGGCGCTGGCTAGGCTGGCTGACGGCATCATCATGACGAATCCCAACGGCAAAGTCGTACTTGCAAACCCAGCCGCCATGCGCCTGTTTGGCTTTCAGAACGAGGACGTCAGGGGACGCTCTATCATAGAGGTCGTACGCGACCACGAAATCCGCGCCCTTTACCACAAGTGTCTTTCCTCCGGTAATCAGGAGAACAGGCGCGTAGACAGCAGTTCCCATTTTTTGCATGTCATTGCCGCGCCGCTACCGGCAGATAAGCCGTATGGGGCCATACTACTGTTCCAGGACCTGACACAGCTTTTCGCACTGCAAACGGTACGTCAGGAATTCGTGGCCAACGTGTCGCATGAACTGCGCACGCCTCTGGCCGGCATCAAGGCCATGGTAGAAACCCTGCAGGAAGGCGCCCTGCGTGACAAAAAAATAGCTACCGACTTCCTCAGCCGCATCAACAGCGAAATAGATGAAATTACCCAGATAGTCAGCGAGCTGATGGAGCTTTCGCGCATTGAAACCGGAGAACTCAAGCTCAAGCTCCGGCCTCACAACCTGAATCTGCTCCTGCAGGCCTCCGCCGGGCGCTTTGCGCCGCAAACGGAAAGGAAACAGCAGACCATCGAGCTTAAACTTGACCATGAATTGCCCGCAGTGAACGCCGATGCCGAACGCATCGGAGAAGTCATCGATAATCTCCTGCACAACGCCATCAAGTTCACTCCGGAGGGCGGCACCATAACGCTCGCGAGCATGGCCACGCCGAATGCAGTAAATATATCCGTATCTGACACTGGCGCTGGCATCGCTACCGCCGACTTGGCGCATGTATTTGAGCGTTTCTACAAGGCCGACAAATCGCGGGCCAAAGAAGGCACAGGGCTTGGGCTGGCCATCGCCAAACACATCGTGCAGGCCCACGGCGGCAAAATACAAGCCAAGAGTACTATTGGCAAAGGCTCAACATTCAGCTTCGACCTGCCGCGCTGACCATCCGCAAGATGAGATTCCGCAGGCAGCTTTACACTTTGACAGAATGAAAATCAACCTCTAGAATGAAGGGGGTGGGGGGTATACCCATTACGTGAAATGAGGTTGGTTATAGTGATAGAACAATCCGAAAATAAAGCCGTCTTAAATCGCCTTCGAAAAATTGAGGGGCAAGTTCGCGCTCTCATAAAAATGGTTGAAGAAGATAGAACCTGTGAGGATATTCTTATTCAAATCAGTTCTGCAAAATCAGCACTTCATAAAACAGGGCAAGTGATTTTGGAAGGACATTTGCACCATTGCGTTATGGACGGCATACGAGAAGGAAAAGAAGAAGAAACAATGAAAAAGCTATCGGCTGCTATTGAGCAGTTTTCCCGTATTGTATAGCCAGAACAACGAGGTGCGTATTGTGAATAGCCATGAAAGATACTCCATAGAAAAATATGACCGTATCGCCGATACATACGACACATCACTCGACGGAAAATTTACCGCCAAATTCAAACAAAAAATGCTTACATTTTGCAGCGTATCAGACGGTGACAGGGTTCTTGATGTTGGGTGTGGGAACGGCAGGCTTATTTACGAGATTAGCCGTAAAGCAGAAATTAAAGCATACGGCATTGATATATCCCCCAAAATGATTGAAGTGTGCAAACAACAGTACGGAAACATTGATTTTGATATATCAAGCGGCGAGGACTTGCCTTTCGATGATGGCAGTTTCGATATGCTCACAATTTGTTGTGTTCTACACCATTTGAATAATCCAGTTAGGTTCTTTAAGGAAGCTCATAGAGTGTTAAGGAAAAACGGTACTCTAATTGTGGGGGAACCGTGTTTTCCATTCATTATCAGGAAAATTACCGATTGGATTATTTCGCCTTTATTAAAAGCGGGTGACAATAAATTGTTCAGCCATAGGGGATTGAAAGAGCTTTTTACTTCCAACGGTTTTTCGATAGTAGAGGTCTGCAACAAAGAATTTAAGCAAATAATAAAAGGTGGAAAGTATGATGGATAATCTACTGCGAGAACCGGCACGACCATGGATTTTTACTTCATCCTGATGTGTAGCCCCGCCGCCATAAAGTATACTTCATCGGCCTTTCTGGACAGGATCTGATTGGCCCGCCCCAGGCAGTCCCGGTAATGCCGCCCCAGTTCGTTATCCGGCACCACCCCCATCCCCACCTCGTTGCTTACCAGAATAAAAGTCGCAGGCGACTCACCCATACAACCGACGAGAGCATCCAGTTCTTTCAGAACCGCCTTTTCGGCGGATGCTTTGCGGCGTGTTTTTAGCATAATGTTCGACACCAACAGGGTGATACAGTCAATCACCACCACGTCCGCCTTTCCGGCAAGTCCCCCGATTGACTCTGCGATGTTCAGCGGCGATTCGATTGTCAGCCAGCTTTCGGGGCGGGATTTTCTGTGTGCGGCAATCCGCCGGCGCATATCAGCGTCTCCAGCCTCTGCTGTAGCAACGAACACAACCCTGCCACCGAGGTCAGACGCCATGCTTTGGGCAAAATTGCTCTTGCCGCTGCGTGCGCCACCGAGTATCAATATGCTTTTCAACAAACGTCCACCCCTTTCATTTTTGCAACAAATCACACTTCTTTATGTCAAAATACCAGTGACCACCCCTCATGATTTTATCGGCTGCCATCACTTTTAATTTGAGTTTGAACAGCGGGCCATCAGTGACAACAGTGTGGTATTCACCGGCTTCGCCGCATGGGGTGATGTCGTATTTGGACAAATCCTCGGTCAGAGCCGCATCAACACTCCGCCCCAACCATTTCTCATCCATGGGACCAGCCTTGGCGGAGACGATTACAGCCTTGAAGCCGCTTTGTATAAACTCCTGCAGCAGGTTTTTCTGACTGTTTTGCCACAAAGGCAACTGCGGAATAATGCCGCAATCCCAACATACCCGCTCCACCCACTGCCGGTGCTCGTCGATGTTGATGTCACCGAAAATGCCGTCTGTGACGTTTTGCTCTCTCAACTCCCGCAGCGCATGCTTGAACTCAGCTTCATAGTCCTCCCATGCCGCCCGCCGTTGCACCAAAGGCACCCCGACGGCCCGCGCCTGCTTTTGTAACACCTCTGCAGACAAGCCATGCGAGTGAGATTTCGCCCCGTCTTCGACTGCCATGTTCAACAGATAACAAAGCTCCGTGCCGTTCTTCAGCGCCCGGTAAGCCGCCAGGGCGCAGTCCTTGCCACCACTCCAGGAAACAAATGCCTTAGTCAATCCGATTCTCCAGATGAGATACATCATTCAGTCGCGCCAAAACAGCCGCCTGCGGCACATTTTCCACGACGGTCAGTGAAGCTGTGGCGAGGCTGAAACGCCACCAGTTTTGAACGTCTGTGCAGAGCAGGAGGCACAGCATAACTCGCAGGCAGCCGGCATGGGCGACAACGGCTATATTTGATTCCGCCAGATGTCCGCTGATTTCATCTATAAAGTTTTTCATACGCCCGGCGAGCCGTTCCAGGCTTTCGCCGCCATAAGACGTAAAATCGAAGCCACCAGGCTGCCATTCCGGATAGCAGGCAGTAATCTCCTCATAGGTCAGGCCTTCTAACCCGCCGAAATCAATCTCTGCCAGGTTTTCGCGTGCGATGACCTCTATGCCCTTCCCCGAAGCGATAATGCGGGCGGTGTCCACCGCTCTTGTCAGATTGCTGGCGTAGATTTTATCCAGAGGCTCCGCTGACAGACGTCGGCTGAGCGCCACAGCCTGCCCCAACCCCACATCGTTGAGTGGAACATCAGTGCGCCCCTGATAGCGTCTTTGAAGATTGTAAGCAGTTTCACCATGCCGGATTAAAAATAGCTTCATCAGACAGCTTCCTTACCATGTTATGCCGGCAACCAGCGGCACGCTCAATAATGCACCCACCTCTGTAATTTCTTTGATGGTACCGTAAACATCCCCCGTCAGCCCACCCAGACGAACATGAAAGAACCACCCGATCCCCAGCGTTATCAGACTGGCTACCACCATCAATATCAGACCGTCCCAGCGCGCCAGCACCACGGCCACCGCCAACATAATTACAGTAGCCATCACAAGACGCAGTTTGCCTGCTCCCAGTTTGAAACCCTGTCCCAGACCGCCGGTTTTGCGGGCGTAAGGGAAGGTAAAGATAGACAACACCATTGACCAGCTCCCCAGCGCCGGCACCAGCAGCCATACCTTCAACAACCACAATTCGGGAAGAACCACGATGCCGGTATATTTAAGCAACAGTACCAGCGCAACTCCGATAACCCCATACGCCCCCGTATGGCTGTCAGCCATTATCTCCAGCCTTTTGGCATGGGTATTTCCCGCCAGCCCGTCGCAGGTATCAGACACGCCGTCGAGATGCATCGCCCCACTGATAAGCACCCACAGCGTCAGCGTCAAAGCACCGCTGACAGCCATCGAAAAAATTTCATTCAGCCCCCAATTAACCAGAAACAGGATTGCTCCGGTCAGCAGACCAACGAGCGGAAAATAAACCAGTGCCGCGCCCATTTCGCGCGGTCCGGGCTGGCGGCGGAACGGCAGCGGAATAACAGTCAGAAAGCGCAGTGCCGTCAGGAATCCCATTTTCTACGCACCCCCGTCCTTATCCGAAACGCCGGCATCGCCAAAAGTGCACATCTCACTGAGGACGCCAGCCGCCGTACCTGACAGCCAGATGCCAAGAGCGGCGCCAGTGCCCTCTCCCAGTCTTAAATTCAGATTGAGCAGAGGGGTCAGCCCCAGCCAGTCCAGCATGATGCGGTGCCCCGGTTCCACCGAGAGATGCGAGGCAATGAGATATTCCCTGCACAGCGGAGCAAGCTTTACAGCCAGCAGCGCCGCCGCTCCGGAGATAAAACCATCTATCACCACCGGAATGTTATTGGCAGCCGCGGCCAGCATAACACCTGCCAGTCCGCCTATCTCAAAACCGCCCACTTTTGATAGAACATCAATCGCATCTGCCCCATCCGGGCGATTGACTGTGAGAGCGCGGTTGATGACCTCTATCTTGTGAGCCATTTGCCAGTCAGCGATTCCCGTTCCCCTTCCGGTCACTTCCACCGCCGTTTTGCCTGTAATAGCGGCGCAAATGGCGCTAGCCGCGGTGGTATTGCCTATACCCATATCACCGGTGCCGACAACATCCATCCCACGGCTTAATTCAGCCTCGGCCACAGCAATCCCCGCCTCCAGCGAGTCAATCGCCTGTTGACGACTCATCGCCGGACCGACGGCCATATTCTTGGTGCCAGAATCAATAGTTTTACAACACAGCATTGGATGCGGCTCAAAACCGCCGATGACACCCATATCCACCACCGCCACACGGGCGCCGGCCTGGCTGGCGAAAACATTGATGGCAGCGCCGCCATTCAGAAAGTTGAGCACCATCTGACGGGTAACCCGCTGCGGATAAGCGCTGACTCCTTCAACCGCGACGCCATGATCGGCGGCCATTACTACCACCGCCCTGTTTTTCAGAACCGGCGATGGCGAGCGGCAGATGCCTGCCAGCTTCACTGACAGTTCCTCCAGCACCCCCAGACTGCCGCGCGGCTTGGTCAGTTCATCCTGGCGCTTCATGGCGGAGGCCATTGACGCTTCATCCAACGGTTGTATGCGTTTTAAAATCTGTGACAGCGAACTGTTCATCGACACCCCTTGCTATTTATAGTTATCAGTATTCTATGCCCTCTCTGGCGGGAACACCCCGACAGTAGTAATGCTTTATCTCTTTCATCTCGGTCACCAGATCGGCGGCATTTATGATTTCTTCGGTGGCATTCCGGCCGGTAAGAATCAATTCCAATCCATCCGGTTTGCCGGATATAAGCGACAGAATATCGCGTTGCGAAATGAGCTTCAGATGACAGGCGGTCAAAATTTCGTCCATAACGACGATATTGTATTTACCTGATTGTATAACCTCAGTTGCTGTAACCATCCCTTTTACGGCGGCGGAAAAGTCTTCGTCAGATGGCATATTACCGGCATAAATGAAACATCCCAGCCCATACTGCTCAACAGTTATGCACCCTTGCGACATACAAGACGCCTGTACCTCACCATACGGATGCTTTTTGACAAACTGTCCGATATACGTTTTCAGCCCGTGCCCCATAGCGCGAAAGGCCAGCCCGAGAGCCGCTGTCGTTTTACCCTTGGAGTTGCCGGTATATACCTGCACATAGCCTTTTCCAATCGGATGGCCGGCGGCGCAAAACCCTTCACTATCCATTGCTAAATCTCCTTTCCTCATCGCGGTTATGTTTCCGATCGGCGGTAATGAGAACCGCCGGCAGCCGGTTTTTCGGGTGAGACAAGACACTGACATCGGCACCGTAAACCGCCTTGACGCTGGCGGGCGTAATAACTTCGACGGCGCGGCCTTCGGTGTATATCCTGCCCTGTAGCAGCATGATAATACGGTCGCAATACTGGGCGGCCAGGTTGAGATCGTGCAGCGCCGCCAGCACCGCTATGCCGTTCCCACGGCAGAGACGAGACATCAACTCCATGGTCTCTATCTGGTAGTTGATATCCAGATGGGAAGTCGGTTCATCCAGCAGTATCACCCCCGTCTCCTGTGCCAAAGCGCGGGCAATCGTCAGCCTCTGTTTCTCCCCACCGGAAAGTTCCCCTACCCGCCGCCCGGCCAGATGCCATGTGTCCGTTATCCGCATGGCATTTACGGCAATATCAATGTCTTTTTGCCCCTCGTAGCGCAGGAAACCAAGATGCGGATTACGCCCCATCAGCACCATCTCGAAAGATGTGAAAGCCTCAGGCAGCACAGCGTTCTGCGGGACAACAGCGACAAGCCGCGCCAGCACCCCGTAATGCATAGTCCGCACGTCCAAGCCATCGACACAGACACGCCCTGTCTTCAGCGGCATTACTCTGGTGATGCCTTTTATCAGGGTGGATTTGCCGCAGCCGTTGGGGCCTACGAGGCCAACGATTTCACCCGCCCCGACGCCAAAACTGACGGCGTCGATTACCGTTATGTCATCATAAGTCAGGCTGACGTTTTCAAGACGAAGCTTTTCCACAGTTGCTCCCGCGTTCAAAATACCGCCTTTTTGCGCCGCCTCAACAGATACAGGAAAAACGGAGCGCCAAAGAAAGCTGTGATGATTCCCAGCGGAATCTCTGACGGTGACAGTAAAGTCCTGGCCAGCAAATCGGCGGTAATCAGGAAAATGGCGCCGCAAATTACGGAAAGCGGTAGCAGGAAACGGAAATCCGGCCCCCATATCAGGCGGACGGCGTGCGGAATAATGATGCCCACAAACCCGATGATGCCACCGAAGCTTACGGCAGCAGCAGTAATAATCGTCGCCACAACCAAAAGTATGCGCTTGGTTCGTTCTACGTTTATACCCAGTTGCTGTGCCTGTTCTTCATCAAATTGCATAATATTGAGTTGCCGGCCAAAGAGGCAAATGAAAACCATGCCAATGGCGCTTACGGGCAATGTCACCCACACATGTTTCCACTGAGGTGACGAAAAACCGCCCATCAACCAGGCTGATATGCCATGCAGCGATGACCCGCTGGTTATCAGCAGGTAAGAGCTTACAGCCGAAAGGAACGCGCCCAGAGCAACGCCGGCAAGAATAATGGTAGTCATCGGCAGCGTCCGCCCCACCCTGCCCAGCGAATAAACCACAAAGACGGCGCCGATGCCACCTGTGAAAGCGAAAATAGGCACGATACCCAAGCTCAAGGCCGAAGCACTCAGTGGGATTAAGAAGCCGATGATTGCGCCCAACGCCGCCCCCTGTGACACCCCTATCAAATACGGGTCGGCCAGCGGATTGCGAAACAACCCCTGATAGGTCGCCCCAGCTACAGACAGCGCCGCGCCGCTGACTCCGGCTAAAATAACCCTTGGCATTCTGATGTTGAGTATGGCTGTCTCAATCGGCCCCGGCCATGTCGGCGTGATGGAGACTCCGGGCAATTTTGACAATATGATACTCAGGGTAGTAGAAAACGAGATGCGCGTACTACCAATGCCTATCGCCAATAACGCAACGATCATCAGCAGAAGCAGCAGGCAAACGATGGCAATAACGCGACTCTTCCATTTAAGGGATACGCTTTGCAATTTCTCCGGCTCATCCTGTCCGTTGGTCATATTATACAATCCGCGCCTCTCAGAAACCGCTTACAGCCAGGTTGCTACAGGTGGAGATGCAAAGGGGTGGCTATTTCCATATACAGCAGTCATCAATCCAGCCAAAAACCCGTCAGGAGAATATTTCGGGATACAAAAACTTTGCCACCAATTCCAAGGTGTCGACCAACCGGTGACTCGGCCGCGTAGCCAGATCACCATCCAGCAGCATAATCTTGTCATTCTTGTAAGCGTCGGTGGCTTTGAACAGAGAATCCGCAGCAATGATATAGTCGTAAGACATCGTATCTGAACCCATGCTGCCCGTCACAATGATGACCTGTGGATTTCTGGTGACGGCCAGTTCGATATCGACCTGTGCGTCCCCAGCAACATCACTGAAAATATTTGTGCCTCCCGACAGCTTTATCACGCTGTCCATAAACGCGCCATCTCCCTGCGTCCACAGAGGGTCATGCCATGTGACAAACAAAACACCGGAGCTGGTACTCAAATGCGCGATGCTATTGACAACATGCCCGACCCTAGCCTCAAGCGCATCCACCTTTTGTTCAGCGATAGCCTTGCCACCAACCAGTTCGCCCACTATCACAATATCGTTCATGATACCATCAATATCTTTTGGCTCCATAACCACAACTTTTAATCCATGGTCTTTCAGCCACTGAACGTCACCCATTAAAATGTGTGCTCCGGTAGCCAGCACCACATCAGGGTTCAGAATTACAATCTGTTCCTTGTCCGGATTCGAATAGCCGCCTATGCTCGGAACGGAAGCAACCTCAGGGGGATAATTGCAATAATCTGTCCTGCCAATGAGTTTGCTTCCTGCGCCGACAAAATAGATGATTTCGGTGTTGCTGGGAGCCATTGAAACAATGGTCTCAACCGGCTTGTCGAAACTGACGGTTGCGCCGCTGTCGTCGATTATACTGAAAGCGGCGGCGCCAGTCGCAGGAGTCTGGTTGTTGTTGCAGCCTACTACAACGCTGAGGGAAAGAATGAGGACTGCGGCAAACCCTAAAATTGGTGTTTTGGAAAACCCATGAGCCCTCATAACTGCTATCCTCCCATAAGTAAAATGGACTTGCAAAAAATCAAGTGTGGTTGAGTATACAGGGAAATACCTCCCATGTCAACCGGGTGTATAGACCTGTTTCATTTCCTGACTCCTAACACCAAGCTAAGAGGCCAATATCTGTTTGAACTTGTACAATAGTTGAACGTTAAATCATCGGATTGATTCAGGCGCACTATGATATTTTGGTTTTGCCGCAAAGTGCCGTGGGCTCTTCGAGGGGGAACGGTTGCCGAGGCTGATGGACGCTAACCGCGTTATCAATCCGGCAGGGACGCATCGCCACGGGCGGGGCAGGAGTGCGGTGTCTGCGGACACCTCGCGGGCTGTCGGTCGAAAATATCCCCGCATATGCGGCGGCACACGCCGCTCGTAATGCTCTTTGACAATTTGATTAGCGGAGCGAAGATTATATTCCTGCGCCTATCTTTCGATAGGCGCAGGAAAGGGAAACTTAACGGCCAAAGATACAATTATTGACGTCATGTAATTGGGGCACTGCTACACGGAGGTTATCAAGTTCATTAGGCGTATATTTTCGTTTGATGGTCACATTAGAAAGGGATATAGAACGTAAGTTTTTCATTTCACGTAGAAATTCTAAATCTCTAATAGGCGTGGTTCCGAGTATCGGTCCCGTAATCACTAATTGTTCCAAATTATTTAGAGTAATCAGCGGAGAATAATCGTCTATCTTCTTGAACGCTTCGACATGAAGAACCACTAAATTTTTAAGTTGCCCAAGGACTGCTATTTCTTGAACGCTTGAACCTTGACCGACATACAAAAATTTTAGTTTGTTAAGTTTTTGAAGTGCCGATAACTCTGAATATACTCCCCACTTGAAGCGAAGTTCCTCTAAATTTTCCTGACAACAAGCCGCATCAAACAACGCTTGCGAAACACGAGAGTTAAAATGCAACGCTTTAAGGGCTTTGGTATTTGCACGCAAGAAGGCAAGCCATTCATTCAAAATACGCTTTTTATCACGTTCAGTGTAGCTTTTCACATCAGAAAATATTATTTTTACTTCTTCACCATTAAGTTGTGTACAAGCAATACACGCTTGTTCCTCACCGTTGTATTCATTCAACTCATGAATAATCTTCGATGATGGAAAACCGCCGATTTCTCCGAAATATTTATTTTGGATTTGTGTTTCGTTTAAGACCGCCATTATATCACCTCACGATTTGATATTTAGGCATGGTATCTCCTCTTTTGCAGAGGAGATACCATGCAGTACGGTTTAGCTTAGTTAAAAGCTCCGCTAATGAGGCTTCCTGCACGGGCAAACTCGTCTTTGAAGTTAGACCATTTTGATGGCGAGATAGAGTTTATCATGTTAGCCAAAGCCTCTAATGTGTAAGCCGTGATAAGAGCTTGCTCTAATGCTCTTGCTTCGTTATGCGTCATACCAGTTGCAATAGGTACCATTTGATAAACATCTGAATCAAATCTTGGTTTGCTTCCACCAAAATGTGCTTGCTGGCGACCTGTATAATCGCTTGTCATCCCGACATACCAGACCTGCTGTGTGCTTTTATTTACCATTACATAGATCGTGTTGTCACGCAGATTGTTCGTGCTTAATGTTCGAGCTGCGACTTGTGCGTCTACCCAAGTTTTAGCTTGATTTGCTTCCGCCACATATACTGTGGCTTGATAAACAACCACTCCAATAGCAACCGCTGCAACCGCCGTCGCCGCTATTGCAACAGGCACAAACCACGATGTAGCAATAGCTGTTTTAATACTTGCCATGCCGGTTGCTATTCCACCTACAAGCCACGGCAACGCACCTGATAAAGATGGAACCCATTGCAACGCTTCCGCATAATGTCCGGTTCTATCAATGAACAGCACTGGATTATTATTGCAGTAGGTGTACCAATTTAAGCCGGCGTTGATTGGGTCTTCCTGCGTAAATCTCCCGATACTAGGATCGTAATACCTAGCTCTCAGGTAGTAGTTGCCAGTCTCCCCATCCCAGTACTCCCCGCAATAACGGAATGGATTCGCATCACCGGAACTTGGGTTCCACTCCGCCCCAAACGCATCGTACTTATAGGTCTTGACTACCACGCCGTTTGAGTCCGCCAGCTGCACCACATCCCCGTGAGCGTTGAAGAGGTAGTAGGTTACGCCGTTGTGGTCAGTTTGGATATTCAGTTGTTAAGGTGCGAGTGCCAGTATATTAACACTTTGGGTATGTTGGTATCAATTGCCTATATGAGTCCAATATGTGTTTGCCCTTATACATACCAGTGGGATAAATACTTAATACATAGCACCTATTCTTTGGCAGGGAAACCCCGAAATTTAACTCTGATGGAAGGATTGTTTTTTGCTAGTCGTAAAATATACTCCTCGTGTTTTTGGGTATTTGGTATCATGACAAAATATTTTTTGTCCTTTGCGTACCAAAGACTGCATTGGTTATAGTCCTTATTGTCTTTAGTGGAAAAATAGATATGCGCAGGATGATGTATATGCACTCGACTGGTTCTGGCATATGAAATGGTAATATAGGGATCAATGATTCCGATTTCCACGATATCTTCCCATGTCCATTTTCTCCAACGCCATAAAAGGAAGTCTCTAGCAATCCCTCTTTCATCAATAACAATAGATGCATAGGCGAATAGAGATCCGATGACCACTGACAAAACGAGTATAGCGGCAAGTATGCTTGGGTATACAATTGAACCATTTTGCCATATCACCACTACGAACATGAGCGCCGTTATGACGATGCAGAGCACAAATGCAACGATGGAAGCAGAAACAACAGAATCGTTGCGGTATTTCATTGTAATACTACTGCGCAACCTTATCATTCATTACAGCTTGCCTGGCAGTAATAAAATATCGTATCTTCAGGCAGAAATGGTATTATTGCATCATAAAAAATGTTGTTATCTTCAAACTCAACTCTATTGACTAATGCGCTAAAGACGAATATGCTACCGTTATCCAACTGAGTGCCCTCATACACTCTCCACAGAGCGACATCAAATATTTTTCTACCGTTTCTGTCTTTAACCACATAATAAACCCGAGCATCAGTGTATGAGACTTGCTTGACGGGGACAAGTGTAACAGAACACAGCTGTTTAAGTAAGTCAGAATGTTCTATTAAACGAGTGCCGTCAACATCAATTTTACGAACCATTATATGAGTAATTAAATCATTGACCCTCAATGGGGCAAGGGTAAAGATACTGGCATCCAAATGATAAATTGTTAGGCTGAGTTCTCCAATTTTTCCGTTTTCAATGGCTTTTGCAAAGTTACTCAATGCTTTTTCCGGACGCATAGAGTATCCCCCGCAACCCGTTAATGCTATTAGCGATGCTATCATCACCAACAGTATCCTATATTTGATGTCCATAATTTAACTCTCCACCTTAATTGGAAGGTCTTCAATGAAAATGAATCAGAGTTGTTTTTACTATGAGGTCCATGGATTGTTGAACGTTGCCTTTGGTCTGTATCAGTTTCTAAAGAGCTTCTACTTCTATTTTCGCAGTAGCTAGTTAAGTATTAACGATGCAAACACAACCTCCATAAAAATGATAAATATCAACAAGTAATAACTCCTAGCATATGTTCTGAGTTTATTGACTGCCTCATTTCCACAGTCGCCCTTAAAAGCAAACCCCCAACCTCTGTAACTAATAAAACTAAGCGGACTCTGCCCAATTAAATCATCGTACAAATCAGGATCTGTCTTTCTCAAAGTTCTACTGAATGCGGTTATAAACAGTATTATGCATAATACATAGTTCATGGGAAAAACTATTGGTATAATCCATGGGCTGAGTGGTATTGGCACAATACCTTGCGATGAAAGTATTTTATTGAGAACCAAAATGAGTACAAATAGTATTATCAACGCTGCTTGAATGATATAACAAATCCAGATGGCTTTTTTCAGTTCTCTCATCCATCAACCTATTCTTCTACACCAAACCAATCCACAATCATACTACCCAATGGGCCAAGAACCACACCAAATAGCATTCTAACAAGTAACCTGGTAAGCGCAGACGTGACATTATTATCTCTTTGTTTCCAACACCTTTTTCAAAGCATAAGGGATTTGATTTTCGTCCGTGTAGTCAGCCTGTTCCCAGTTTTTATCACCATCAAACTTATACAGCCTTATACCAATATCCTCACCATACAGCCAAATGCTGTTTTGTTCATTCCAAACACCATATAAAAAGCCTGTTTCGTTGATATAGGTTGACCAAGTTGTTTGTGAAGAAGAGATAGTATCATTATAATGGCTTATTTTGTAAACAGATAACTTGTTGCTGCCATAAAAATACCCTGCTGAAAAATCCACACTTAAGGAAGGTTGATTATTTTTCCACGGTGTAATTAACAGCTCCCTATATTTATCCGAATCTTCAAAAACCAAACCAAGTCTATTATAGTGATTTTCGTTAATCCACATATCCCCAAGCTCTTTCGCAAGCTCATTGCTTTTTTTGTCGTCAATATCTGTATTATTATATAATAGCTCGAATTCATCGTATGTTATGATTATCAACCACGTGCTTGCGTCATCTATCCCTAAACCACGGCTATAACTACATAAAATTGAAACCACATTGCATTCAGACAGCTGTTTTTGCAATTCTATATAGCAATTAAAAATAGCGTAAATTTCCAATGGACTTACTCTGCCTTTTGCATTTTTCGCTTTGAAGGAGATGTTCAGCACAAAATCATCGGCATCCATGTTTGAAAAAACATCTCTCCCTTTATTGTTAGTATGTTCGAGCCATAACAATTCAGCTTTTCCAAGTAATGCGCTTGTTTGTTTTGAGCCTTCATACCACTGAACAATACCTTGAGATTTGTTGATTATCATTTTTTCAGCACCAACCATTTTCTCGGCATTGCAAGCACAGCCAGTCATAAATATTAAGACACACAAAATTAGGCTTATCATTTTAATCAGCATATCGTTCTCAAAATACGAGATCATTTAACCCTTTTTGTGATATGCTCTACAAGTATTGGCATATTGATGCTGTTAAAATATTGTGAGTGCCCTACGCCTCCCATTCTAACATTTGTCAGGTTATTCCACCAAGAAATATTCCAAGATAGCGGGTCGTTCCAAGACCATATATTCATGATTTGACCGGTGTTTTTATTATTGATTTTCATAGCCGGTGCCCCTATGAGCACAGTATTGTCAATAGTCGCTTTCCCTGCTAATTTGTTAGCAGCATTTAGAACTAATTGCCCTCCGCCGCTATATCCAATTAGATTTAACTGCTCACCCTCCGCCAACGCTTGTGCGGCTAAATCGTTTTGAATCATTTGACTAATGGCTTCTGACGTATCTCTAAACCCAATCATTTCACCGATAACTTTTCCAGCCCCATCAAGAATATTAAGAACATTTTGTATCGTTCCATCTGCCCGTTTCACTTGATATACCGATATAATTCTAACGTCTTGGACACCCATAGCGACTAGCATATCTCTAAGATCACGCGCATATTGCGGCCCCTCAGAACCATATTGATTGTTAATGCCATTAACTATGTATGTTCTTAATCCAGTCGGGTCAATCCCCATCACGGGATTATTCATGCAATACACATACAAATTGCCGCTCTGCCATATAGCAACCAGACTAGGCACGTAGACACCCAACCCCAATGGGTCTTGAGGATCATCCCCATACACCATGTTTGTGGGGTTCCAATGGGTGTCCTCTTGAGTGAAACGGCCAATGGTTGGCGAATAGAATCTAGCCCTCAGGTAGTAGTTGCCAGTCTCGGAATC
>WREQ01000004.1 GCA_009779255.1 Dehalococcoidia bacterium
AACAAGTATTGGCTATGGAGCTTTTGCCTGCGGGGTCATCTTATACAACGACTTCGAAAAAGGTGTCGCGTGGAGGGACTATTACACTTGCCCCGACCTCACCATCATCTGCTTACCCAATTCATACGCACACTCGTATTGTTCGTGGAATAATATCTCTGTTATATTGGTTGTATCGCCGTAGGCTCTGACATTTTCAACAAGACTTTTTAGATACATGTCCCGTTGACACGTCCAATGTGTATTGGGTTTATACACCAGCTTGAATTTTTTTCTTAAACAAGGCAAACTAGCAGAGAGGTGATTATGGATAACGTCGCGCAGATACCCAAAAGAATCAGAGAACTGAGGGAGATTATGGAAATCTCCGCTTACGATATCGCCAGGGAAGTTGGCATTCCCTTGGAGACCTACGAAAAATATGAAGCCGGAGAGCTGGACATCCCCATCAGCGCGCTGTATAAAATCGCCGGCCACCTTGAGGTGGACGCGACCATACTGCTAACTGGTGACAGTCCGCGAATGGATACAGCAGCGGTCTGCCGGGCAGGCAAGGGTCTGGAGGTCGAGCGCTATCCCGGCTACGAATATCAATCGCTGGCCTACAACTTCAAGTCCCGTAAAATTGAGCCGCTGATGGTCAGCCTTGACCCCGCCAAAGAGCCTGCGCTACCGGTGAGCCACAATGGTCAGGAATTCAATTATGTCACGGAAGGTCGTGTCAGGGTGACCGTGGGAAAACGAGAGTACATTCTTGATGCCGGAGACTCGATTTACTTTAACGCCGAGCTGCCGCACGCCCAGTCGGCTGTTGAGGCACCGGCCAAATTCATTACCATCATACAGGAATTAGCATGAACGAAATTCTTTCCAGATACTGCCCCAGAATTGACTTTGACAGCTACGAGGATTTCTATGCAAATTATCGCTGCATCGTACCGGAGAACTTCAACTTCGCCTACGACGTAGTAGATGAATGGGCCAGAGTTCAGCCAGAAAAACTGGCACTAGTCTGGACCGACGATACGGAGGCGATGAAATCCTTTACCTTCGCCGACATGAAACGCCTTTCGGACAAGGCCGCCAGCGCGCTCACCGGTCTCGGCATCAAAAAAGGCGACGTGGTGATGCTGATACTCAAACAGCGCCCGGAGGTCTGGGTGATTATGACGGCGCTGATGAAAATCGGGGCGGTGTGCCTGCCAGCCTCGTTCCAGCTTACGCGCAAGGATGTGGTCTACCGCTGCAATATGGCCGAAGTCAAAATGCTGATCACGGTTGACGATGCAGAACTGCTGGAAAGCATCGAGCAGGCTCTGCCGGACTGCACAACCATTGAGCATAAAGTCGTACTGGGCGAGGCGCGCCTCCCAGACTTTCTCGACCTGCGGGAGCTTATTGAAGCCGGCTCCGAAGATTTTGTGCGACCGACCGGCGCTGGCGCCACACGAAACGGCGATCCTATGCTGATTTATTTTTCTTCCGGCACCACTGGAATGCCCAAGATGGTGCTGCATAATTTCATTCTGCCACTGGGACATATCGTCACCGCCAAATACTGGCACGAAGTGGAAGACGATCGGGTACACATGACCCAAACCGATTCCGGCTGGGCTAAATTCGCCTGGGGCAAAATCTATGGGCAGTGGATCTGCGGCGCCGCCATCGGTGTGTACGATACGGAAAAATTCACCCCACAAGGGATGCTGACGGCCATCCAGCGCATTCGCCCATACTCCTTCTGCGCGCCGGCCACGATTTACCGCTATCTCATCAAGGAAAATCTTTCCGGTTACGACTTCAGCTTCATTGCCCACAGCTCGGTAGCTGGCGAACCGCTCAGCCCTGAGGTTTTTCATCAACTGAAAGAGAAAACGGGAATGGAAATCCGCGAGGGCTTCGGACAGTCCGAAACCTCGGTGCTGGCCGCCGTTTTCAAATGGCTGCCGGTCAAGCCCGGCTCGATGGGAAAACCCAGCCCGCTCTTCGGCCTCAACATTCTCGATGATAACGACGTTCCCTGCGATGACGGTATAGTGGGTAACATCAGCATAACCGCCGCCGGCACCAATATGTACGAGATTGAACAGGAAACAACCGGAAGCGGCGTGCCGTTTCCCGGCGAAAACAGCAACCTGCCGGGGTTATTCAGAGGCTACTGGAAGGAGCCGGACGCCACGCAGAAAAGCTGGCACAGCGGCTGCTACCGCACCGGCGATATGGCTTGGCACGACGCCGACGGCTATTACTGGTTTGTCGGGCGCAACGACGACGTCATCAAATGCTCCGGATACCGCATCGGACCTTTTGAAGTGGAAAGCGCGCTTATGGAACACCCTTCGGTGCTGGAATGCGCAGTGACGGCAGCCTCCGACCCGGTACGCGGGCAGGTGGTCAAAGCCACTGTCGTACTATCCCGCGGATTTGAGGCATCGGACACCCTGAAAAAGGAACTGCAAAACCACGTCAAGCACGTTACTGCCCCGTACAAATATCCGCGGATTGTGGAATTCGTCACGGAGTTGCCAAAGACATCCAGCGGCAAGATACAGCGCAATGTCATCCGGCAGCGAGATGACGCCTCCATGCGCGGCGATACATCGCGCCAGCCCTGAGGCAGCAACCACAATGCACAAGGCAACTGGCTAATACGCCTTCGGGACTGCGGCAAGTCGTTCTCAATTCATCCGCACAAGCACAGGTGGACGGCTTCGTGGTAGCTTGGGGCGTCGCGCTTGGATACGCCCCGCCATCGTGGTCTTTCGGCATGTTAACAGCCAACCGAACACTTAACGGCAGGCATTACCGCCAGACAGACACCGACGTCAACTCCGGTGGCCCGCTGCTAAACATAAAGGGAATGGCACCGGCATGGCGTGAGAGGCCTACGACTACGTAGGCCCGATGCAGAACATAGCATACTGCACACCGATAAACGAAATTATATCCATCCTGTCTTTGGAATTAGGGCAGGAATGGGAGAAATGATTGGAAAAATGAGCCGCCTGGGGCTCGAACCCAGCACCTACTGATTAAAAGTCAGTTGCTCTACCGAATGAGCTAGCGGCCCGCCAACACATTAGGATAGCAATAATTGCCGTAACGCGCAAGAATCCACGCTTGTCAACTTCACACATCTCTACACATCGGTTAACAGGTAAGGTACAGGTGGATGTATCGTCTGAAAACTGATTACCGAGAGATGCAGGTTGCACGCTATCCGTTCATCTCCCTGCCCAGCATGTAGTAAATCGCCTCGCGGCGGCTGGTGACGCCAATCTTGGAATAGATACTGTTGATGTGATTTTTGACCGTTTTCTCTTCGATGGCGAATGAAGCGGCGATTTCACGATTATCCATGCCAGCGGCAATCAGCTTCAGGATTTCACTCTCGCGCCTGGTCAACTGCCACGAGGAAACATCCGGAGAGTCAGGCGTCTGGGGTAGCGGTGGAATGCCTACACGCTCCCCCTGTGCCACGGCGCGCACCGCCATCAACAGCTCCCCAACGCTGAAATGTCCGTAAACCAGATACCCCGCGGCACCGGCCAACATGGCCTGCATATGCACAGCGGGATCTTCGCTTACGGTAGCCATCAGTATCCGGATTCCGGGGATAATTCGCGCGATTTCGGCAGTAGCGGCAATCCCGTCGACGTCCGGCATACGCACATCCATCAGCACCACGTCGGCGGGGGTTCTTATCAATTTTTCGATGGCTTCCCGCCCACTGGCGGCCTCGCCGGCAACGACGATATCCGGCTCCGATTCGAAAACGCCGCGCAATCCGCGCCGCGCCACGAAATTGTCGTCCACGATAAAGATTCTCATGCCGCCCCCTCGGACAGCGGGATGCTGGCAGAAACCGTAGTGCCCTCAGGGCGGCTGTCGATAGCAAAAGCGCCACACACCGCATCCACCCGCTCTTTCATGGACACCAGCCCCAAACGTCCCGCGCTGACAAAACGGTCGAGGCCGCCGGAAGCGTCAAAGCCATGGCCATCGTCAGCCACCTCAAGCTTCAAATAACCGTCGTGAACACCGAGGCGGACACTGACACCCGTGGCTCCAGAATGGTTCGCCACGTTGGACAACGCTTCGCCGGCAACTCGGCGCAGATTATGGGCGCGCTTTACAGGCAAATCGGGAATATCGCCGTAAACGCTGAGTTCCGCGCTGATGCCGGAAGCCCGACTCCAGCCATCCACAATGGTTTTCAACCCAACGGCAAAGTCGTGAACGCTGTCCGCATCATCACGCATCTCCAGCGCTACGCCGCGAATCTCTTCGCTCATCTCGCGACAAACGCCGGCGATATAGCGCGCCTGTTCCGTCACCTTCAAGCTATCCTGCGCGGAGCGCTCCATTGCGTGGGCTTCGAATGCCAGCCCCTGCAAACTTTTGAGCACGGTGTCATGCAGTTCGCTGGCAATACGGCGGCGCTCTGTCTCGCGCGTACTTTCAGCAGCCAACGCCTCAGCATAGAAACGCTGTTTGCGCCCTTCGCGCACCGCCATGCCAACCATGATAGCCTCAAGCACAATCAGCCCAACCCAAAAAACATATGATGAAAGATCAAAGTCCATGCCCAACACTAGCACGCGGTATCCCCAGGCAACAGATAGCCCCACCACAAAAAATGCTCCGGTCAGAAGACTTCCGACAAGGCTGAAGCGCACCGCCCCTTCAATTACTATCAGGGTGAAAACAGCATACACCAGCGCCACCGGCTCATCTATAAACAGCAGCATCAATCCCCACAGCGAAAGGCCGTCCACGGCAAAAGCCGCCAGACTGAGCGCCCGCTGTGCCTGAAGTGTAGATAGCCGACGGTACAGAAAGGCCACCGCCAGGTTGGTGACGCCCAGCACACCCGCCAACACGATAATCACCGTTATTGGCAACTCCGGATATACCAGTGCCATCAGGCCAATGGCGGCCATATACAGCCAACGATGATAGATAAAAATGCGCTCTATACGCCGCATTTCGCGCTGGCGCATGGCAACGCGCTGTGAAAGATTCTGGTTGCTCACGCCGTTAAAGATAATTCTCTTTCCTACTTTGAGTAGACGCCTTTTCGGTGCCCGACCTGAAGAGCCAAAACAATCAGCACATTATCCTGTATTTCAATAAGCACCCGATAACTGCCAATCCTGTATCGCCACTTTCCTTTATGGTCGACGGACAACGGAGATCCGAAAACACGCGGATTATCACAGCCTTCAATATTTTTCAAAAGCCAGGCAACAATAATTCTGCTCTGTCCCCCGTCGAGCTTGGAGAGCTGTTTTTCAGCCTTCGCGGCATACCTCAGGCTCCACTTCATAAATACTTCTCAGCTACCTCAGATGAGGAATAGCTGATCGGGTTCCTGTCGTATTCACGCTTTGCTGCGTCCCAGGCCTTCATGTCAAGCTCGTCTTCAATGCGTTCCAAGGCCGATTCCCGCATGAAATCCGATACGGACTGTCCGAAGGCCTTTGCGTAGGCACTGATGAGGTCTTTGTCATCAGCGTTGAGCCTGATTGTCATTGTCGTACTCGCCATATCATCTCCAAGCATTTTTTCAGCGTAAGACATTGTAGCACATTCTTGTTTCAGTCAAAAACACCTGGTACGTCACCTGTATCGTTTTCCATGGCTGCTTCATCTCGAAATCATTGATTCCGGCACTCCCGAAAATATCCTTCATCACGCCGCAATTCTACACCAAAACAGCCGGTGAGCGTCAGTTTTGAATTATGAGTTGCGGATAAAGGCCATGGCTTTCTTGGCAGATAAAGGTTATGACGTAAATAAGTTGTTTCAACTTGCAAAATCAATGGAAATGGAAATCGTGATTCCGCCCAAAAGAAACCATGTGGAGCAAAGAGAGTATGACAAAGATTTATACAAGCTGCGTCATTTGATTGAAAATGCATTCCTTATGCTCAAACGATGGAGAGGTATTGCTACACGATATGCCAAGAACACGACTTCGTTCATTGCCGCTGTGCAAATTCAGTGTATTGCACTGTGGTTGAAGATATTGGCTTAATATCATGTCCACACTATCTAGTTATTTTGCTGTTTTTGAAAAATTGGAGCGGGTGATGGGATTCGAACCCACGACTTTCTGCTTGGGAAGCAGACATTCTACCGCTGAATTACACCCGCGCATCCACAATTCTAAAGCAAAGACGGCAGGCTGTAAAGTACCAGTATTTGTTCATGTGATTAGTGGCATTTGGTATGGAAGCGGGCAGCAATTGGTTTTTAGTCTTCAGTTTTCGCCCACTTTTCCCAAAAGGTGCTACAGGAAAATTTTTCCCAGACAATCCAGCTAAAAAACCCTCTGCTTGCCTGTGGGCAAGGTCTCTCTTTCTGCAAAAAGGAGCGGAGACAGGTCTTTACAGGGGGGTGTCACCGCTCTGGATTGTCTAACTCAGCGTAAACAGCCCACCGAATAAAGCTTCTATTACCGGTAATACAGCGCTATCGGTTTATGGTATAATTACGCCTGTTATGACCCGCAGCCTGCTGGATACATATCATCGTCAGATAGACTACATGCGCATATCGGTCACCGACCTGTGCAACCTGCGCTGCGTTTATTGCAGCTCTTCAGAGTTTGAACACCTCTCCCACGAAGACATCCTGCGCTACGAAGAAATTGAGCGCGTGGTGCGCTCTGCGGCGGCACTCGGCATAAGTAATATCCGACTCACCGGTGGCGAGCCTACGGTTAGACCCGGCGTGACCGATTTGATACGTATACTCAAGGCTGTGCCCGGCATTGAGGAAATTTCGATGACCACCAACGCCATCCGCCTGACGCAGATGGCAAAAGAATTAAAGGAAGCCGGACTGTCCCGGGTGAATATCTCTCTCGACACCTTTAAGCCGGAGCGTTTTGAACGGATGTGCGGCGTGCCGGCGCTACCGGACGTGCTGGCAGGCATTGAGGCGGCCAGACAGGCCGGCCTCAATCCGGTCAAGACCAACACCGTAGTCCTACGCGGGATCAATGAGGACGAAATCAACGATTTCGCCCGCAGGACGCTCACCGACAACTGGCACGTGCGCTTCATAGAGGAAATGCCACTGGTTAAGGACGATGACGGACACAAAATGGTATCCATCAGCGAAATCAAAGAGCGCATTGAGCGCGAATTCGGCGAACTGCTTCCCAGCAGGACCGCCAACGGACACGGCCCTGCCCGCTATTTCAGGATAGCTGGCGCGGAAGGCACCATCGGTTTCATCGCGCCGGTAACCGATTGCTTTTGCAAAGAATGCAACCGCTTCCGACTGACCGCCGACGGCAAGCTACGCCCGTGCCTGCTGCGCGACGATGAAGTAGACCTAAAGCCGGCGCTGCGCGGCGGAGCCAGCGACAGCGAACTGCAAAAACTGCTGCTGGACACCGCTACCCTCAAATACGAGCGACATCAACTGGCGGAGAGCATCGCGCCAAGCGGCCGCAACATGAGACAGATCGGGGGATAGCTGTGGGTTACCAGTTATCAGTTTTTAAATCTGCACACCACGACTGCGAAAATTCCTCACGGCTCACTCTTGCCAATGGAAAGAGGAGAAATTAAAATGGCAGATCTGACTCACGTCAATGCCGCCGGCGAAGCTCACATGGTCAATGTGGGAGGTAAGCCCGACACCGAGCGCATAGCTGTTGCCTCCGGCGGGGTGCGCATGCGAACGGAAACATTGCTTAAAATCAAACAGAATCAGCTTAAGAAGGGTGACGTGTTGGCCGTGGCGCGCATCGCGGGCATCATGGCCGCCAAAAAAACCCCAGAACTGATACCATTGTGCCACACGCTACTGATTACCGGAGTGGCAGTGGATTTCGAATACAGCGAAGATGATTATGTCAAAGTAACCGCAACCGCCAAATGCACCGGCATGACCGGCGTGGAAATGGAGGCGCTAACAGCGGTCGCTGCCGCCTGCCTCACCATTTACGACATGTGCAAGGCCGTAGACCGCAGCATGACCATAGAATCCATCAGACTGGAACACAAGAGCGGCGGCAAAAGCGGCACATACAATAGGGGAAAGGAAGGCAATGGCTAAAATCGTAGCGGTTTGCACAAGCGAAAAAGCGGGAGAGAAAAAGCATGACATCGGCTGCGGCCTGCTGAAAGAGGACTTCGGGCTGGAAGGCGACGCCCACTCCAAGGCGGGCTGGCATCGCCAGCTGTCACTACTTTCGACGTCCAGCATCGAGAAAATGCGCAAACTGGGCATCGAGGTAGGACCAGGCGATTTCGCGGAGAACCTTACCGTGGATGGACCGGAGTTGGTGCTTTACGAGCTGCCCATCGGGCAGCGCATCAAAGTAGGAAGCGACATCCTGCTGGAAGTCACACAAATCGGCAAAGAATGTCACTCACACTGCGAGATTTTCAAACAGGTCGGCAAGTGCGTCATGCCTCACGAGGGTATTTTCACTCGCGTCATCAAAGGCGGAGAGGTAAAGACCGGCGATGATGTAGTATTGGTCTAGAACAGAACCTTTCCAGTTTGATTGTCTGGTTCACCTGTACAAAGTTTTATAATCTTCCCACGATTGGCGATGCAAGAAACGCTCCAGCCTAAAACAGGATAACGCGCACGGCGGAGCCGGCAGGCAGATCGGCATCCGCCGGAATGACGGTGTAGCCTTCTGCGCGCGCCATGCTGGTGATGGCGCCGGCGTTTTTGAACACATTGAAGACCTGGCCGGCTTCCAGCCGCACCGGCAGAAACAACGGCCTTCCGGGAACGCCTTTCAAATCCTCCCCAGTCACCGCAGAGACCTCGTGCGATTTGGCTTCCGGCAGGCGTGCCATACGGCGCACAGCGGGCGCCAGCAGCAAATAGGCATTCATCAGACAAGAAGTGGGATACCCAGGCATACCAAGAACAGGTTTGCCGTTTACCACAGCAAAAGCCGATGGTTTGCCAGGTTTAAGCCGCACTCCGTGAAACTTTACCTCACCCATCTCTTCCAGTAGTTCAGGCATGTAATCCTTTTCCCCAACCGATGAGCCGCCGGATGTCACCACCATGTCGGCGGACGCCAGCGCCTGCTCCAACGCGGCCTTGAGCCCGTCCCTATCATCGGCAGCTATCGCCAGCAGGCGCGGAATGCCCCCGTTCTGCACTATGACAGCCGCCAGCGTGTGAGAGTTGATATCGTATACCTGGGCGTCGTTCAGCTTCCCACCAGGAGCAACAATTTCCGAACCGGTCGTGAGGATAGCCACCACCGGAGAGGCAAATACCTTTACCTCCCCAAACCCCTGCGCAGCCAGCACGCCAATGCGCGCAGGAGCAAGCAGAGTACCGGATTTCAACACAACCTCACCAGCCACGATGTCCGATCCCCTGAGCAGAATGTTAGAGCCTTTCGACCAGCCATGGGTGATATTGACGCTATCGCCGATACGGCTGGTATCCTCAACCATCACTACGGTATCGGCGCCCTGCGGCAGACGCGCACCAGTTGTTATGTAAACAGCCTGCCCCGCCATAAGCGGTTTTTTCGCCACACTGCCGGCGTATAACTCACCCGTCACCTCCAGAGTTGCCGGAACAGAGGCTATATCGGCAGCCTGCACGGCGTAGCCATCCATGGAGGCACGGTCGAATGGGGGCGTTGAATCAGCGGCGACAATATCCTCGGCCAAAACGCGCCCGGGCGCCATGTCAAGCGGCACGGCCTCGACACGCTCCACGAAGTTCATCGCGCTCTGCACCGCGGTAAGCGCCTGGTCAAACTCCACCAGCTTTGCAAGTGGCTTCATCGGGAAGCCTCGCGAAGCAGATGACCAATCTCCGGCAGGATTATCTTCTCCAGCGCCAGCCTGACCGCCTTGGGCGATCCTGGCAGGCAAATCGCAATCTTGCCGAGAGCGACCCCTGCGGTAGCCCGACTGAGAATACTACCCGTACCGATTTCCTGATAGGTAAGGAATCGGAACAGCTCCCCGAAACCATCCAGCCGTTTTTCCAGCATCGGCAGCACCGTTTCAATGGTAATATCTTTCTTAGATGCGCCGGTACCGCCGCTAATGATAATCACCTGCGTACCGGCAGAATGCAACAGGTCTCCCAATTTTTCACGGATGGATTCTGCATCATTCTTGAGCATTGCAAAGGAACTTACCTTGTGCCCGGCCGCTGTCAGCCCGTCAACCAGCAGTTTGCCGGACTCATCGGTCTTTTCGGTGCGCGAGTCGGAAATAATGACTACGGCGCAGTCGACAACCTGAGGCGATATATCCTTGTGATCTTCGTATCCCATATCAATCTCCTGCGGAAATATCCCGTGAGGACTAAGGTATTATAGCCAGACAGGCAAACGGGCGCAACGCCAGTCAACAGCATTACTCAAAAACCCAGCCGTGTGGGCGCGTTGAGTTTAGTCCTGCATTCATGTATCATAAACGAACTGGGGTCGGGCTTATGTTCAAAAAAATGCTGGTTCCGCTGGATGGTTCTGAAATCTCTGAAGTCACGTTCAATTACGCCAGAGAACTGGCGGAGCGTTTTGACGGGCTTGAGGTTATCCTTCTGCATGTCTCGCAGGATCGAGCCGCCGCCATGCACCGCACCTATATTGAGCATTCCGCCGCCAAAATCCGCGAGGCCGCCGGCAGGCCTGACGTCAACGTACGCGGTGAATTGCTGTTCGGCACGCCAGCGGACGAAATCCTGCGCTATACCCAGCAAAACCGCGTCGATATCATCCTGATGGCAACCCACGGACGCTCCGGCGTCAGCCGCTGGGCCATGGGCAGCGTAACCTACAAGGTACTGCGCCAGGCTAAAGTGCCGGTGTTGCTGGTGCGCGCCGGAATAGACGACGCCATCATTTTGGACAAGCTCCCCGAGCGACGCATCTTGGTGGCGCTGGACGGCACAAAATCGGCGGAGGCAGTGTTGCCCTCAGTGGAGGCTATCGCCACCCAATGGGGCAAGGATTCGGTACAAATAATACTGATTCGCACCTGCACCCCCACGCAAATATGCTCCGATTATCCTTCCGACCTGGAGCAGAGCTGGGAGGCGCGGGTCGAGCAGGAAAACCTGAAATGCAGCCTGGTGGCCGGAGCATATCTGGCAGATATTGAAAAACACTTCAAGGACGCAGGGTTCAGGGTCAGGTCGGAAATACCGTTCGGAGATCCGGCAGAAGAAATCCTGCAGGCTTCGGTGAACAACAACGCCAATCTTATTGCCATGGTGCTACACGGCCGCTCCGGCATCAGCCGCTGGGCCTACGGCGATACCGCAGAAGACGTCATGCTGGGCGCCCGCACGCCAATTATGCTGGTTAAAAGCTGACGGCTATTTCCGGCATACCCATACACTTCTTACGCGCCGTTCTTCAGCCTGAAGATCTTTTTGAGAAGCTTGAACAGCTCCAGCTTTACGAATATCGTGGATGTCAGCCCCAAAGCCATCAGCCACTCCCCCATATCAAGCGAGTGGGTTATTGAAAAAACCATGCATAGCAGGCAGATGCACGATAAGCACCAGAAGCACAATTTCCCATGCAATGGCCAGCTATTCTTGAAAATCCCCACACGGAATATGGAACGCTCCAGTAAACGGCAATTGAAGGCCTTGAAAAACTGCACCAGAATCAGAATAACGAAACACGGGCTTTGCGCTTCCTCAAGAGGTTTTTCGGCTTTGACAGCCCATCCTTTAACAGGCACAGTTCCCTGACGATAGCGATGGCGGTGGCCTTGTGATCTCCGGCAATCATCACCGTGCGGATTCCGGCGTCCACCCATGCAGACCGGAATGACATTCTCTTTCCCGCGTCATTGCAGGATTGCCCCGCAATCCAGAATGCTCGTAAATCCATGCCGGAGAAGCGAGCCTGCGAGTGACGAAGCATCCGGAGGAGGCGGGAGTAGTAATTGGCACCTCACCACCAGGATGGACTTGTGCGAAACTCATAACTGACCACTGAAAACTGATTACTTTCGGCCTTGTGTCCCCAAACACCTGGACAAGCATGGCTGCTTGTCAGCCGCCGGCGCCGGTGTTATAATCCCCCGTACCCCTTAGGAATTGATAATGAATAACCGCAAATTCATCTCCGTCATCGGCGCTTCACAAGCGTCGGCATCAGAGCTTGCGCTGGCCGAAGCCGCGGGAAAAGAAATTGCCCACGCCGGCGCCGTATTGGTATGCGGCGGCATGGGCGGGGTGATGGAAGCCGCCTGCAGGGGCGCCAAAAGCGTCGGCGGCACAACCATCGGCATCCTCCCCGGCAACCACCGCGGAGAGGGTAATCCCTATCTGGATTTCCCTATCGCAAGCGGAGTCGGACACGCCCGCAACGTCGCTGTGGTCAAAACCGGACAGGCGGTAATCGCCGTTGGCGGTAGCTACGGAACCCTAACAGAAATCGGCTACGCCCTGAACGCAGGGCTGCCGGTCATCGGACTGGAAAGCTGGACAATCTCCCGCAAGGGTCGGGGCAAATGTCCTATTATAAGCGCCACGACCCCAGCAGAAGCGGTCAAAATGGCGCTGGAGATGATTGACTGATGGACAGAATTAAACACATTCAGGCATGGGAAATCTTGGATTCACGCGGCAATCCCACGGTGACGGCGCGGGTGGAACTAGAATCGGGAGCGTGCGGCGAAGCCGCTGTGCCCTCCGGCGCCTCCACCGGCAAACACGAAGCGGTGGAGCTGCGCGACGGCGATAAAAAACGCTTCAACGGGCTGGGCGTGCTGAAAGCGGTGGATAACATCAACGGCATAATCGCCCCCGCCCTCACCGGCATGGACCCGGCGGCGCAGGAGCAACTGGACCGGACGATGATCGAGCTTGATGGCACGGAGAACAAAAGCCAGCTGGGAGCGAACGCCATTCTCGGCGTTTCACTGGCGGCCGCCCACGCTGCCGCCGCTTCCTCCGGAAAACCGCTGTACCGGCATCTAAATACTGATGGCGGGTACGTTCTGCCTGTGCCGCTATTAAACATCCTCAACGGCGGCAAACACGCCTCAGACTCCACCGATTTCCAAGAGTTCATGATAGCCCCGGCGGGCGCGGCGAACTTCGCTGAAGCCATGCGCATGGCCGCCGAGGTCTGTCAGGCGCTCAAAGGCATCATCAAGAGCCGCGGATTCAACACCAATGTTGGAGACGAGGGCGGCTTTGCACCCAGTTTGGCGACCAACAGGGAACCTCTGGAGCTGATTGTGGCCGCCATTGAAAAGGCCGGCTACCAACCCGGCGAGGACTGCTTCATCGCCCTTGACCCGGCATCATCCGAGCTTTACGAAGACGGCGTGTATCATCTCGCCCGCGAAGGCGCCCGGCTCACCAGCAAGCAGATGGTGGACTATTACGCGGAGTGGGTGGCCGACTACCCCATCATCAGCATCGAGGACGGCATGGCCGAGGACGACTGGGAGGGGTGGAAGATGCTCACCGCCGCCGTTGGCCATCGCGTGCAGCTAGTCGGCGACGACCTGTACGTCACTAACATCAAACGCCTGGTACAGGGAGTCACACAGAAGGCTTCCAACTCGATTCTGATAAAGCTCAATCAGATTGGCACGCTTACTGAGACCATCGCCGCCATCGAAATGGCACGTCAGGCCAACTGGACGGCGGTCGTTTCACACCGTTCCGGCGAGACCGAGGACGTCACTATCGCCGACCTGTGCGCCGGACTCTCTACCGGACAGATCAAAACCGGCGCCCCCTGCCGCTCCGAGCGCACCGCCAAGTACAACCGCCTGCTGCGCATCGAGAGCGAACTGGGAGACAAAGCCAGATACGCAGGGATGGGAGCGTTTTACAACCTGCGAAGATGAAGGCCGGCCAGTGTGATAGGCTTCGCTAATTCCGTTCTGGTTGGTTCGTAGAATCATTGATGGCAAATTGAGCGTTCTCCCTACAGGAGAACGCTCAATTCTTCAGCGGGTTGGACAGCAAGATAAATAGAGTGTTGAAGATTTTACATCGGATTCTGCGTAGGCGGAAAGGATTGATATTCCTCAGTGTTCGCGCAGTAATCATATAGCATATTGCTAAATGCCCACAGGTTTGGATATGATGCATACGCCGAATTGTTATAAATAATGGTATGCAACTCACCGTTTAAGCGGAATGTGATTCTATAATCCACCCATGGAGATATTATAGGCCCTTCTGTCAACGTATCACCAAGCCCGCTGAGTGATTTTATATCATGCTCAACGAGGGCATTGTAAATGAGCTTTAAATCATCGCTTGGTATAACATACGTTGTATAAATATAGTCTCCAACGCTTGGACTAAAAGTCTTACCTATAATTTTTCTTTTAGTATCAAGCATTGTCCTGAATGGGCCGGAACGCCAGTCGTTTTCATAGATGATATAAAAGTCACTGGGCATAACAGTTGGTGCGGGCGCTGCAGTAGTGGTCAGTTTCGTGGTATCCACGTTTCGGCAGGCAGGGAGCATACCCAAAACAACAACCATGGCAATAACAACTTCCTCATAGTCAAACCCTTGTCATAGCTGTGATTTCACACGCACTTTAACCACTCACACGGCTAATGCGCTGCGGCAATGCACTTTATCAAGGCCATGAGGCTTCCGGAAGTGACTGATATGCATCGTTATCTGCGTAGTACTTCACTAAAACGCTGGACACAAATGTAAATAAATCGCGATTGCCTCCCCCACTGGAAGTTGACCCATCCCAAAGTATGGGATACACCGTGCCGTATAACCAAAAGGTTATTCGATAAGTGCGATTGTCAGATATGCTAACCCATTTATTGCTTTTGATTAACGAACCCCTATACGCTGTAATCCTATACTTGGCAATGCCGTCATATATAGCCTGTAAATGCTCATGCGGCATCTGGTAGTAAACGGAGGCATATTGGCCGCCACCCAGGTATTTACCCACGATGTTATTGCGTGTATCCAGCAGAGTCATGAAACCGGACTGAGGAAACCCGGCTACTGCCATTTCGTAAATGATGTAGAAATTATTCGGCATATCCTCCGGCATATCCTCAACCCTATTTTTCGGCATACACCCGAATGATAGTGTCAGAATCATTATTGCCAGAACGGCCGATAACAACCTTTTCAGCACTATTATTACCATGCGGTAAATTCCCTTATCACGAAGCACCTGATATTCATCGGGTCTCTTGAATCAGGAGTTTTTCATGTTCCTGCTTATGACTTGACTCTAGCAATTCAAAGCAGGGTTGTCAAGCATTCGCTATATATTCTCCGTAAATATCTATTCTATCCGCTTGCAACTCAGCCAAACGATTTGCGCCTCTGTCAGCACCCCCACCTACCCCTCAAGCCACCTCAAAAAGTCCTCGTTGGATGAGAACCAGTGCAGATTCTTGTCGTTGAAGCAGACGCTCACCGTCAGACCGAGCTGATCACCAGATCGTGACCACCAATCGGACCAGTCACCCAACACTTCCGCAGCAGGAGCGCTGCGATTGCTGCGGGGATTATTAAGGAAACTCCCGGCCGGATCCAGTATGGATAACCCGCCGCCGCTCACCGGTATGATCACCGCCGCGTGTCCAGACCCATCATCGAAGAACACTATGACCACATAAGCATCTATATCAGAAGCAGAATAAGCCCGAATCATGCTGAGCAGCAGCAACGCCATATCCTCGCAGTCACCTGTCCGGATGTTCAGAGTTTCGACTGGCCGCTGCCAACCTGCCTGCTCCAACCACTCCCCATAATTCCGCGCGACCGACGGCAGCGGCTCCGACACATCGTCAACATAGTCAATATTGCGATAAACCCATGAATACAACGTGGTCAAATCGCGCCGTGTTTTAGAGGCATCCGAAGCATCGTAACCGGACACCAGCGACTGCACTTGCGCTACAATAAATGGGTCATCAGGGGTAACGAAGGCCTTCATGGCATTTGCCGCAGACATCTCGTTTGCCAGCGGAATGAAGAATCTCCAGATCATAATCAGAGCCAGCAGTAGCAGCACCGGAATTATGGAGAACTTGAATCTGTTGTGGCGGCTGACGGGAGCATGATGAACGGCGAAATCAGACAATAATGCCGTGCTGCCAGGCGGCAGGTTGCATGGTCTGCCGCATCGGGAACAGAACATGGCACCAGCCGAAACGATACCGCCGCAGCTATTGCAGTAAAACACTCTGGCTCACTCCCCAAAATACGTTCAACCGGCACACCGGCTGATTATCACCTGATAAAACGCCTCGCTAACGGATGAAATTCGTCCTGACCAGCGCCTCTCGCTCCGGCAGTGGCACGCCGGCCGCAAAACCAGCCTCTTTGCACTTCAGGAACCACGCCATGTTGCGCGCCAGCACGCGCATGATCTGCAATCCTTCAATATCCCGACGCACATCTTCAGGCGTATGCCCATGCACCATGTTCCAGTAGCGGGACGAAATGACCGGCATCTCGGAAATGGTGAAATATTTGTTCAGCTGGTCGAAGGCAGCAGTAGTTCCAGCCCGTCGCGCCGAAACCACGCCTGCCGCCGGCTTGAGATAGAACGAGCGCCGCCCGGACTGCGCGTCCGCGTAAAACACGCGATCCATGAAGCAGGTCATGGCCCCGCCCAGCGCCGCGTAATGCACCGGCGAACCGAAAACGAAGCCATCGGCATCACTGGCAACATCCAGAAACTCGTTGACCCTGTCCTCGAAAACACAGCGCCCAAGTTCGGCACACCTCCTGCAGGCAACGCAGCCAGACAGCGGCCGGGCGCCTATCTGGAAAATCTCTGTTTCGATGCCTTCCACAAGCAGTGTGTTCGCCACCTCCTCCAGCGCCGTATAGGTGCAACCGTTGGCATGGAGTGAACCGTTAACCAGCAAAACTTTCATATCTCTCTCCCATATCTGACTGTTATATGATAGACCGCCGGTAAAAAATTCTCCACCTTTTGGGGGTTATTATCCGTTATTTTAACTGATGTTGAGAAAAACTTTTAGCAATGCATCTGGGTTAGCCCTACATACAGCGAAATATGTCGTAACTCCTGGAGAGAAACATTACTAACCAAGTTTACCATATCATGTAAAGCCCCCTGACTTGTGACAAGGTTAATCCATGGTGTGAGATAACCATCTATTGGCATAGCATGCCTCTTCTGAATAGACCATAGAGCCGCTACTTTGCCAACCGCCACACAACCGCCTAAAATATAAGCCGGAATGCAAAACGTAAATAAGTCAGTCGGCATCACCACCACCGTCCCAGTCGAGGTCATGATAGCTGCGGGCTACACACCGATAGACCTCAACAATATCTTCATTTCCGACGAACACCCAGAACGGCTGGTGCGCACCGCAGAGCGCGCCGGATTCCCGCTCAACACCTGCGCATGGATTAAGGGGATTTATGCGGTGGTGCTGGAGCGGGGCATCGACGCCGTGCTGGGCGTCACCACCGGCGACTGCTCCAACACCGCCATGCTGATGGAGGTGCTGGGGACGCGTGGGGTGAAGACCATCCCCTTCCCATATCCCGACCACCCCGACACCGCGCTGATGCAGGCCGCGCTGGAGCGGCTGGCAGACGACATGGGAACAACGACAGCAGAAGCGGAGAGGGTAAAGGAAGCTCTGAGTCCGGCACGCAATGCAGTTCACGAACTCGACCGACTGACCTGGCAGGAAAACACCATCTCAGGGTTCGAGAACCACTACTGGCTGGTATCTGGCTCTGACTTCAACAGGGACACGGAAAAATATCAATCAGACATTGAGACGCTTATCGCCGAAGCGAAAAAGAGGCCGGCCTATCCCGCCAGCGAACTAAGACTGGGCTACATCGGCGTGCCTTCGGTTTACGGCAGGGAATTGTATCCCTTCCTTGAACAAAACGGGGCGCGGGTGGTATATAATGAAATCCAGCGCCAGTTCGCCATGCCGGAGCACGGCAGACCGCTGGCGGAGCAGTACACACGCTATACCTATCCATATGACATCGTGGGACGTATTCGTGACATCAAAAGCGAAATTGAAAAGCGGAGTATTGATGGCATTATCCACTACGTGCAGGCCTTCTGCCATCGCGCCATCGGCGACATCGTGCTGCGACAACGGCTGGGCGTACCTGTCCTCACCATCGAGGGCAACGCCGAATTCGGCCTCACCCAGCACCTGAAAACACGTCTAGAGGCATTCGTGGACATGCTGGCGCAGCTCAAGCAAAGAGCCAGGCAGGATTCAAGCGGGGACGCTCCAGTCAATGGAGAGATGCCAGCATCTCCCCACTTGCGGGGAAAGTGAGAGAAGGGTAAAGTTATTGATAAAGAATCTCTCTTCAAGTTAGTTGCGCAATCATCTATCATCGTCAAATAAAATATTGGGGAGGAGAAATATGACAGTCAAAGTAGGCATCAACGGATTCGGACGCATCGGGCGGCTCACTCTCAGGACCATTCACCAACGCTACGGCGGCGAACTGGAGGTGGTGGCGGTAAATGACCTTACGGATACCAAAACCAACGCCCACTTGTTCAAGTATGACTCCACCTACGGCCGCTATAACGGAGAGGTGAAGGCGGCAAACGACATCATCAGCGTGAACGGTGAACATATCAAGGTCTTCGCTGAGCGAGACCCCGCCGCCATCCCCTGGGACTCCGTCGGCGCCGAGATTGTAATCGAGTCAACAGGGCTGTTCACCGACGCCGAGAGAGCCGCCGCTCACCTCAGGAGCGGAGCCAAAAAAGTTATTATCTCCGCTCCAGCCAAGAAGGATGATGTTACCATCGTGCTGGGCGTAAATCAGGACCAATACGACCCTGCAAAACACCATATCATCTCCAACGCCTCATGCACCACCAACGGGCTGGCACCCGTGGCCAAGGTGCTGAATGACAATTTCGGCATCCAGAAGGCCTTCATGAGTACCATCCACGCCTATACCAACGACCAGCGATTGCAGGATACAGCTCACAAGGATTTGAGGAGAGCGCGCGCCGCCTGCGAAAACATCGTGCCCACCGCCACCGGCGCCGCCACCGCCATCAGCCGCGTGCTACCTGAGCTAGCGGGCAAAATGCACGGCATCGCTTTCCGCGTACCCACCGCCACCGTCTCTCTCATCGACCTGGTGGCTGTCACCGAAAAAGATGTGACGGCAGAGCAGATCAACACCGCCTTCAGGGAAGCCGCGGCGACCGGCCCGCTGCACGGGATTCTGGAATACGTGGAGGATGAGCTGGTTTCCTCCGACTTTGCCGGCTCGGTCTACTCTTCCAGCTTTGATGCCAAATCCACACTGGTCATGGGCGGCAATCTGGTCAAGGTGCTCGCTTGGTACGACAACGAATGGAGCTACTGCTGCCGGCTAGGCGATCTGGCAGCCTTCATCGCCAGAAAAGGTTTGTAAAGGCGGCAGATAATAGACAAACACCTGCTCAAACAGCTAGAATTAGCCAGTTTCTCCCGAATCTCTGGAGGTAAAAGATGAAGATTGTGGTAATAGGCATCGGCCAGTGCGGATCGCGCATCGCCGACGAGTTCGCCCGCATCAACCGGAAGGCCATATCGGAGCGCGGCATTGAAATCTGTCCTGGCGCGTTCGCCGTAAACACCGACTCCACCGACCTTTCCGGACTGCGAACCATCAAATCGGACTTCCAGCACCGCATTCTTATCGGCACCAACCGTACTGGAGGGCACGGCGTAGGCAAGATGAACGATGTTGGCGCCGAGGTGGCACGCGAAGACGCGGACAAGATAGTGGACGCCCTGCGCTCGTCCAAAAAGTTCTATGAAACCGATGCCTTCCTGGTAGCTGCCTCCACCGGTGGCGGCACCGGCAGCGGCGGGCTGGCCATCATCACCCAGCATATAAAAGACCGCTACGCCGACAAGCCGGTCTACGCCATGGCCGTACTCCCATTCGAACACGAACAGGAAAACGAGGAACGCGCCATCTACAACACCGCCGTCTGCCTGAAAAGCGTTTACACGGTAGCTGACGCCGTTTTCCTAGTTGACAATCAGCGTTATGTAAAAAAGGGCCAGTCCATGCAGTCAAACCTCGACCATATCAACGCCTTGATTGTCGAACCGTTCTACGACCTGCTGTGCGCAGGCGAGGAAAAACGCGCCGCCAACGTCGGCTCCAAGACGGTTGACGCCGGGGACATCATCCAGACGCTGTCCGGATGGAGCGTCATCGGACACGGCTCTATCAAACTCGATGGCGGCCTGAGATTATCCGTAGGCAACGACTTCCGCCAAAAGAGTACCGAGACGCACAAGGGCATCAGGGCTATGGACACCGCCGTCTCCGAACTTTCCAGTAAGATATCCGCCAGAGACGCCGGACGCGCCATGTTCCTGATTTCAGCCCCAGCCAACGAGATTAACGTGGATTTGGTCAAGGAAATCGGCGGCTGGATCAAGGAAATCGCCCCCAACGCCGTGGTGCGCAATGGCGACTACCCGACTGGCAAGACGCTGGACGTAACGCTGATTCTCTCCGAGCTGGCGGACGCCGAAATCGTGCGCAATTACTACACCCGCTCCGCCAGTCTGGTACCGGTGATGAAAATGCGGCAGGAAGAAGTGCGCGCCAAACTACAGGCCATTGACGACGCCGGCAAAGATATTCCGACTGTGCTCTGATGCACCATACGCTCAAGCTCTACAGCCGCAACCGCCCGTTGGTGCTGCGCGCCTATATCTTCTTCGGCAAATGGACGCGCATACCGCTAATCGGGCGCGTCGTCAAATGGTTTGGCAACAAGTGGGGTGGGAACATGACCTCCGCCTACGCGCTGACACTGGAGGAGGCGGGCGCCATCGTGGACGCCGCGCATGGGCTGGCGCTGGGACCATGCACCTGCCGCGAAACCTTCCATAACTGCGACGCGCCGCTGTCCGCAGAACTACTGCTGGCAATAGACCACGAATTCGCCGCCAAACGCGGCAAAGAGTTCCGCGAGGTGAACAGGGACGAGGCTAAAAAAATCCTGCAAGACTGCCACGAGCGCGGGCTGATTCACGCCGTCATCAAATGCCGAGGTGATTTTTACGCCATTTGTAACTGCTGCCGCTGCTGCTGCGTGCCGCTGAGGCTGAAAAACGACTACGGCATCGGCAAGGCGCTGATGCGTGACAAAGGGATAGTGGAGCGGTTCAGACAGAGCGCCTGACCAGATAAGAACACCGCGCCGCCACCAGCCGATGCATGAAAGAAGTCGGTCGTGCTTTGCCGACAGTAAGCTAAAGCCCACTCTACAACCGGAGTTTCAAGACTACGTCCTCCAGCAAATTGACCGTCTGTTGGAAATTCAGGCAAAAAGCCTTTCTAAAGAAAGCGAAGTGAGGTAGGTAAAATAACGCTTGATACTACGTGGTATTACGTGGCACTACGTGGTATTACGTGGTATAATGGGTTAAGGAAGTGGGGCAATGACAGCAAAGGAACTAAAACGGAGGCTAATCGCCGAAGGCTGGAAAATCACACAGGGCGGTAGACATGAACAAGCAACACATCACGACAAGCCCGGCCTTAAAATTTCAATTCCCCGACACACAGGCGACATCCCCACCGGAACCCTTAGCAAAATCCTTAAGGACACGGGGTTAAAGTAAGCCAGATTGACGGAGGTTGATCATGAAATATGTTTATCCAGTCATACTGTACCCAGATGATGACAAAATAGGTGTCACCGTACCTGACCTTCCCGGCTGTCACACTTACGGAGATGACAAAGCTGATGCGTTGTTGGCGGCAAAGGACGCGATTGAAATGTGGCTTTGGAGCGCGGAAAACCAAGATGAGGATATACCACGAGCATCAGAATCACTCGATATTCATGACGGGCAAACTCTAACGCTGGTAGCCGCCGATACAGATGAGTGGAGACGGGCGCACGATACCCGCTCTGTCAAGAAGACATTATCTGTTCCATCCTGGCTGAACGCGCAAGCAGAAAAAGCAAACGCACCTTTTTCCCAGATTTTACAAGAAGGATTAAAGGAGTATCTTCGCGTTTCTTAATAAATTGTCCATTTTGCCGACGTCGGCAAAATGGACAATTTATGCGTGGTCCCATAAAAAAGCTCTATAAGTCCAGTTATACTATCGTTGCTGGGTCGCGATCCAGTGACCGGTAAGTATAAACAGCATTGGGAAAACGTCAAAGGCACTAAGGCAGACGCAGAACGCCGGCTTGCAGAGCTGCAGAACGATATTTTCAAGGGCATATATGTCAAGCCGCATAAAATCACTGTGGCTGAATATTTAATTGATTGGCTAGAGAATACCGCCAGTATGCAAATCTCCCCGACAACCTACAAGGGCTATAAATACATCATAGACAGACACCTTATACCCGGCATCGGCAAGATATACTTGTCTAACCTCAACGGTATCGCCATCCAAAAATATTATGCCCAAAAGCTCAAGGCGCCGCGGATGGACGGCAATGGCACACTTTCGGCGCGCAGCGTCCGGAGTCACCATCGAGTGCTTCACCGTGCGCTGAAGTCGGCCATAACTAAGGGACTACTAGCGCATAACGCCGCCGACAACACCGAGCCGCCGATGCCGGTAAACAAAGAGATCCATCCAATGACCGAAGAGCAGCTGGCGCACTTTCTCCAGCAGCTGCGGGGATCGCCATACTATGAGATGTTTTACTTGTGCTTGTTTACGGCGTTACGCCGGTCCGAGCTGCTAGCGTTGCGCTGGGAAGATATCGACTTGCAGGCCGGTCAGATGGCCGTTAGCCGCGCCATGCATTACATCAATCGAGAATACATTTTCCGAGAGCCTAAAACCGCACAAAGCAAGGCTACCATATCGCTAACACCCTCCACGATAACCTTGATGGATGACTACAAGCAACGCCGGTCCGCGGAAGGGATACTGCTCGGTGTTGAATTGCAAGAATCCGATCTGGTATTTTGCCACATCGACGGATCCCCTTTGCAGCCAAACACCATAACAAAATACTGGCAACGCTTTGTTGTGCGCATTGGCATGCCGAATATCCGCTTACACGATGCACGGCACACACACGCAACACTGCTGATAAAAAACGGCGTAAATAGCAAGCTGGTACAAGAGCACTTGCGGCATTCGCGCATTGAGACAACTTTAGGGATATACACCCACGTTACACCAGGAATGCACGATAAGGCCGCCGCTCAATTTGACAGATTCGCCCCGTAGGCGTGGTGGAAAATCCATTAGCGATTTATTAGCGGTTTTTGTTATTGTAAAGCAAATAACCAAACTGTAAAGTAATAAAAACCTGAATTTTAGCTTTAAAATCTGGCGGAGGGGGTGGGATTCGAACCCACGGTACCCGAAGATACAACGGTTTTCAAGACCGTCTCCATAGGCCGCTCGGACACCCCTCCGCATGACACGGCAAAAGCTATTATACAGGAAGAGCGCCAGTGTGTGAAAACGACGTGGAGATGGTTCAGGTTACGATTTGGCTAAGGTAGAAAATCACGGCACCGCTCAATCCGCCGATGAGTCCGCCTCCGGCAATGTCCGACAGCGCCGCCGGCCACGACCATTCGCGTCCGAAGACAAGGCCACGCAGGGCGCAGGCGCCGTAAACCAGCAGCCCAAAGAATATGCCGGTACCCGCGGCATATCCCATCGAGTCGGGGCCGCGGTCGTATGCCGGCGCAATCACAAAAATCATCAGGCCAGCGGCATATACCGTGTGAAACACCAGAATAAACGCTGATGTGGTTCTGATATCCACCGGGGTTTCATCCGGCGGCGCACATAGGCGGCGCGACACCGCGCCAGTCCAGAAGAAATCCAGCATAGCGGCCAACGCCATGCTTATCAGGTACAACAGAAAGATCTGCGCAAAACTCATGAACAATGCCTCGCTTTTATTCCGGTGTATCCCGAGAAATAGTGCTGAAAGTAGCATCGTTGATGTTAATGCGGAATTCACGATCAATATGCCGTTGAACCCAGCGGTACTTTCCGCTAGCTGAAATATTGCCGCGGATGATAATTTCCACCGGACTTTGGTCTATCAGGTCGTTCATGATGTCCCAGCCAATGGTGATGTTACCCTCGAAAATGGCATAGCCGATGGGAACATCCTTGCTCCACTGGCCATCCTGCGACATGTTGAAGGAATAGCCGTCAATATCAATTGAAATGTCAGAAACCGTCACACCAACTGTCTCAGGGTAGATGTTATAGACCTGGATGGTGATATGGAAAATGTTAGCGGGAGGGTCATTAATGGTGCCGCTCTGGACAAACCCTTCGTTATACGGGAGGATGACGATTTGGGTAATGGTATTGAGTGTGCTTTCAAGGCGGCTGCGAGCGTCCAGATACAACCATCCGAAGACTCCCGACACCAGCATGATGATAATGGCGATGAATACCCCCAGCCAGTTTGAGATAAAGGTGATAATTCTTTTTTTCAAGGCTGACCTCCGCTATCAGGAGATTATGTCCGTATACATGAAATCCTGCAGGGCGACTGGCACACGAATTGAGCCGTCAGCCTGCTGGTAATTCTCCATTATGGCAATCATGATGCGTGGAAGGGCCAGCCCTGAGCCGTTGAGCGTATGCACATACTCCGGCTTGGCGTCAGGGGTTGGGCGGTACCTGACACCGGCTCTTCTGGCCTGAAAATCGCCGCAATTCGAACAGGAGGACACCTCCAACCACTCCCGGCATCCGGGCGCCCATACTTCTATATCGTAGGTCTTGGTGGAAGAGAACGAGATATCCGCCGTACACAGCAACTTGACACGGTAATTCAGTTCCAACTTCTGGCAAACACGTTCAATGTCTGACAGCATCATCCGGTGTTCTTTATCCGATTCCTCAGGCCGGGCGAACTTGTAAAGCTCGACCTTGTCGAACTGGTGGCCGCGTTTGATCCCGCGTGTGTCCTTGCCCGCCGACATTTTCTCGCGACGGAAGCAGGCAGTGTAGGCGGCGTATCTTATCGGCAACACCGATGCCTCCAGTATTTCACCAGCATGTAGGCTGGTAAGCGGCACTTCGGCCGTGGGCACGAACCACATATCGTCGGTATCGTCGTGATACAGGTTGTCAGCGAATTTGGGCAGGTTGCCGGAAGCAATCATCACCTCGCGCCTGACCATCCACGGAGGATAAATCTCGCGATAGCCGCCCTCACGGGTGTGCGAGTCAAGCATCATGTTAATCACGGCGCGTTCCAGCCGGGCACCGAGTCCCTTGAGAATGTAGAAGCGCGTGCCAGACAGCTTTACACCGCGGTCAAAGTCAATTATGTCAAGTTTTTCACCCAGCTCCCAGTGTGGTAGCGGTGTAAAATCAAGTTTGCGCTCCTCGCCCCAGCAGCGCTCCACAATATTGTCGTCTTCGCTCCTGCCGACGGGGACGGATGGTTGGGGAATGTTGGGCAGCTGCAGAAGCAACTCCTCCAATCTGGCGTCAATCTCGCGCAGTCTGTCCTCTACAGCCTTAATGCGGTCACGCAGTTCACGCCCACCTTCTGAAGCCTCGCCGCGGCTGGATTTGGCGGCTTCCTTTTTGGCACGGCGCAGTTCATCCTGTTCAGCAATCTTTTGGCGGCGCTCAATATCCAATGCCAGAATTTCATCAAGCGGCGTCCCATCACTACGGTTGAGCAACGCCTGACGCACCATATCGGTGTTTTCGCGAATGAATTTTATATCAAGCATGGTCTTTTTCTCTTGCTACTCTTTCTCCTTGAGCGCCGGGAAAAGGATAACCTCGCGTATGGACTGCTGGTTGGTCACCAGCATTACGATGCGGTCAATGCCGATGCCGAGTCCGCCGGTGGGCGGCATGCCGTACTCCAGCGCGGTAATGAAGTCCTCGTCCATTACCTCGGTCTCCTCGGTACGCACGATACAAACATCCGCCTTGCTCTGAAGCTGGCCTGCGAAACGCCGTTCCTGCTCCACAGGATCGTTGAGTTCGCTGAAGGCATTGGCAATTTCAGTGCAACCGGCGTAAACCTCGAAGCGTTCCACAGTGCGGGCGTCTCCCGGCTTGTTTTTGGCCAGCGGCGACATGTCAATGGGATAGTTGACCAGAAATGTCGGGTTTTTAAGCGTCGGCTCAACAAACTCCGAGAGCAGATGATCAATAAGCCGTCCGCGGTCACGGGACGGGTCAAAGACCATATCGCGTCTTTTCATCTCCGCCGCCAGAGAAGCGGTATCGGAATAGTCTTCGTAATCTATGCCGCAACCATCTTTCACCGCCTGACGCAGGTCAAGCCGCCGCCATGGCGGGGTAAAGTCGAGGGTATCCTCGCCGTATGGGATTATGTAATCTCCGGCCACCTCTTTAACGATACCGGAAACCATCTCTTCCACCAGATTCATAACGTCGTTGTAATCGGCATAGGCCTGATAGCATTCCATCAGAGTGAACTCCGGGTTATGGCTGGTGTCGATGCCTTCGTTACGGAAAACACGGCCAATTTCGTAAACGCGGTCGAAGCCGCCGACCAGCAGTCGCTTGAGATGCAGCTCCAACGCGATGCGCAGATAGAAGTTGCAGTCCAGCGCGTTGTGATGCGTGATGAACGGCCGCGCCAGCGCCCCTCCAGCGGATGGTTGTAAAATCGGTGTTTCCACTTCCAGAAATCCATGCCCGTCAAGGTAGCGGCGCATGGATGAAATCACCAAGCTGCGTTTGCGAAAAATGTCTTTAACTCCGGGATTGGAAATCAAATCAACGTAGCGCTGGCGGTAGCGCAATTCGGTATCCTGTAGCCCATGCCATTTCTCAGGCAGCGGCTGGAGGCTTTTTGAAAGCATGACCAGCTCTTTTACATCTACGCTGGGTTCGCCGGTGCGTGTACGAATCAACATCCCAGTGGCGCCGACGAAGTCGCCTATGTCAAAGTCCTTGAGCAGTTGCAATGGCTCCGGCTGAAGCTTGACCTTGTTGATGAAAAGCTGTATCCGGCCAGCACCGTCGGTCAGGTTGATGAAGGCTAGCTTGCCGATGTCGCGCAGGGCAGTGATACGCCCGGTGACGGAGGCCTCCGCGGGGGCAGCCCCCTCTTTTTCCTGTTTTTCCAGTGCGGCTACGGCCTGGGCGCTGGTATGCGTGCGCACGCAACGCGGCGGGTAAGGGTCAATGCCACGCTCACGCATGTTTTTGAGTTTATCCAGCCGTTGCTGGCCGATACGATCTATAAGCGACATCTGTTCAATCCTGAAAGGCTCTCCATTTGGAGCTATTATATTTTATCCCGGCTGGTATAGCAAAGAGGGAGAGGAACAGACGTCAGTTATCAGTGCCGTCCCGCTTTTGAAAATATTTAACGAGGAGGGCAGACCTTCCTCCCGAATAGCTTTGGTTTTACTTTCAGGAGAACGCTCAATTCTTCAGAGAGTTGGACAGCAAGATAAATAGAGTGTTGAAGATTTTACATTGGATTCTGCGTAGGAGGAAAGGATTGATATTCCTCCGTGTTCGTATAGCAATCAGATAGCACTCTATGAAATGCCCACAGGTTTGGATATGCGTACACAGAGTGGTTGAAAGTAATGGCATGTATCTCGCCGTTTAAGCGGAATGTGATTCTATAATCCACCCGTGGAGATCTACAGGCCCTTCTGTCAACGTATCACCAAGCCCGCTAAGTGACTTTATATCATGCTCAACGAGGGCATCGTAGATGAGCTTTAAATCATCATCAGGTATAACATACTTTTTCCAAACTGGCATATTCGTTATTGATTTGGATAATGACAATGGCTTTAAATTTTTGTCCATCATCGAGGCGAAAATATTCACCTGGACTAGATAGTGTGGACATGATATTAAGCCAATATCTTCAGCCACAGCGCAATGCACCTAATTTGCACAGCGGCAATGAACGAAGTTGTATTCTTGGCATATCGTGTAGCAATACCCCTCCAACGTTTGAGCATAAGGAATGCATTCTCGACCAAATGGCGCAGCTTGTATAAGTCTTTGTCATACTCTCTTTGCTCTACACGGTTTCTTTTGGGCGGAATCACGATTTCCATTCCCATTGACTTTGCAAGTTGAATCAACTTATTTACGTCATAACCTTTATCTGCCAAGAAAGTCACGGCCTTTATCCCCATGATTAGTCTTTCGCCATACTCGCAATCCGCAACGGTACCTGCTGTAACAAATATTCTGACCGGCATACCATGCGCATCCACGGCCAAATGTACCTTGGAGTTGAGCCCCCTTTTGTACGTTCCATATCCTGATTACCGCCGACTGCTCCTGCGGCATGAGGATGAACCTTGATATGCGATGCATCTGTCATAAGCCATTCATAATCAGGGTCGTCTATCAGTAGTTCAAACAACTTTTCCCAGATATTTTCTTTTACCCATCGCCTAAAGCGCTTTGCTACACTGTTCCAATTGCCGTATGACGGCGGTAAATCACGCCACGGGGCTCCGGTACGCAGTATCCAAAAGACCGCGTTTACAAATGCCCGGTTATCCTTTGCAACTCTTCCCCATTGGCCTACCCGGCCCGGTAGATGCGGCGCTATCAGCTCCCAGGCTTTGTCGGAAATATCATGCCGGTGTTGTGCACACTCCATATTTCTAACTCCTACAATCTGTTATGCTACAGAGTATAGTGTTATTTCTATCTCTTGTCCACACTATCTAACACTACAACCGGTATAAACTATGGGGCTGGTCATCTTTAAAAAACCCACGTCCTAATAAGGTATCCAAGCATCAGGGAAGGCTTTGTATTCATCAGTGTCATAAACGTATACTCGAGCAAACTTTGAGTAAAATATCGTCAAATGGTGATATTTCTCGGGAAGCGCAAAAGGGGGATTAAAGTGGCTCATGCTAAGCACTGACGCATCGCAAAAAACCGAGTATATCTCACCGTTCAAACAGAAAGTTATTCTGTGATACCTGTTTGGAGTAACTGTTACACCATCTTCCCGGGCTATCAATTCAGGGCTACTATATGACTTAATGTCATACTGAATGATTAAATCATAAATTTCCTGCAATTTATCTTTCGGTACAGTGTAATCTATGGAGTAATGCCCATCATAATAGGTATTTTTACCTATTATATTGTTTTTAGTGTCTAATTCTGGCTTCAATTTGCCTAGACTATACCCAAACTCATAAATGATATAGAACCCATCTAGGAAATCTTCCGACATGGCTAAATCATCTTCACCAGTTTCTTTGTTAGTAGGTACGGCACCCTCGGCACCACGTGCAGTGTCAGTATCAATTGGCGCATTAGATAACACACAGCCAAGTGGCAAGGTAAAAAGCATTAAGCCGATTATGAGTAAAAGTATTATCTTCAACGTAAGCAATCCCCATAACATCTTACGGTCAATATTGATAAACCATCGTGTTCTCTATGCCTAAACCACTCGGCAGGATTGTAACGTCCTCCTTAACCAGAAAACAAGCGGATGGCTTAGCGAATGTTACAGAACCTTTGGAGTTTGTAGATACCGAATGTGAATACTCATGGGTGTAAATGTAAGCTCCAATAGATGAGTCATGTCTATCCAGCACCGCGTCGTAAACATCAATTTTGATACCAGAGAGATCGCCGCTCTTGGTGTTATCTGCAATCTCCAAGGTGAAACAGCCAAAAGAACCCGCTGCGAGAACAAAGGAGGTAAACAATAAAGCCGTGGACAATGCAAAGGAGGCGAGGATTCTTTGCAGACTAGATTTGGTGTGAAGTTTCATTACAGATACTCCTCCTAAAGACAGTTTGCCTTCTTGCACTTGTAGTTTAAACGTAGCAGACCTAATGCAAAGCTGTCAAATTCTTGCTCTATTCTCCGTAAATATCCGACCGTCCTAATCTTATCTCAAATCTAATGCCGCCTGCATCGTGAGACAGGCTAGTCTCATGAATTCTTCGGGTGATAACTACCTGATGCGGTCTTAGCTCGTCTTTTTAAGGCAGTCCAGCCACGCGGCGCTGCGCAGGTCTCTCTCCAGCAGGTGGCGCATATAGCTGCGCAACAGCCGCGCCGCCTCGTCCAGCGTAGTGGCATCAATCGGTGCAGCTGCCACGCTTTCCCAGTCGCCGCCCTGGATGAAACGCATGACCCCCAGTGTGTCCCATGCCACAGCATATCCATAGTGTCTGCCGCTTCTGAGGCAGGATGGGCACAGCGCTCCGCCCGCCGAGGGGGCGAAGGCATTGGCCGCCATGATGAGTGTATTGCGGCACAGGGCGCACTTTTCCAGTTCCGGACGGTAGCCGGCCTGGCGCAACAGATGCAGTTCAAAATGGCGCAGCAGGAGGTCTTTGTCACTCGCTTCGGGCAGCCGCCGTAGCGTTTTCAAGAACAGGTCGAACAATTGCGGGTCCTCGGTTTCAGCTGGAGTGAACTGATTTATCATCTCAGCCGCATACAGCGCGCAGGACAGCATGTCGAGGTCGCTTTTGAGCTTGAGCAGAGGTTCAATGGTGACACTACCGGTAATGGTATCAATATTCTTGCCGCGCACCAGCGTCACCTGCGAATACGAAAGCATTTCGAGGTGCCCTGAAAGTTTGCTTTTCGGTTTACGCACCGCCCTGGCAAAACCCTGTATCTTGCCCATGTGCGGGGTGTACAGCGTCAGGATGCGGTCGGCCTCACCGAGGCGGGTTTTCCTGATGACGATGGCCGTGGTCTGATATATTTGCGGTTTGGACATGGCTCATGGATAGTATAACACTGAAGTTCCAGTGAGCAAAGAGACGCAGCCTGTCTTTCACGGTCGGCTTTTTTGCCAACCGTGTCCGTGCTGCTTCAACTTTCATATCCTGTAATGGCACCAGCGGCAATCCGGTGGGCGGACTCAGTGTCGTGGATTTTCCGAAAACCCTGGTGATGTCCTGACGGGAAAATCGCCGCTTGGGCGTTCAGAATTCCTGCCGGCCTTCTATAGCCCGACTGAGCGTCATATCATCAGCGTATTCCAGTTCTGTTCCGAAAGGCAGTCCGCGCGCCAGCCGCGTTACACGGATGCCAAGAGGGGCAATCAGCCGCTTCAGATACATGGAGGTGGTTTCACCCTCGACGGTGGGATTTGTGCCGACAATAACCTCTGTTACGCCCCCTGCCGAGAGACGACGCATCAGCTCCTTGATGCGTATATCACCGGCACCCACACCTTCGGTGGGGGATATGGCGCCATGTAGCACATGATATTGTCCCTTGTAGAGCGCCATATGCTCCAGCGCCAGAATATCCTGTGGCTGTTCCACGACAAGAATCTGCGACGTTTTTCGCTGGGTATTGCGGCAAATCGGGCACAGTTCGCCGTCGGCGATGTTGAAGCAGGAAACACACAGCTGCGTTTTGCTTTTGAGCGCCATCAACGCCTCCGCCAGCGCCTGCGTCTGTTCAACAGGGGCGCGCAACAGGTAATATGTCAGACGCTGGGCGCTCTTGGGACCAACACCCGGCAACTTCGCTAATTCCTGTATCAGGCGGTTTATCGTATCCGATGCCTGCGGAAAGGTTTTTTCCACAATTTACTCCTGCGTCCGCTTTCCTGCCTCATATCCGGGGCAGAGGTCTAGGTCAAACCGGGAATCTTCAGCCCGCCGGTTACTTCCTTGAGATCCTTGGATGCCATGTCCTGCGCCTTATCGATGGCCTCGTTGACAGCCTTGAAAATCAGCTTTTCCAAGTCTCCAATTTTATTGAGATTAACAGCGGCTGGATCTATTTTGAGCGCGGTGATGCGCAGATGACCATTGACCGTCACTTTTACCGCCCCTTTGCCCTGTTCAACATCTATGGTCTTTTTGGCCAGTTCCTTCTGTGCCTTTTCCAGTTTGGAGCGCATTTCCAGCGCCTGTTTCATCATGCTTAAGTCCATTTATCCTCCACATCGATAACCTGCGCGCCCAGTTTCTGGGCTTCGCGCACCAAGTGATTTTCATCGGGTTCGTAGATACATCTTATCTGGCAGGGCTTGCCCAAAAAGGCGCTTATCAAGCTGGTCACCACCTTGCGGTTTTCCAGTTCCTCCAGTTTTTCGCGATGGTACGCGAATTTGAAAGACAGCACCACGGTATCGCCGTCGATACCGATGGGCTTGACTCCGGCGCTCCTGAGAATGGCTACGGCCGGAGAGCGCCGCACCACGTCCGGCACCTGCAAGGCGATCAGCGTCCATGAGTTTTGTAACTGCTCCAGCGGCGTACCCGCGCCTTCGAGGGCAGAAATCCGGACCGGTTCTTTGGGCGGCTCGACAGGTGGGCGGGGAGTGGAAGGATGAACAGGTGCCGACGCCACCGATCTCGACGCGGTATAGCCTGCCGGAACCGCCGCCACTTTAGGTTCAGATGGTGCGGATGGTGCCGTGGCAAGGCGGGCGTCTTTGCCCAATCCCGCCCCGGCTTTCGCCGCCGGCTGCTCGATAACTGGCTCAAGAATTGAATCCACCAACGCCATTTCCAGTGGCAGGGTGCTGTCGCTTTCCACATGGCCATCCAGCTGTCCGAAGAGTTTGACGGCACGCAGTATCTGCTCCAAGGTAACGCCTTCAGTCAGTTTTTTGAGTTCGGCCCGCTCCTCGGCGGTGAGGCCGGTATCGTGATCTACGCCGCTTTTAAGCAGCAAAAGTTCGCGCAGGTAGACCACCACCTCACGCGTTAGCATCCTGACGTCGATGCCGTCCTCAGCGGCTTTCCCTATGGATTTGAGTCCATCCCCCACATTTTTAGCCGCGATGTGTTTTACCAGCTCGCGGGCGCGCTCGGAGCCGGCCATACCAAGCATCTCCTGCACCTGTTCAAGCGTAATTTGCCGTCCGTAGCAGGTGTATGCCTGCTCCAGCATATTTTCGGCGTCACGCATGCCGCCGCGGGAACTCCGGCCAATCAGCCGCAGCGCCTCGGGGGCAATCTCAATCTTTTCACCAACCGCTATGCGCGCCAGTGTCTCTTCAATGTCTTTCTGCGAAAGCCTGCGGAAATCAAAGCGCTGGCAGCGCGATACGATTGTGGACAGCACCTTATGGGTCTCGGTGGTGGCCAGTATGAAGATGACGTTCTGCGGCGGCTCCTCCAGAGTCTTCAGCAGGGCATTGGAGGCGGCAGTTGAAAGCATGTGGACTTCGTCTATGATATAGACCTTGTATCCGGCCTGCGCCGGAGCGTAGCCGACACGCTCAATAAGCTCGCGCACGCTGTCCACGCCGGTGTGCGAGGCGGCATCAATTTCAATGACATCCAGCGCCCGACCATCGGTGACGGCCAGACACATGTCGCACTGATTGCACGGCTCGCCCCTGCCGCCGGTTTCGGGATTTGTGCAGTTGACGGCTTTGGACAAAATCCTGCCGGTGGAGGTTTTTCCGGTGCCGCGCGGTCCGCAGAAGAGATAGGCGTGGGAAACCGAACCCCCGGCCAGCGCGTTGAGCAGAGTACGGGTGACATGCTCCTGTCCGATGACCTCGGCGAGGGACTGAGGGCGCCACTTGCGGTAGAAAACCTGTGCCATGCTAGTGGAATATTATAGCTTAAAAAAGAGCTTTCAGCTATCAGTGGTTAGTGGGTGGCAATTGGCTGCCCATCTCCACTCCATACACCAAGGGGACGCGGAAACAACGGGGAATTTCGGAGTGGATTAGACGAGCTGCGTGGACTTAATCCTGGTGTTGCTATTTGATGAACTTGAATATTTCGGTGCAGCTTGTATTCAGCGCTCGGATTATTTTCACCAGATTCAGGACGGAAACATTTCTTTTTCCAGTCTCAATCTCGGTATAATAAGAACGGCTAAAGCCAATCTCCCCACTGGGCAATGGATAGAAGTGAGAGTATGTGACTGGGACTCAATCAAAGACTGGAAGTGTGGTCTTGAAACCGAATTTGCTATATAGCGTCAGGGATTGGTTTTTGAAACGAGCCAAGGCATCCTTCAAGAACGCGAAAAGGATTCATAAAAGGCACCTCCGTTATAAGAGGGGCCAATTTCTCGTAATTGCAATAATCCTTTGGTTTATGTTTGTGTGTGCATTCATCAATAGCGACATCAAGCTCGGATTATCATTTGCTTTTGCAGGATTCATGGCAATATACACGGGCGTCATTTACAAGGGTGGGCATGTCATTGTATTTGTGATTGTCGGTATTATACTGGCGATGCCTGTTCCTCCTATGGTATTAGAAGGTTTGAAACTTGGCATACGCGGAGATTGGATAAGTGCGATAACCCTTTTCATTTTGGGTTTGTGCTTATGGATACTATCCAGCAGGCTCAAAAAAGGCGAATCGCTTGAGTAATCAACTGTGACTGTGCAGGTTTTCGCTATCCAGTATTTTTCAGTCACGACACTGCTTTAACCTGCCGACTCCAACTTGAACCACTCCACAATGCAGCAATTCTATCAAGGCCCGCATTGGCAGCTGACAGGAGTACAGAATGAAGAATGGGGATGATGGGATTTTCCCACTTGACACTATTTCCCACCCATGCTACTCTGGGCAGTATGAATACTGTCATCAAGGACTCCGAATTTAGCCGTGTATCCTCCAATGTAAAACCAGACACCAAAAATCGCGTCACCCTCAAACGCGACCCGCAGCGTAAAGACGTAACATATCACGTTTACGTCAACAAGCTGGGACAAATTGTGCTTGACCCGCAAGTGACGATTCCCGCAAGTGAGGCCTGGCTGTTCGAAAATGCCGAAGCCATCGCCTCGTTGCGCCGCGGACTGTCGGACGCCGCTTCCGGCAAAACCAGCCGGGTAGACTTCAAGAAACTTTAGGGCATAAAGGGTGTGTTCGAAATCTACTGGACAGCCGAAGCCAAAGCTAATTTCACAGCGCTCAAGAACGATCGTTCACGCATCAAGCAGTATAAGGCCGTCAAAAAGGCCATTCTACTGCTTTCACAAAACCCGCGCCACCCCGGATTGCAGACCCACGAGTACAGTAGCCTGACCGGCCCCGGCGGCGAAAAGATATTTGAAGCCTACGCCGAACAGAATACACCAGCGGCATACCGCATTTTCTGGTTTTACGGACCGGAGAAAGGCGCGATTACGCTTGTGGCGATAATACCCCATCCATAGAAGAGGATTTTAAGGGTTTGCTGCAAGTCCAGTGACCTCCCCTAGATAAGGTGTAAAATACAGACCCTCAAAACTGTGAAAAACAAAGGGCATTATTCGCAGCAGATCTGACATCGACAATATTGTTCACACACATTGCCTACTGTCAACCAACACGAACCCGCACCTCGAAAACATGCTACAATCTGGCCAAAACAAGCGTACTCGCGGATAATCGGCTTTCCATTTCCTATCCTCCCCACCCTACCCCTCTAAATAAACCTCGTTCAGCGCCACCATCCCGAACGCATTCAGGCGGTAGCCTTTGACATAGTCGCGCACCAGCTGCATATTGGCGCCGCTCCAAAGTGGAATACAGGCCGCGTCATCGACAAGCAACTGCTCCGCCCGCCGGTATAATTCCAAACTCTCTTCCCAATCGGCGACCGCCGCTTCGGACAGCAGCGCGTTGAACTCCGCATTCCGGTACTCCCCAATGTTATAGGACATTCCCTCCCCAAACAGCACCTCCAGGAAGTTCTGCGGACTGGCATAATCTGCGCCCCAACCCCAGTAGTAAATGTTGTCCTTCTCTTCAAAAAGCTGATAGATAAACACCATGGGATCAAGCTGGCGAATGGTAATTTCAATGCCAAAGGCCTGTTGCCAGTCATGGACGATAGCGACAAGGTCACCAGACACCCGCCCGCCGTACCCGCCAGTGGTAATGGTGATTGGAGGCAGGTTTGCCGCCGAGCCGTAGGAGGAAGCGGCAATCAGTGCCAGCGCTCCTTCGACATCATATGGAATGCCACGCAAGGCGTCATTATAGCCCGGAATGCCAGGCGGCAGAACACCATTAGCCGGCGACAGCACATCGCGGAACATCAACTCCGCAATCCGGTCTTTGTTTACCGCCATGGCAAAGGCACGGCGGATGGCCGGATCGTTGAAAGGCGCACGGGTGGTGTCAAACCCAAGATAGGTCAGGCTGAGTTCAGGCGTGATGACCAACTGTCCAGAAAAAGAACCGGCGGGATCGGTGACACGGTCGTAATAGATAATGCTGACGTCTGCCACATCAATCTGCCCAGATTCGTAAAGATCCATGGGCAATCCCGCCAGCAGTTTGAAAACCACCTTTTCAAGACGTGCCCTGTCGCCGTAATACAGCGCATTGCGCTCCAGCACCAGTTCCGAGCCTTCCCTCCACACCGCCAGCTTGAACGGCCCGCTACCGTTGGGAGTTTTCCACCACGACGGCGCACCTGTCTGGTTTTTATCCACCACCATAGCGGTGGCATAGCTCATCTTCGGAAGGAAGGCCGCCGATGGCGCGGCGAGCGTTACCTCCAAGGTGTAATCATCCACCACCCGCACACCGGCGAGGCTCTGTGCTGCACCGGAAAGCATGGCGGAAGCGCCGAGAATATCCCCGAGATAAGTCGAGGCGGTCTGGGAAACGATAGCAGGAGAAAGAGCGCGCTCCCATGAGTATTTGACATCCGAAGCGGTCAGCGCGCGCCCGTCATGGAAAACGGCGTCGCGGCGCAGATTGAAGGTATACACCAGCCCGTCCGGGCTCACCTGCCAGTCCAAAGCAAGGTCGCCCGCCGGCTCCAGACGGTCATCCAACTTGATCAGGCCGCTGAAAATCTGGTTGACGTAGCTGTTGGAAGTACTGTCGCCGGCCTGTGCCGGATCCAGCGTAAGCGGATCTGAGCCATACAGATTCAGAGTGCCAGTGCCTCCTAGGTCAGGAGTGGCGGTAGTCGTGGTGGGCGCCGATGTAACCGACGCAGTAGTAGTCGCCGAAGCGATAGACGTCGTGGTGGTGGACACCGATGTAGTAACCACCGATGTGGCAGAGATCGTGGCAGTCGTTGAGGTAGCAGGCGCGGTGGTGGTTCCTGAGCGGCCAAAAATGCCGCAGCCACTTACCAGCACGACTATCAGCGCGACGCAGGGCAGTATCATCCTGACATGTTTGCTCATGCTGCCGCTCCCAGGTACTTCTGCCGCGCAAAAGGCACCCATTCACTGTACAGGCCATCCATATCGAAACCGTAAACAGCCAGCAGAGCACCGTCACAGGTGCTTCCACGACTAAATGTTTCAAGCAGTTGTGCCATTTTCTCACGGCCATGGACCGAGATAAGGTAATCAACCACGCTGTAGCTCTCGGCGTATCCCAGATAAGCCAGCAATGCGTCTGTGGAGAATGGACTGGCCATACTGCGTACGCTGAACAGCATATCCTGCATCAATGCAGCTGTCAGCACAGCCCTGAAGGTGGTATCCAGACTGCCTTCGGCGTACATGGCCAAACCCTCTTCCAGCCATATCGGGAGACTGGAATAAGGATTGGTGGTCATCTGGTAATTCACCATATGCGCCAGTTCATGCACCAGCGCCCGCTTGCCCCATTCAAGGCTGCTGGCATTGATGCCGATAATAATGGTGCTGTACGCCGGATAGGCGGCGCCACCAGTCCACTCCTGGGGAAACATCATGGCACCCCGCATGGCATCAGAATTTTCATAAATGTAGATGGAAACCGGACGACTAAGATGCGCACCGGTGTTGGCCTCCAGCTGCGCCAACCCCTGCTGCGCCGCATCCAGCAATCCCCGCGCAAAGGACTCCGTTCCGCTATACCAGTAAAGCGTGATATAGCCGCCGTCAATATGGCGCCAGTTGAAGCGCATGTCCTCAAAAACGATTCTCTGCCGCGAGGTGACGAGGCAATCGCCGGCGCTGTCGGTGAGCGTCCACCAATATTCCACCACGGCGCCGACAGGCAGACCGCCACTCCGGCGCATATCCCAGGTATGGGATGCTTTAACGACGGTTCCGGCGGTGAAGAGCGGTTTTTCCTCTGTGAAAACATTGGCAAAACTGTCGCGCTCAACGACAAAGAATAATCTCACGTCCACAATTGGAGTACTGCCGGTGGCCTCAAGCGTAAAGCTTATGGCGCTGGGGAAATGCAAAACGGCGGTATTCTTCGTAACATTGATGCCGTCCGCAGTTACGAAGGCGCCAGGAGAAACTCCGGCCAGCAGACTGGCACAGACGACAGTAGCGCCAAACCATGAGCGCCAGTTTTTAAACATCTTCCTGCCCCATGCCGGCCCGCAAACAGGCATTGATAAAGCCGTCCAACTCCCCGGCGAGCACGGCGTCGGTATTGCCACTTTCAAAACCAGTGCGATGGTCCTTAACCAGACGGTATGGATGCAGGGTGTAGCTGCGTATCTGGTTGCCCCACTCCGCCGAAACATGCCGCCCCTTGAGCCGTGCCTGCTCCTCCTCGCGCTTGGCCAGCTCCATCCTGAACAGACGGGAGCGCAGCAGGCGCATGGCGATTTCCTTGTTTTGATGCTGCGAGCGCTCGCTCTGGCTGGTGACCACCGTGTTGGTGGGAATATGCACAATGCGCACAGCGCTGGAAACTTTTTGCACGTTCTGGCCGCCGGGGCCGCTGGAGCGATAGGCCTCCACCCGAATGTCATCGGGACGAATCTCAATGTCAACATCGCCGGCGGTTTCCGGCATCACCTCCACCAGCGCAAACGAGGTATGGCGCGCGTGGTCGGAATCGAAGGGGGAAATACGTATCAGGCGATGCACGCCGTGTTCACATTTGAGATATCCATAGGCATATTCGCCGGACAGCTCCATGGTCGCGCTTTTAATGCCGGCCTCCTCACCCTCGGAACGCTCCACCACATCCACCTTATAGCCGTGCCGCCCGGCCCAGCCCAGATACATTTTGAGCAGCATGCCAGCCCAGTCCTGGCTTTCGGTGCCACCGGCGCCGGCGTGGATGCTTAAAACGGCGCCGCGCGCGTCGTATGGCGAAGACAGCGCCAGCCTGAACTCCATTTCATCGAGCAAGGCGGAGAGAGAATCTATCTCGGAGACAATTTCGTCCGCCAGTGACGGAGAAGAAGAGTCGCCGTCGAGATTCATCAACTCGCCCAGCTCCGCCACTTTCCGCTCCAGCTCCCGCCATTGACCGGCTGTTTTTCGCAAATCGGCTAGGCGGCGCATCTTTTCCTGTGCCGCAACAGTGTCGTCCCAGAAATCGGCATCGGTGATTTCACGCTCTATAGCAGCAATTTCCTTTTCTTTGGCAGTTATGTCAAAGACGCACCAGATCGGCGGCGATGCGGTTTTGCTCTGCGGTCAACCTGTCGTGTATCTCTGACATTGTAACTACCTCTGTATCAAGTATTCCGCTTAAGTATAGCGCTTCCCTGCTGATTTTAATATTTGACGACTGGTATTCATAACGACCATGCCCACTGTCGATGCGCCAGCCGCGTTGGCTCCGGCGGGCTGGTCGGATATTTACGGAGAATAGAGCGATTATCCAGTGCTGTAATCTTGCTGAATCTTTTGCTTAGGTTGAGGTTTGGATGGCTAGGTCTTTGTTAATAGGCATCGTTGAAGTATTCCTTTTTAGTTATGTTCCTTATGCCACTCAAACTCATATACCATTGAGCTGTCTTCAAAATACATGTAGCCGTAGCCTTTGAACTCGATTCTAGTGACGGTTAGTCTGTACTTGCAGGCTTTAGCATATGTATCCGGTCCGATTTGGTTAGAAAATCTTAAAGGTCCCACATTGTATGAAAATACCTTGCTCTCGCCGGGTTTTATTGTCGGAGGCCAGATTTTAGTACGCCAGCAGGAATGAGTATTAAATGGCATTTCGCTAACTTTTCCCGTCAGCAAATTAATGGGAGCCTCATAAGGCCACCAATCATGTTCATTCTCCATCCAATAAGACCTTGCGTATGCAAAATAAATAAGATGAATTCCTTTGTTGGTATTATTTGTTATGGTGAAATCAAGCAGTACTCTATCCTCAACCCACTTCATTTCTCCTGTTACACTTACTGGGTCTCCCTCAAATTCAGGAGCGCTATCATCCGATGAACATGACACACTAGCCAAGACGCTCGATGTCAGCAAGAGCGCGCAAAAGATGACAGATAATACTTTTTTCATGACATACCTACCTATAGCTTTCGCATTCTATCTCTATGGGATTATCAAGTACGAATATGCCATAGCCATCGAATTCAATTTCTAAAATAGCAAAATTGCATCTAACTGCTGTCGCATACGTATCAGGCCCGTCTTGATTGCGGTAAATTGCGGATGTAACTAGCAAAGAATACTTTTTGCTGCCATAAGCCTTTATTGGCGGGCCTTTCAACAGCTTTTCAAACCATTTCCCCGCCCAATCAAGATTAGCTTTTGAAAGCGGCATGTCTTGCCATCCAAGATCGTTTAGGCTATTCGTAATTATTACGGAACTAGCCCGTTCAAACCCAAGGGAGTTAATCCCCTTATTTGTATTATTGGTAACTTCTATATCAAGAAAAACACCCCACTCCTCACCCCATCTCAAACTCCCTGTAATACTGATGGGTTCTCCTTCATATTGAGGAGGGCTATCATCACTGCCGCATGAAGCAACAGTTCCGACGACAATGATTACTAGAGCCGCAGTAAGAACAGTTAACAGCGCTCTTTTCACGGTTTCCTGGCGCATCCTTATAACTCCTTTTTTCTAATAAGCGCTACGGAGCTGCCGATGAGAGCGGGAATCAGGCCAATGTTCAGGTAAAATGAAAACCAGTAAGGGGCATTCATTTCGTTAGCCTGGAACCTTCCCGGAATAAACTGCTCCAAGCTCCATCTGAGAATTTCGGATGGCATATATTCCTTGATGCCATTGGTATAAGAAAACCCGTAAATGGCTATCAGTAAAACAACCGCTATGCCGCCTGCCAGTACGTTGTTGTTAAACACGCTCGAGAGGAAGATTGTTAAGGCTACAGCGAAAGCCGTATAAAGCAAAAGGAAACCAAGACACTGGAAGAACATCGCAGAGCTGACTGGGGCAGGGTCATACAGGTTGGTGATACTCAGCGCATAGACAAAACAGAGTGAAAAGCCTGCTATAACAGCCACGGCGAAAAGCAGATATGATACGGCAAACTTGCTGAGAATGTAAGCACCCCGGCCAACGGGCTTGACTAATATCGCCGCTGCTAAGCCATCTTTAACTTCTCTGGCCACCGTGCTCATCAAAGCAAATGGTATCAATATGGCTATGACATAGGCATAGTATTCGACAAAATTAAAGAGCATATGGCTGGACCTAAGCGGGAATATCAACGGGTCGCCGCGATGGGTGGCATCAGCATAGAATGGAACAAATGCCCCAAGAATAATGATGCTCGCCAGAATGAGAATAAGCTTGCGCGTTTTCCAGTTTTCAATAAACTCTTTTTGCAGTAAAACGAAGAACTTTTGCATTTTACTTTGCCCCCGCCAGTTTAATAAAGATGTCCTCTAAGGATGGTAACGTAGTGACGTAATTGATAATAGTGAAGTTCTGCTGAATTATCAGTTTGGGCAAGTTATCTCTGGCGGCTATCGGGTCTTTAAGATAGATGACCAACTCCGGCACACCCCGCTCATTCTGTTTAGCAATAACATCAGAGCACCACCCCTGCATCTTAATCAATGCGACTAATGGTGTTGGTTCTTCCAATGTGTTGACAGTAATACAGTTTTGGGAGAACTGCTGTTTGAGTTCTTGTATACTGGCGGAGGTTATCAACCTTCCGTGGTCTATGATGCCTACCTTGTCACTGACTCTCTCAACATCGGACAGAATATGTGTTGAAAGAAAGACAGTAGCTTTTTCCTTAATGCCTTTAATAATGTCCAATACATCGGCTCGGCCTAACGGATCCATGGCTGAAACCGGCTCATCCAGAAATAACACTTTAGGGTTGCCCATCATGGCAGCAGCCAACCCCAAGCGCTGCTTCATACCGCGGGAATAGCCGTTGGCTTTACGGTGAGCGGCTTCTTTAACGCCTGTCAGCTCCAAGAGAGGCCAAGCCCTATTAAGCGCGGCTTTATTGTCTAAGCCGAAGAGTTTGCCGCAAAGAACAAGATAATCCAAGCCGCTCATATAGCCGAAGAAGTTGGGTACGTCAGGCAGGTAACCTATGATCTGACGGCTTTCCGCTTGGCGTCTGGCACAGCTAAATCCATGGATGTAGGCGTTACCGTTGCTTGGACGGGAGAGCCCCAGCATTAAACGGATAGCAGTGGTTTTGCCGCTGCCGTTAGGGCCTAAAAAGCCGTAAATGGAATGAGATTCTATTTCAAGATTTAAGCTGTCTAAAGCTGTAATCTTGCCGAATCTCTTGCTTAGATTTACGGTTTGGATTGCTAGGTCTTTGTTAATAGGCATAGTTGAAGTATTCCTTTTTAGTTATGTTCCTTATGCCATTCGAACTCATATACCATCGAACTGTCTTCAAAATACATGTAGCCGTAGCCTTTGAACTCAATTTTAGTGACGGTTAGTCTGTACTTGCAGGCTACTGCATACCAATCTGGTCCGATTTGGCTGCTAAATCCCAAAGACCCCACATTATATGAAAACGCCTTGCTCTCGCCGGGTTTTATTGTCGGAGGCCAGATTTTAGTACGCCAGCAGGAATGAGTATTAAATGGCATTTCGCTTCTAGATGTGTAGGGCTGCCAACCTTGTATGTAATCTGATATGTAAGAGTTCTCCTCAGGATATATAGCTCGCTCCATTGCAAAATAAATAATATGAATTCCCTTGTTGGTATTATTTGTTATGGTAAAATCAAGCAGTACTCTATCCTCAACCCACTTCATTTCTCCTGTTACACTGACTGGGTCTCCATCAAATTCAGGAGCGCTATTATCAGACGAACATGACACACTAGCCAAGACGCTCGATGTCAGCAAGAGCGCGCAAAAGATGCTAGACAATACTTTTTTCATAATACCCACATCGTACCTGTGTATACGAAAGTATCAGAAACCTGTGAAGGCTAATTCATATATCCTTCGAAATTGAATTCCATCTGCCCGGAGTCAAAAGTCATTACGCCATAGCCTTTGAAATCAATTTGCGTGATGTAAAAAACACATTTATACGCTGTGGAGTAAGAAATATAAGCACCTGAATTATCGGCTGATGAACCAATCTTGTCGGAAAAAGTTTGGCTACTATTCGCTTCAATTGGTGCTTTCTTTAGGTTGTCAAGCCAGTTTGAAGAAAATTTGCCGACGTTGGGGCTATAATTTGAGGCTTGTCGCCACTCTTCAGAATAGTCTACTTGGCGAACGGTTTCTCCGCTTGTCCTAATGTTCATTATTCCATTATTGGTATTGTTTGTAACAACAACATCGAGATATACCCATTCACCCTCCCATCTTAGACTTCCCGTCATGCTGACTGGATCACCTTCAAACTGAGGGATGCTCTTATCACACGCAGACAGTCCCGCCATGCAAGTAGATAGCATAACAACAGCACAAAGTACCCATAATGTTTTTCTCATATTACACCTCACAATTTAATACATGCGGCGATAGTACCATGCCAAAAATACACGAACCGCGACGACAAACAATAGAGAGGCAAAAAGTGCAAAAAACACCGGGGGATTTTGCACGCCTACAGCGAGTGTAGCTATAGCCTGCCCAAATATGACAATATCCATTCCAAAAGAACCAGTTTTTTGTTTGATGAATAAGTTGCGTTCATCTGTTTCAGCTATTTGCAACTTGTTAAGCCGGCCAGGGTCGCGAAGTACCAACATATTTTTGATAATGAAATAGATCAAAATTGCAACGAGAACTACGAATAGTCCGAATTGAAACAAAGCTGCCTGCCATACAAATGGGGTACTATCATAATTATAACGCCCTGCTATGGATAGGTATATTGCAACACCGAGCGTGATGACTAATCCTACCGCAAGTAATAACACCCTATCTACTATCTGTTTTCTAAAATTGTCCACTTACTATCTCCACATCAGAGAAATCAAAAACTTCTTCAATTGTCTTGCCGAAAGCCTTTGCAATCTTATAGGCAAGCGGTAGTGATGCCGTATACTTCCCTATCTCAATGGAGGTTATGGTCTGCCGTGTCACGCCGACAGCCATTGCCAACTCCTCTTGAGAGAGTCTGTGCTGTTTCCGTAGCTCTGGAATTATAGTTTTCATTTCGTAATATCTGGAACGCAGATTGCCTTGCGATATTAGTAAAGCATGCTTTGCAAAAATTGTCAAGTATACTTTGCCGACGGCAATGCTGAATGAACACGGGCAGATATTTACATGGACTTTATCGGCGCGTTTGAAGTACCAGCCGGGATTATCACGCCGATGGAGTTAACGGAACAAAAGCGTATTCAAGAAGAACAAGCGGCGATGGCGAAGCGGCACGCTTGACAATAACCGGCATATCAGGGATAATCAGCGGTTAGAAAGGAATTATTCTATTCATGGTAAAAATCAAGCTTCGCCGGCTGGGCGCTCCCAAAAAACCATGCTACCGCATTGTGGTAGCCGACTCTCGCACCTCAAGGAACGGGGCGGTCATCAGCATTATCGGCCGCTACGATCCGCTGACCAACCCTGAAACAGTGGTTATAGAGGAAGGCCAGGCCATTGACTGGCTGAAAAAGGGCGCACAGCCTACAGCTACCGTTGCCAGACTCCTGACCAAAACCGGGGTCATGGATAAGTTAAAAGCCGCAAAGGAGACCAAATGAAGGACCTCATTGAGTACATCGCCAAGTCACTGGTCAACACTCCCGACGACGTAGTGGTCACAGAGGAAACCGACCCCGAGAACGGCACCCTCCTCAAGCTGAAGGTAGCCGAAGAAGACAAGGGACGCATAATCGGCAAGCAGGGCCGCATTGCCCAGGCCATGCGCACGCTGATTCGCGTCAAAGCCGCCAAAGCCGGCACCAAGGCCAGTCTCGAAATCCTTTAGTATTTCATTATCCAAGACACCCCGTCAGGCTCAACTCCATTTGAGTGCGGGGTGTTTTGTGTTTAAGGCGGTATAATGGCAGACAAGCAGCCCAAAGCACCTGTTTCGCACCAACCCACTGAATTCGTCGATGTTGGGGAGATTCTTGGCGCTTGGGGACTCAAGGGAGCCTTCCGTGTACGCTCGCTTACCGATTTTCCCGAACGCTTCAACCCCGGCGAGGTGGTCTACATTCAGGGTGCGCCACACACCATCCTGACCTCCGCGTGGCAGAAAGACGGCGCCATCATCAGCATCAATGGCATTGATACCCAGGAGGACGCCGCCAGGCTGCACCGCAAGATGTTGAAAATCCCTGAATCAAGCCTCAAAAAACTGCCAGCCGGCACCTACTATCAGTTTCAAATCATCGGGCTGGAGGTCGACACTATCGACGGGGTGAAACTGGGAAAGATTACGGACATCCTCAACTGCGGCAACGATGTCTACGTAATCAAAGGCGAGAGCAGGGAAATCCTTATCCCCGCCACCAGAGACGTCATCAAAAGCATCGACCTGGATAAAGGCTCTATGGTTATAGAGCCGATAGAGGGGCTGCTCGACTGAAATTCAGGACTGTATTTGGAAACCAGCAGGGTGATAAATCCGGTATTTAACCGCCGGAATTTTATTCAGGAGGTATTTATATGCCAAACTACGGACTCATCGTACAGACAATCGACGTCAAGCCAGGCATGGAAGACGCCACCGCCAACGAAATGAGCGAAGGGATGGCGGTCAACCTGAACAAGGCGTTGCAGGGCGCCGTCAGGGGAGTGAACAACCTGCCGGGCGGCGGCAGTGGGGAAATACTGTCGCACAACATTACGCGCATCGGCAGGCATCTGGTGGTATCGTTCCTGTTCAAAAAAGCGACTAGCGATTAGCTACCGGCTTTCTCCCCTTCTCTCCCCATGTCATTCCGGCTAAAGCCGCAATCCAGCGATGAGGTGACTGGATAAATGTCATCATTCTGGATTGTGAGCCAAGTCTGCAATGAAAAAGAGAAAATAAAAGAGGGGAGTAGCTTCTTCTTTTATTTTTAGCGCCCGTCAGGCAATCGTCTCGAACAGTGAGAGCAATAACGCTTGTAAATCAGCGCTGAATGATCCCTCGTATATCGCCTTATCGGTTTCGAACCATATGCTCGTCCCGCTATTGAATCTGATTTGCGAGCCGTCATTCAGCTCGAATACCAGAATGTAGCCGATAGCGTAAGGTATCGTAACCTGCACAGTTGTGGTTACGCCGTTATCAACTACAGTCGCAAACTTGCCCGTAGTACGCTGCAAACTGGACTCGGCAAGACACCGCTTTATCAGCAGTAGATTCGAATCATTTTCTGAAAGAGTAACCGACCGCGATGAAGCGCTGTAATTGTAAATCGTCAGTTTCGTTGTATGCTGAATTTGTTCGACGGCTACGCTAAAAGACTGCACGGGCGCGTTTGCCGTAGCACTTGAGGAACAGCCACTGGATGCAACCATAGCAAAAACCAATGCACCGATGACCATAGTGGCGGCGATGCGAGCGGATGAGATACGACCACGTTTGAAACCTGTACACCTCATAACTGCACTGTAACGCTTCATCATGGCATACAAACCTGCATTACGAGTTATCACCTCACCCCATACATAATTACATTATAGCGCTCCACCACGGCATGTCAAGAGTCCAAAATGACCGGTTGGATGGATTTTGGTTGTTATGTCTGCAAACGAATTTGGAGGCGCTCCACCACGAGGTATTTACTCCACGAGAGAAAAAAGAAGGGACTGTCTCATTCGATTGACAGTCCCTTTTCTATAAAAAGTGTGCCGCAAAACTATACTTGGCGTTCCTTGCGGCGGCGCGCCACTTTGAGGCGGAGGAGGGCGCGCTGCAAAGCAGCTTCAGCGGCCAATTGAGACTCGGCTCCCATGGGAGCTTCAGCACGAGACTTCTCGGCGCGCTGGCGGGCTTCCTCCGCCCTGGCAAGGTCAATTTCCTCGGCGCGCTCGGCGGTATCGGCCAGCACGATGACGTGATCCGGCCGCACTTCCAGAAAGCCGCCGGAAACAGCGAGCAAAACCTCAGTGCCAGCCTGTTTGACCAGCAGTTCGCCGGGTTTAAGCATGGTCATCAACGGGGCATGCTGCGGCAGTATGCCCAACTCGCCGTCGATGCCGGGGGCGATGATTGCATCAACATCCTCGGAGTAGACCATGCGTTCCGCGGTTACAATATCCAGTTTCAGTTTAGCCATTATGTTAGCTTTCAGCTTTCAGTTTCCGGATTCACCGGGTTGACTGCTATTTATAACTTCTTCGCCTGCTCGGCGACCTCTTCAACGGTACCCACCATATAGAAGGCCTGCTCCGGATACTGATCATACTTGCCTTCCAGAATCTCCTTGAAGCCGCGCACGGTATCGGCCACCCTGACGTACTTGCCGGGACGGCCGGTGAAGACCTCGGAAACGAAGAACGGCTGGGTAAGGAAGCGCTGCACCTTGCGGGCGCGCGCCACGGTGATTTTGTCCTCTTCCGCCAACTCTTCCATACCCAAAATCGAGATGACGTCCTGCAGATCTTTATAGCGCTGCAGAACGCGCTGCACCTCGCGGGCAACATAGTAATGCTCCTCGCCAATCACCTTGGGATCCAGCACTCGGGAGTTGGAAGCCAACGGGTCGACGGCGGGATACAACGCCTGATCCGCCAATGAACGCTCCAGCGAGATGACGGCGTCAAGGTGGGCAAAGGTCGCCACCACACCAGGGTCGGTATAGTCATCGGCAGGCACGTAGATGGCTTGGAAGGAGGTGATGGATCCCTTGCCTGTAGAGGTAATACGCTCCTGCAGGGCGCCCATCTCGGTGGCCAAGGTCGGCTGATAGCCCACGGCGGAAGGCATACGGCCCAGCAGCGCCGAAACCTCCATGCCGGCCAGGGTGTAGCGGTAGATGTTGTCGATGAACATCAGCACGTCCTGGTTGTCATGGTCACGGAAATACTCGGCCATGGTGAGGCCGGTAAGAGCGATGCGCAGACGCACGGCGGGCAGCTCGTTCATCTGACCGAACACCAGCGCCGTCTTGGCCAGCACGCCTGAATCCTTCATTTCATGCCACAGGTCGTTGCCCTCGCGGGAACGCTCGCCGACACCGGCGAACACGGAGTAACCGGAGTGCTCAGTGGCAATAGAGCGGATAAGCTCCTGAATGATAACCGTCTTGCCTACGCCGGCGCCGCCGAAGGTGCCAATCTTGCCGCCGCGGGCGAAGGGGCAGATAAGGTCAATGACCTTGATGCCAGTTTCCAGCACCTTGGTGGTGGTTTCCTGTTCGGCGAATGAGGGCGGAGCGCGGTGAATGCTCCAGCGATCGGCGGCCTTTACCTCGCCGATATCGTCCAACGGTTCGCCCAGCACGTTAAAGATGCGCCCCAGCGAAGCGGTGCCAACTGGAACCTTGATAGGCTCTCCGGTATCCACAGCCTCGACGCCGCGTGCCAGACCATCGGTAGGCACGAAGGAAAGGCAACGCACCCAGTTGTTGCCCACATGAGCCTGTGCCTCCAGCACAATCTTGGTGCCATCGGAATTTGTAATCTCAATGGCATTGAACAGCGCCGGCAGGGAGTCGGCAGGAAATTCAATGTCGACTACCGATCCGATAACCTGTACTACTTTGCCTTTAGCCACAATTTACCTCCCAAATAGGGTTCAGTTTTTTATGCCAGCGCCGCCGCGCCGCCGATGATGTCCAGAAGTTCGGTGGTAATGGACTCCTGACGCGCCTTGTTATAGGCCAGTGTCAAATCCTGTATCAATTCCTGAGCGTTGTCTGTGGCGGCACGCATGGCGATCATGCGGGCAGATTGCTCGGAGGCAATAGCCTCCAGTACGGAGTGATACACACTCATCTCCACAAAACGAGGCAACAGCGCATCAAGTACAACGGCGGCATCGGGTTCAAAGGTATAATCCGTCGCCATCATCTTGTCCGAAGACTCGGGAGCGGGTGTCACCGGCAGAATCTGGATGATGGAAGGCAACTGCGACATGGTATTTACGAAACGCGCATAACACAGATATACCGCATCGACTTTGCCTGAAATAAAATCGTCAATCACAATACGAGAAATAGGCAGGGTATCCAGTAAGCCCGGCCTATCGCCAAGATTGGCAAACTCAGCAATAACGTCGCGTCCGGTGCGACGCATGAAATCAACGCCCTTGCGCCCTACCGGCACCACACTCACCGGCTTGTCATGCTCCAAAATGAAAGTGGCCGCCTTGCGGTTGACATTGGACACCAGCCCGCCGGAAAGACCGCGGTCGGGAGTGATGTGTACAAGCGCCACCCTGTTCACCTGCTGACGCATCTGCATCAGCGGATGCATAGTGCGAGCATCCTGCGACATAGCCGCCAGGCTGGCGATAACCTCGGTGATTTTCTCGGTGTAGGGACGACCGGCCAAACCGCGCTCCTGCGCCTTGCGCATCTTAGACGCGGCAATCATCTCCATGGCCTTGGTAATCTTGGCCGTGGACTGAACGCCGCGAATGCGCCGCCGGATGAGACGAATATTAGCCAATTCGCACTATCCCTTGCCGAAAGTCCTGCAGAACGCCGTTACAGCCGCGTTGAGTTTTTCTTCGACGGCATCATCAATCTGCTTATTTTTAGCGATGAACTCGCCGATGTCTGAGTGCTGCGTCGCCATGAACTGATGGAAACCCTTTTCGAACTCGCCGACCTTTTCCACCGGCACATCGTCAATAAAGCCGTTGACAGCAGCGTAGAGAATCATGACCTGCTGCTCCACCGGCATGGGTTCGTACTGCGGCTGCTTCAGCAACTCGGTGATGCGCCGGCCGCGATCAATCTGCGCCTTGGTGGACTTGTCTAGTTCAGAAGTGCCGAACTGAGCAAAAGCCGCCAGCTCACGATATTGAGCCATGGCCAGCTTCAGTTTTCCGGCCACTTTTTTCATGGCCTTGGTCTGAGCCGACGAACCGACGCGGGACACCGAAGTGCCGGCGTTCAGCGCAGGGCGGATGCCAGCGTTGAAGAGGTCCCCCTCTAGGTAAATCTGACCGTCGGTAATTGAAATAACGTTGGTGGGAATGTAGGCCGAAACATCTCCGGCCTGGGTTTCGATAATGGGAAGCGCCGTAAGGGAACCGCCGCCGTGCTCCTTGGACAGACGGGCAGCGCGCTCCAGCAGACGGGAATGTAGATAGAAAACATCGCCGGGATAGGCTTCGCGGCCGGGCGGGCGTTTGAGCAACAGCGACAGCTGGCGATACGCCCAGCCATGCTTGGAAAGGTCATCGTAAATCACCAGCGCGTCTTTGCCGTTTTCCATGAACTCTTCACCGATGGCGCAGCCGGCAAAAGGAGCGAGGTACTGCAGTGCCACCGATTCGGATGAGTTGGCGGCAACCACGATGGTATGGTCCATAGCGCCCATCTCGGTGAGCTTGCCAACCACCTGTGCCACCTTTGAGGCCTTTTGACCAACGGCGACATAGATGCAGACAAGATCGCCGCCCTTCTGGTTTATAATAGCGTCAAGAGCCACGGCGGTCTTGCCGGTGCCGCGGTCACCAATGATGAGTTCGCGCTGACCGCGGCCAATCGGGATCATGGCGTCAACGCACTTGATGCCGGTCTGCACAGGAACGTTCACCGACTGACGCATTACCACATTGGGAGCCACACGCTCCAGCGGGCGTGAGGCAGATGACTTAACGGACCCCTTACCATCCAGAGGACGGCCAAGCGGGTCCACCACGCGCCCGATCAGGGAGTCCCCGACCGGAACTTCAGCCACGCGTCCGGTGGCGCACACCTCATCGCCTTCCTTGATTCCGGAGTCATCACCAAGGATAACGGCAGAAACGCTGTCTTTTTCCAGATTCAGCGCGATGCCGATAACACCACCGGGAAACTCCAGCAGTTCGTTATATCTGGCGGCGGAAAGCCCTTCAACACGTGCGATGCCGTCCCCGATGCTGATCACCGTACCGACATCAACCACTGCCACGCCAGTTTTGAAATTTTCGACCTGGGCCTTGAGAGCGGAAATTATATCCCCACCAGAATTTACCATCGGACCAGCTCCTTGCTAAGTAGATCCAGCTTGCGGCGCACGCTACCATCAATCAGTTTGTCGCCGACCCTGATGCGCACGCCGCCGATAATAGCGGGGTCGACGCTTGCGTTAACTACCACCGGACGACCCAGAATTTCGGTAATCTGCCTACCGATTTCAGCACGGTCGGCATCGTCCAAAGCCACAGCAGTGGTTACCTCGGCGATTTCAGCGCCTTCCACCCCATGGTACTCGTCCAGCAACTTCTGGTACCCCAGCACAATATCGAAAAACCTATTGAGCTGGCCGTCCTGTGCCATGGCGTTCACCACGCCCAGTGTTTCCGAACTCAGATCGCCGACGGCGCGCTCCGACAGCAGACGGGCACGCTCCGCGGGAGCAGCCTCTTTGTTGCTCAGAGAAGCAGCAAGGGCATCATCCTTCAGCAGATCTTCCACCCTGCGCAACTCGCCAAGCCACCTGACTGGCTGCTTCTGCGCCACTGCATACTTAAAAAGCTCTTTGGACAGCATCCTGGGATCAGTCGACATCGCTTTACCCTTCGATATTAGTTCTTGCTGAGAGCAGCCGCCTCTTTGAGGGCATCGCTGATAAGCTGCTTCTGAGCCTTCTCATCCAGCACATTGCCCAGCGTCCTGCCGGCAACCTCTACAGCCAGCCCGGCCACGTCATCGCGCAACTCGGCCAAGGTGTTATCGCGCTCCTTCTTGATTTCGATGCGCGCGCTCTCAACGATGGCTTCAGCCTGCTTTCTGGCGTCCTGCTCAATGCGAACACGGACCTCTTCGGCGGCCTTGACCGCCTGGTCCACTATCTGCTTGCCGGAAGCAGCGGCTTCTTCAATCTTCTTCGCCACCTCCAGTTCAGCGGTGACGGCGTTCTGACGGGCGCGTTCTCCAGCATCCAAGCTTTCCTGTATTTTCCCAGCCCTAGTATCCATCATCTTCATGATGGGCTTATAAGCAAACAATCTGAGCAACAGCAACAACGCACCGAAACTAACCACCTGCGAAATGAAAGTCGGCACATTTAAACCAAGACTCTCGAATGGATTCACTTTCCCCCTCCTGGGTACAAAGTCTTTTTCTTAAGCGACAAAAATCAACAGAATGGAGATAACCAGGGCATAAATGGCAATCGCTTCCGTAAGACCGGCCATCAAGATCATGTTCGTAAACATGCGACCTTGCGCCTCAGGGTTACGGGCAACGCCCTGAAGCATAGAATACCCAATAAGCCCCAACCCGATACCGGGGCCAAACGACCCCACCGCGATGGCCAAACCAGCGCTTAAAAATCTTGCTGCCTCAGCATCCATAGTTCCTGAACCTCCTATAAATTTTCCAGTGAATAATTTTACGCTGCTTGATGATGATGATCAGCCGCATCATGGCTACTGACAGACAGAGAGATATACACTATTGTCAGCGTGCTAAAGACAAGCGCCTGAATCACAGCAAAGAACGCCTCTATACCATAGAACACCATCGGTATGAAATATGGCACCACATAAGCAATAACCAACAAAACAATCTTGCCAGCCAACATGCTGCCAAATAGACGGAATGTCAGGGAAACAATTCGGATGAACTCGCCCAACAGCTCTAAAAGACCAACTACGCCTACGATTAAGCCAGAGAATAGGGCCATTGCATCAAATTTGCCCTTGAAAATTTTCCCAAAGGCACGAATAAAATCACCCCACGTAATGAATTTCTTTAGATAGCCTAAACCGAGACGCTTAAATCCCATGAACTCTACTGTACAAAAAGTAATCATCGCTAGAGCAAGCGGAGTATTTAAGTCGGTATTCGCCGGACGTAACACTTCAACATGGTAACCATCCACTGTGCTGGTATATATCGCGGTGAACCCTGGGATAAGAGATATAAACGCGCTGAACAAGATGAAGAGAAAAAGAGTTGCCACGAGGGGAAAGAACTTGCGCCCATCTTTCTCCCCCGCAGTATTAACACACAAATTATAGATGTAGCCTAGGATGCTCTCTGCAACTGACTGTGCACGACCCGGCACCAATTTCGGCTTGCGTGTAATAAAAAATGCCAAAAGCAACAATACCAAAACGGTCACCCACGTAGCGAGCATGCTGTTGGTTACAGGGAGACCCAAAATGTTGAATACGACATCTGCCGGTAGCTTTGGTTGCTTCATTTCCAAAGTCATGAAACTCGGCAAGCCAGTGAAACCGAAGTTGCGACCAAGAGGCCCGGCTAAAACACCAAGCACCACGGAAGCTAAGACAACAACCGCAGTTAAAATCACAACCGGTAGTGAACAACCAAGAAAGCCTTTTTTCTTATTGGCCACTAGCTATCCCCTTTACACTGATTGTCCCAGACAAAGGACTGATTACTCTGCACATTCCGAGGGCGGCAACCGCCAGTTCTGCGCCAGACCCTCTGAAATTGTCGCCGAGAATAATAGCAGAATAGAGAAAGTAAAGTCAAGACGGGTTTCAAGTTGTGAGTTTTGAATTCATAGATGCGGTGGCAGGCGTGGCGGAGAATAGCCTCAAACGACATGGTCATGCACATAACGCGGAGTACCATTCAAAATTTAATCCGTCGGTGCAGGTAGAATCTCCAGATAATTATAATTGCCGGTTTCAATTTCGGTGTATTGCATAATAACCGTCCCTTGTCTCCACCCCAAAGCAGGATTACCCCTATTCCCAAATC
>WREQ01000005.1 GCA_009779255.1 Dehalococcoidia bacterium
AAAGTACTTCCCAAACCGTCACAGCAATATTGCGTAAGCGGGGGGGGGCGGGGTGGAAGAGGGGAATGAATATTGGGGGGGGGGGGGGGTAGAATGCGATTAAGAAAGCTATTTGCTATTGAAAGGCCTGCAGAAATGACCAGAAAGAAAGTCGCCGTATTTGGAGATACTGCGCTCAACATATCGTTGGTTGGTAGCCACCAAAATAGCCCTGCTGTTAAAATGGGTGGCCGTAGTAACGGTGGCGCAGCCATGCTATACAACAATATGGTACAGATGTCCAATGTTAGTAGTATCATTGAGCTTTTGCCAAACACTAAAGAGAGCAAAGACCGAGCCAAAGACTTAAGACAAATTCCAGAATCTGATACTTCCGTATTTGGGTATTCTAGCCAAATTCAAGAATTTGATACTTCCGTATTTGGGTATTCTATCCAGGCAGTGGGAAGATGGGTTAAAAAAAAGAGTAAAATTAAGGATGAAGACGCCGACCGCTTCTTTATAGCTGATACAATAAGCCTCGTTGAAATGAGCGACACTGCTGACGAAGGACCTGATGAGTACGATATACCCCATTCTAAGGAGATGATAAAAGAAGCTGATATTGTGGGCATCTACAGTGTACACGCCACTGGAACGTTCCAATTTAGTGAGGATGACATCGCTAATTTGTTCAAAGAAGACGCAATTGTAGTAGTGCGAAGCAAGCTGTTCGAAAAAACTAAATTTTCACAATTTGTGGAAATGATTAAGCCTCAATTACCAAAAGTCAATGCAATTTTATTATTAACCGCAGATAATCTTCGCGATGGAAATTTAAATATAAAAAAGCACGGATTGTCATGGGAAAAGTTAGCAGAAGAAACCATTACGGCCTTAAGTTTGACAAAAGCTTTCACAATTACCACTCCTGATAATCCTAAAGAACACGTTTTCAAATATGTACTGGTTTGCTTTGATAGCGAAGGATTTTTGTTGTGGAATACAAGTGGTGGCAATAAGGACTTCCAAATGTATGCCTATTGTGATGAGATAGAGAATGATTTTAGTATAAAGCACAACCATTTCCCACCTTGCAAAATGACTACCATGCAGACAGAGTTAATTGTTTCGTTGGCAGAGTCATCCAGCGACAACCGCAACCTTGATAATCTAATTATTAAAGCTGCCGCAAGAGGATTGTCCAAGATAAGAAAACTCATTGTTGGTGGATTTACAAATCGATTTAAAGATTCTGAAGGAAATATATTCGAATCAGAATGGCCACTATATCCTGTGGCTGACTTATTTCCAAGTTCACCATGGCCAAAAGATGACGCCAACCTATTACATTTTGACTTGCATAGCCTCGGCGAATATTTAAACCTAGTTGCTGCTGGCAATATGCTCCATTCCAACCAGTATTCAAGGCTTACTGTACATATAAGCAACGACAGCCCAAACGATTTTAGAGCAATCAATGATATGTGTATGAAAATTGTAAAAGATGGCATAGGCAAAGAACATAAGGACTTTCCATTTGCACATTATGGTAAGCTAATTTGTATAACCCGAAAAGAAATAGAGGAATTCAGGGGAATATACCATTCGTTGAATAACTATAAAGCTAATGCGACAGATGTCCCATTGTCCATCAGTGTTTTTGGAGCACCTGGCACAGGAAAATCGTTCGGCGTCAAAGAAATATCTAAAGCTGTTTTTCCTGAGGCAGAAACTATAACAGCAAATCTCTCCCAAATTAAAGACCCTGATGAACTAGCAGATATCTTTCAGTTGGCTAGAGACGCAGGTCTCAAAGGAAAAGTCCCGGTTATCTTTTTCGATGAATTTGATTCTAATTTTGAGGGAAAGAATTTAGGCTGGCTAAAGTATTTTTTAGCGCCGATGCAGGATGGCCTATTTTGGACAAAAGGGCGAAGCCATGTTGTCGGCAAAGCTGTCTTTGTATTCGCAGGCAGTATCTTCCATTCACGTGAAGAGTTTAATAGCGCTACAGGTGACAACCATGATACAAGCAAACTGAGGGATTTTATTAGCAGGCTCAAGACAAACGTTAATATATTAGGACCGAATGAACCGAGTGGCACTACAATAGGAGCTATTACAAGAAAAATCCGACGGGCAGCGCTGCTACGGTCCATGCTGGAGAAAAGGTTAAATATAAATGATAAAGACCACATTAATATCGCAGACAATGTAGTTCAAGCGTTCCTGGATGTAGAAAACTATATAAATGAGGCGAGGTCAATGGAGGCAATCCTATCGATGAGCTCCATTAATACGAGTGAATTGATTACTTCATCATGCATAACACAATATGCGAATGAATTTGCTGAAGGTTTCAATCTTTAGCTGTCAAAAGTCCCAGTGACCACCCAAATTAACTGTGTAAAATGTAATGGCGGCTATATTCGCCCAAAAACTTGACCAACTAATGGTGCGGTTTTCGGAACCGCGCCGGTTTATCCAAACGTTGATGTTGCTGCGGTGTTGCCAAGCAACTCACAGCCGCCATTTTACACCCAGATTATCGTTACTATATCTTCAATGGCGGATTTAACGACGTTAATCGGTATCGCAAAACCCAGCCCTTCGATATCTGAACCACTCGATTTGGCGTTGACGATACCGATCAGCTCGCCATAGCGGTTGAACAAGCCGCCTCCGGAATTTCCGGGGTTTACCGCCGCTGATGTTTGCAATAGATTCATCATCTGCCCTTCGACCGAAATGTTGCGGCTGAGTGCGGAGATTATTCCATCCGTAACCGTACCGCCGAGCTTGCCCAACGGATTGCCGATTGCCACCACCAGCTCTCCAACCACAAGTTTATCCGAATCACCAAAAACTGCCGACTGCAGTCCGCTTTCCTGAATTTTCAGCACGGCCAAGTCGGTTTTGCTGTCGCGCCCGATTAAGGCAGCTTCATGTTCAACCCCGTTTTTGAGCCGGACGGTAATCTTGCTCGCTCCCTCGATTACATGATTATTTGTGACGATATATCCGTCTGATGAGATAATAACTCCGCTTCCGGCACCCTCCGCAATATACGAACCGAAGCGTCCGATATTGACTACAGTTTCGGTGTAAATTTCCACCACGCTTTCTGAGGTAAGTGCGGCTATTTCCACGATTGTCAGCGCTTGCGACGGCTCCGTGACTGTTGTTGCCGGGGAGACGGGATTACCCCAAAGATAGTTGGCGAGATATGCACCGCCAAACCCAGAAGCCGCCGACACTATTAAGCACAATACGACCAGTGCCGTGGCGAATTCCATGCGGCCGGATTTCGGTTTTTTTGAGGACTTGGAAGCAATGGCATACAGCGCGGGGTAACCGGCCGTGTCTGCCGCAAACTTATACGTCCTGCCTGTTTCAACCCCGTAGCCTTCAGGATGGGTTTCAACAACAGTTGCATTATGTGCCTGATTCCTGGACGCAGGTTCTTCCTGATGACTAATCGCGGGAGTGGCCGTATATGGCGCGCTCGAATCGTCCGCATCCTCCGCAGACTGAGGAGATATATCTGTTTCGCCGCCGGCGTTTTTCGACTGACTTTCCGCATCGGCTTCAGCAGATATCTGGCTCTCCGGCGTCTGATTTTCCTGCTCCTGATTCTTTAACCCCAAATCCTCAGACCCGTGATTCTCTTCTTCAAACATACTGGCCTGCCTTTCCATGTAATCCGGTATTGTCGCCACCGGAAATTGTGCGCATATTTTTCATAAACACCACCAAAATCGCCGTCGCCACCAGCGACATTCCCGCCCCGAACAAAAACGGCACCTGTGCTCCGAAAGCTGTCCACAGCCCTCCCGCGATTACGCTGGCGGGCAAAAGCGCGATACCCGCGATGGTGGAGTGCAAACCGAGCATGGTTCCCTTTAATTCGGGCGGCGATATTTCCGCGACAAAAGCGCGCTCAACACCGGTAATCATAGCAGTGTAAATCCCATAAAGCACGAACACGGCCACCATCGGAGCCAGACTGTCAGCAAAAGCGAAGCCCAGGTAACAGAGCGCAAATGAAATATACCCCGGTACGAGCAGATTTTTCCGTCCGATTTTGTCCGACAGCCTGCCGAACGGGAGCACCAGAAGCGATGCGATTATGCTGTAAATAAAATACAGCAGGATGACGTTTACATCGTCGAATCCTGCCGCTTTTGCTTTCAGCAGGATAAAAACATTCGATGAATTACCCAGCGTAAAAATGAACACCACCAATAGATACAGTTTTAACTGCCCATCTATTTTTTTGACATTCTTCCAGAACGGCTCCCTCTTTTTCGTTTCACGCGGTTTATTATTCTGCCTGACGAATACGAACATCAACAGGCCGAGAACAGCGGGGATTATTGAAATTGCGAACAGTCTTTTGTAATCGAAACCATCCGCTCCGCCAAGCGAACGCAGAATAAAGTATGTAATCAGTATTCCGAGCGCAGTTCCGAGCATATCCATGGCTTTATGCAAGCCGAACGCCCTGCCCATACCATCCTTGTCCGCGCTTTCGCTGACAAGCACATCACGCGGTGCGGTACGTATACCTTTTCCTATTCTGTCAATGCAACGCGCCGCCAGAATACCCACCCATGACCCAGCAAACAATAGCGCCAGTTTATAAAACAACCCCGCCGCATACCCCGAAAACGCAATCGCCTTTTTCTTCTGAGACCTGTCGGTGGCATAGCCGCTGAACACCTTCAGCAAGCTTGCAAGGCTCTCCGCAATTCCCTCTATCACGCCGACCAGCACGGGCGTAGCCCCGAACGCCGAAACAAGATAAAGCGGAATCAGTGGATAGACCATCTCGGTGCTGATGTCCGTGAAAAAGCTGACCAGCCCGAGGAAAAATATGTTTATAATACCGGCGTTTTTTACCCGGTTTTTACGTTCCATATCATTTATCATTCCCCCCGCACATATCCTCTGCAGACAACCCAAACGCTTCATAGGCATTGTCGCCGCTCGGTTCGACATGAATTACTATGTCGAAAACATTTTCAAGCCGCAGCTTGATTTCCCTCTCCACCTGCGACGCTATTTTGTGCGCTTCTATAACCGAACAGCACGGGTTCACTTCGATATCAAGGTCGATGTCCCAGAAACCGGCAACACTGCGAATTCTGGCGCGGTGCGGATTAGACGCCCCCTCCACCGCATTTACAGCCTCGGTAATAATGCGGTACGGTTCTACATTTTTGTTGCCGTCCATCAATTCGAAATTGGATTCAAGAAAAATACTGATGGCGGTTTTGATAATCCACGCGCCTATCAGCAGCGCGATTATCGTATCAGCATATGCCGAGCCGGTGAGGAATGCTATAACCAGCCCTGCTAAAACGCCGAGCGAAATAAGCACATCGCCCGCCATATTTTTAGCGTTTGCTTTCAGCATTGCGGAATCCGCACGTTTTCCGAAAACATGCTGACACCATGCCAGCAGAATTTTACCGACAATGGAAACCAGTGTTACCACGATAGCGATTGCCGACGGAACGATCTGCTGTTCACCCGAAACGAGTTTTGATATAGAAGTGATGATAAGCTGCGCGCCCGCAAAAAAGAGTATGAATGACAAAACGGCGGTCGCAACCGTTTCAGACCTGCCATGCCCCCAGGGATGTTCCTTGTCGGCGGGTTTGGAAATAATTCTGCCGATAACAAGCGTGATTATCCCTATAACCACATCCGTTGATGAATCTATACCGTCGCCGATAAGCGCGCTGCTGTTTGAAATTATTCCAGCGATAATTTTAAGTATCGCGAGAACGGCATTTCCCGCAATCGCTATAACAGCCGCAATACGAATGTATCTAGTCTTGCTGTAAACGGTCATTCAATGCTTCCTCGGTATTTTCGATGCCGGCGGAATACAACCAGCAGAACGTGAGCAATCAGCACCGCCGCTGTAATTTACAGGTATATCATACCGCAAAATACCTTGCCTCACAGAATCAGCATGGCGTCACCGAAGCTGTAAAAGCGATATTTTTCCCGGACAGCTTCCGCGTATGCCTTTTTAATCGCGTCCGTGCCGGCAAAAGCGCTAACCATCATCACCAGTGTCGAGCGCGGCAGGTGAAAATTGGTGAGCATGGCATCGGCGGCCTTGAACCGGTAACCGGGAAGTATCAACAGATCCACCCAACCGGCAAACGGAGCAGGAAGGCCGGTTTTGCTCTGCGCCGCGGCATGTTCCAACACCCTTACCGACGTAGTGCCTACGCAGATGACGCGCCGTCCCTCGCTCTTCGCCAGCGAGATACGTGCCGCCGTATCTTCCGACACAACGCCGTATTCACGGTGAATGTGATGTTCAGCCGGATTCTCGACCGAAACCGGACGGAAGGTATCCAGCCCGATGTGAAGGGTCGTATACAGGCACTGCACCCCTTTGCCTTTCAACGCTTCCAGCAGCTGAGGGGTAAAATGCAGGCCGGCGGTGGGCGCCGCCGCGCTGCCTTCATCTTTCGCATATACCGTCTGATAGCGCTTAGGATCGGCAAGCGGCGCGTGGATATATGGCGGCAGTGGAATAACTCCAATCTCCCACAACGCGGTCTCGTTTGAGAATATAACCTCACGGATGCCGTCCGCCAGCACCGCGCAAACTTCAGCCGTAATCTCGCCTGACCCAGCGGCACCGACAAGATTTATACGGGTACCGACAGGTAACTTCCTGCCAGGCCTAACCAACGCTTCCCACACGCCCGGTTGCAATGAACGCCGTAATAACAGGATTTCGACAACGGCACCGGTGTCGGCCTTTTTGCCAAACAAGCGCGCGGGGATAACACGAGAATTATTCATTACCAGCACGTCGCCGTCCCGCAGATAATCGCCGATTTCAAAAAACCGGTGGTGCTTGATTGAACCATCCGTTCTGTTCAGTATCAGCAGGCGAGAGCTGTCACGTGGCTCAAGCGGCGTCTGGGCTATCAGTTCTGGCGGCAGCGAATAGTCGAAATCCGCAGTTTTCATATTTCCCTTCCATTTTGATTGAGGTAACATATCAGCCTATGTTAAACTCTTTCCCATGATACTGGCAACTAATGACGACGGCATCTTCGCGCCAGGGCTGTGGGCGCTTGTAAGAGAACTCAAATTACTGGACAGCGTTACCGCTGCGGCACCCGACCGCGAGCAGAGCGCCACCGGTACCGGCATTACGCTACGGCAGCCGCTCCGAGTGCGCACCGCCACCGCACTGGAGCCTGACGTAAACACCTACGGAGTGGAGGGTACCCCGGGCGACAGCGTCATCATGGCACTGGAACGACTGGCAACCGACGCGCGCGCCGTGATCTCCGGCATCAACAACGGGCACAACATGGGAGACGACATCCTGATTTCGGGGACCGTAGGCGCCGCGCTCCAGGGCTACCTGCGTGGATTGCCGGCGATCGCTATGTCCATAGAAGAACCCAGCCCTGATAATTTTGCCACAGCCGCCCGATTGGGGCGCATCCTGCTGAAGCGCATTTTCGATGGGGTGTTGCCGGCGGATATCTTCCTGAACGTCAACGTACCGGATGTGCCGCTTGATAAAATCAAAGGCGTCATGGTCGCTCAGCCCGCCCACAAGACACATATCGACTCGGTGAAAGAGGGCAGCGACGGCAGACGCGAGTATTTCTGGCTGGTGCGCCGGAAACTCGATCGTCAGCCATCTGACAGCTCGGATATCTGGGCGATAGAACACGACTACATAGCGATTACACCGCTGCATACCGCGCTGTTCCGTCGCCCGTCGCCCGAAATGGGACCAGACGTGTGTGCCGGCATATTCGAAGAATTATGTCAATAACCCAGTTGCATCGGTTTACTCTGACATCGCCAGTGCGAGGTTGGCACCCGGACATCATGACGTCATAATGTCGGTAGCACGTCCATGGAGGACATTCCGCCAAGCCCAGTAGAAACGAAGCACCAGTCTTGACTATTCGCAGGGCTGGAGGAATACGGCTTTGTCACATACGAAGCTACCGTAGATGGTAGCGCTAAAAGATTTGACATCAGTCCGGCGACAACAGAGCGGTATTTGAGAAAACTCCGCAACACAATCAACGGTAAAATAGACCGCATCAATGCTAAGGGTTTTGTAATTCTGAGATTGCGCCAGCCGAATGATGACGACTTGCCAGAATAAGCCAACCAGCTTGGGGGAAGGATGGACTTGTGCGAAGCTGCCCCCAATAATCACAACTCCTGCCGTGTCATCGTGGACTTGATTCGCTTTCCCGAGCGATGACACCCATACATCCACCCCCACTAGATTCCGGCGCGGAGACCGGAATGACAGTAAGAAAACCGGAATAACAGGGAAGGGCAGGAATAGGCTCATAGCCCAAAATTGGCAACCACATCTGTTTGACAATCCCACCGATGCCGCATAGAATAAACTTGCGAGTGATTCACGACAGTGAACATCCAGCACCCTTGAGGCATTTTAAACCATAACGTCGCCTGGATTCGCAGGAACTGGGACGGCACTACGGAGTACTTTCCCTCCGCCGTTTCCGGTGGAGGTCTTTGTTTTTTGAGCCACCCAAAGCCCAATATTGGATTTATCGGAGCCGGCGCCTTGGCCAATGCGCTGACTTCCGGGTTGTCGGCGGCCGGCTATACCGTTGTCGCCGTAGCCAGCCGCAGCTTCAGCTCGGCAGGCAGACTGGCTGAACGCCTGCCTGCCTGCGTTCCATTTACCGACAATCAGGAAGTCGTTGACCGGTCCGATGTCATATTTATCACCACTCCGGATTCCGTCATCGCGCGGGTCGCAGGTGAAATTACCTGGCACACGGGACAAAGCGTCGTGCATTGCAGCGGAGCCGATACGGCGCGTTTGCTGACCGCCGCATCTTATATGGGCGCCATGACCGGGGTATTTCACCCGCTCCAGACCTTTGCCCAACCGGCAGCAGGCATCTTTAACGGCGTCACATTTTCTATCGAGGCAGAGGAACCGCTCCTGTCCGTACTCAAAACCATGGCGGAGGCGTTGGGCGGGCGGTGGATGGAATTGAAGCCGGACGACAAGCCGCTTTACCATGCCTCGGCGGTAATTGCCGGCAACTATCTGATAACGCTGGCAAAAATGGCCACCGACCTCTGGGAGGACTTCGGGGTCTCGAAAGAGGTAGCGCTTGCTGCTCTTCTGCCGCTTATAAAGGGCACCGTGAATAATCTGGAAACCAAGGGGATTCCGGATGCCCTGACCGGTCCGATTGCGCGCGGGGATATTGATACCATCGCAAAACACACTCTGGCACTGAAAGCTTCACATACAACTTTGTTGCCCGCCTACCGTAAGATGGGCAGGCAGACGATACCGATAGCGTTGCAAAAGGGCGGCATCAATGCCGACAAAGCCGCCGAAATAGAATCGATTTTGAGGGATTAAATCATGAGAACCATGCTACACAGCAAAATACACCGGGCGCATGTGACCGGCGTCTGCCTCGATTATGAAGGCAGCGTCGCGATTGATACCACCTTGCTCAAAGCCGCCGACATCCTGCCACACGAAATGGTGCATGTACTGAACCTGAATAACGGACAGCGCTTCACCACCTACGCCATCGAGGGAGACCCTGGGCAGGTTGAACTCCGCGGCGCGGCGGCGCGGCTGGCGCAAAAAGGCGATATGGTGATTCTGCTGACTTATCACTATGTGACAGAAGAGGAAGCACGCGGCCATGAACCTCATATCGTCTATGTGGACGAACAAAACCGCGCCAAAAAGAGCATCCGGGATTTACTGTCTTTGGAAGTCGAAGGCTGAAGTTATTTCAAAGGAGGGCATATGCGATTCAGCATTACTCAACTCAAGGAAATGAAACGGCGCGGCGAGAAAATTCCCATGCTCACCGCCTACGACTATCCCACGGCCAGGATCGTGGATGCGGCCGGAGTGCCGCTGATACTGGTCGGCGACAGTCTGGGGATGGTGGTACTGGGCTACGATTCCACCATCCCGGTCACAATGGATGTCATGGTGCATCACACCGCCGCCGTTTCGCGCGGAGCCAAAAACGCGCTGGTCATTGCCGATATGCCGTTTATGAGCTACCAGATAAGCATTGAGCAAACCATGCACAACGCCGCACGGCTGATGCAGGAAGGCGGCGCGCAGGCGGTAAAACTCGAGGGCGGGGTAACCGTGGCGGATACCGTTCGCCGCATCGTTGACTGCGGCATTCCGGTCATGGGGCACATCGGGCTTACGCCGCAATCCATCCATCAGTTCGGCGGATTCAAGGCACAGGGCAAGACCCTGGCGACAGCCGCCAAACTCATTGATGACGCAATCGCGCTGGAGCAGGCAGGGGCTTTTGCTGTAGTCGTGGAAACTGTTCCAGCAGAACTTTCAGAAATGATGTGTCGAAAAGTTTCCATTCCCGTCATCGGTATCGGGGCCGGCGCCGGATGCGACGGCCAAGTGCAGGTCATCAGCGATATGTTCGGCCTGTACACCGATTTCATACCCCGTCATGCCAAACGTTACGCGCAGCTTGCCGACATTATGACGGAGGCGATTTCACATTATGTAAACGAGGTCAAATCGGGGGCATTCCCCACCGCCAAAGAAAGTCTATCAATGGACAAAGACATCCTGACCAAACTGGAAAGCCTCAGCTGCGAATGAAAATCATCCGCAGCCTGTCCGAAATGAAGGCCGCCCGCGCCGCCGCAGGTGGAAGCGTGGGGTTTGTGCCAACAATGGGCTGTTTGCACAAAGGGCACATGTCGCTGGTCGAGTTATCGAAGAAAAATAACACGGCTACGATAGTCAGTATTTTTGTCAACCCAACTCAGTTCGGTCCTCGGGAGGATTTCGCCAAATATCCCCGCAATGAAACCCGCGATATCGCCATGATGGAGAATGTCGGTGTCAACATCGCCTTCCTGCCGCAAGCCGAGGAGATATATCCGGACGGCTTCGATACATGGGTGGAAGTCAAAGGCATTACCGATAAACTGGAGGGTGCGGCACGTCTAGGACATTTCAGAGGCGTGACGACGGTTTGCAGCAAACTTTTCAATATCGTCCAGCCGGACAGAGCCTATTTTGGACAGAAAGACGCCCAGCAGGTGCTGGTAATCAAGAAGATGGTGAGCGATCTTAATCTGAATCTCGAAATTATCACAGGGCAAACGCAGCGTGAACCGGACGGGCTGGCAATGAGCAGCCGCAACATGTATCTCAATCAGGCAGAGCGCAGGGCGGCATCGGTACTCTGCAAGGCACTGGAAAAAGCAGCCGCGCTATACCTGTCAGGAGAGCACCATGCCGAACGTCTTAAAAAGGTCATGGCGGAACTTATCGTCGCCGAGCCTCTGGCAAATATGGAGTATATATCCATTGCCAATACTTCAAGTTTGCATGAACTGGAACTTATCGACTCACCGGCGCTGGTCTCTCTGGCAGTGCGCATCGGCAGGACACGGCTTATTGATAACATACTCCTCGCCCAGCCTGCTTGTGTTTGACACCAGAGGCGGCTAGAAGCTACAATAGCAATTCGTGCCGAGGTAGCTCAGCTAGGTAGAGCAGCGGACTGAAAATCCGCGTGTCCCCAGTTCGATCCTGGGCCTCGGCACCATGGATTGCACATTGACAACCAGACTTGCTCCGAGCCGGAGTGGCGGAACAGGCAGACGCGACAGTCTCAAAAACTGTTGAGGGGCGACTCTCGTGTCGGTTCGATCCCGACCTCCGGCACCACGACCCTTGGGCTATGCCGAGTTGTGTAGCGGTAGCACGAAGGACTTTGGATCCTTTTGCCCAGGTTCGAATCCTGGCTCGGCAGCCAGATTGTTTGTGGCACTCCTCGATAGCTCAATGGTAGAGCGGGTCCGCTTGGGGCGGATTAACCGCTGACACGAGCCGTCGTGGTAGAGTAGAATAGGGCATTCCCCGATAGCTCAATGGTAGAGCGGGCGGCTGTTAACCGCTAGGTTCTAGGTTCGAATCCTAGTCGGGGAGCCAACTCCAGACATATCCAAATATTTACCTCATATTCACAAGCGGCCTTTTTGGCTGCGTCTTCAAGAGATAGCATTAACGCGAAACCACCTGCTCCCAAATATCATACATCTCGAATCAAGGTGACGCGTATAGAGGCCGATAAATGCGCGGCCAGCGCGTGCGCACCCTGCGGCGGTGGCCGTAAGGGTGCCGGCAGGTACATTGATATATCTTGCCGGAGGTTGAGGCGATATTATCCAGGATATAGTGTATATCCGCATGAGTCGTGCCAATTAGCCACACCCGCGATTTGGCCAGCTGCCAAAGAGGCTGGGTTATCCGTATTTCGCGCTTTCCGCCATTTGGTGAGTTCGCGTTCATAGATGACGGTGTTCGAATTTCGAAGGAGATGGTGAGCCGCCCGGGACTCGAACCCGAAACCTACTGATTAAGAGTCAGTTGCTCTGCCAATTGAGCTAGCGGCCCAAACGAAGGATAAGTTTATCAGATACGCCCTATATTGACAAACTTTCAAGGCCGCCGCCAGCTTTATTTTACCGCTTGCACCAACTCATCCGGAGTGGTGAGCGACGAAGCCATTTTTATGAAGGTTGCCAGCGACACACTGTTCGCGCGCAATGTCTTGAAGTTCTCTGCGACCGGATTCTCGAAACCTGGTTGGTCGGCGTAGCTACCGTAAAAAGCAAAGTAGGCCTGATTCAACTTCCGTATCAGATAGCCGTGTTCCGCCAGAATCAGCCGTCGCTCTTCCATATAGGTTTCCGCCTGTTCTGTCTGCCCCAGCGCCAGCAGATTATCGACCTCCAGCCGTGTTTCGCGCATGAAGGCGTTGAAATTGAAAACGTGGGAAGTGATCTCTCTGACAGATGCCTGAACCGGAGCGTAATAACTGGCATAATACCGCTCGTAAACGACAGCGGCTATTTCTGCGCTCACCATCCCGGCCAGTGTTTCATTCATGGTGGCTATGTAGTCCGGCTGTGAAAAGCCAGCTTCCGACAGTCCGTAACGAAAGCCTAACGGGCGGAAGAAAAGATACTGGTGAAACCATTCCTCGACCGCCGTGCTCAGTGCGAAACGCAACCCGTAGCGATTGGACACAAAAGACGGATAGGTGGCGATGCCACCCAAATCCACCACCAGCGCCGATACATCCAACTCGGAGACGGCCTCTTCCAGTTCGATTATCTCCTGCAAACCAATCGTGTTATTCAGTGTGATGGTGGCAAGCCTACCGATGCGGTCACGCGGCGAAACTACTAGCAGCTTCGGCGGCTCCTGCAACCGCAATTTTACCGGCGGGAAAGTGGAGGTGAAATTGAACGCCCCGTCCAGAGGATTGTAAATGCCCAGCGAATTGAGCGTCTCCCTTATCTGTGCTTCAAGCACGGCCTCGGCGGCAGCGGACAGAGAATCGCGCCGTGCTTCGAGCGCCGCCAGATTAGCCAGATGTATTTCAGGATCACCATCCACCGTCCCAGAGATAATAGCCGCAATACGATTCACTTCGCTGCCGATGCCTTCCATAACCTCAAAGTATTCAACTACTATCAAGGAATCGTCAGGGGAAACTCTGATGCCGCCAAACAAAAATTCATACAGTTCATGAGTAATCGCTTGAATCTCCCAACGCACAATGCTGAAACGATAAGGCTCGACAATCCTGTCCAGATTACTGTTAAAAGACTGCGATGGCGCGCAGGAGGACAGCAACACGAGCAGCAAAGCAATCGAAATACCTCTCGTCAGCCTTGTGCGGAAACGTGATGCGATTATTTGGCAGGATTCGGTTTTAGCCATATAATTTATTCAGTATAGACCATCGAGATGAAAATATGAAAGATTACTATAAAACACTTGGCGTGCCTGAGGACGCCAGCCATGACGACATCCGCAATGCCTTTCGCAGGCTGGCTTTCAAGCATCACCCCGACAAGAATCCCGGAAACGAAAAAGAAGCCGAAGAGAAATTCAAGGAAATAAACGAGGCCTATGCCGTGCTATGCGACCCAGACAAACGCCAGCAGTATGACCTGTACGGCAATGGCGCGGCTGGTTCCGGTTTCGGAGGGTTCAATCAGGCCGACATATTCCGCAGCAGCTTCGCCAACCAGGCGACCTTTGCCGACATTGCAGCCATGTTTCGCCAGGCCGGGCTGCGCTTTGATGATGACTTTTTAAACCGCACCTTTTTCAGCGGACAGAACTTCGTCTTCCATACCTACAACTATGGAGGAAAGACCGAGTCGCAAAATGCCACTCCGGACAACACTGTGCCAGCGACAGCCTTTGGCAGCGGATTAAGCGGAAAGGTAGCGCGTTTCATTGTCAGAAAAATTTTTGGCATCAACCTACCGGAGCCACCTAAAAATCTTGACACCGAAAAAGAAATCCGCCTGAAATCAAAAGAGGCCGCCACTGGGCTGGAGAAAGAAATCAAGGTTAAACATGATGGTGCAGCCAAGAAATTGCTGGTGAAAATTCCTGCCGGCATTCAGAGCGGCACCCGCATCCGCCTGAAGGGCATGGGCAAACAGAAAAACGGGCGCAGCGGGGACATGTACGTCAGAATAAGAGTGTTTTAATCGGATAATATCAGAGGGCAGCAAATCCAATTGTAACAGATTCGAGGCTCATCAGGGTTTGAGGGCAATCGTATGCATGAATCGCCGGATTATCCGTCAGCAGCGGCGAAACGCGGCCAGGAAGCGGTCCTGATAGGCCTCAAAAAGCCCCCAGTTTTCCAGCTCTTTCTGGAGTTCGCGGGGATCGATTGTTCTCGCGTGCAACCGCTGGAACATTTGCTCAATATGTAGCGTGGTCTGAGCCGGAATGCCTTCCCGAATACTGAGTAATCCGCGCGAACCCAGCTCCGCCGCGTTATGCGCCAGCGAAGCACTTGTCATCTCAAAGATGAATTTCATCACTGACACGTCCCACAGGGCGTCATCCCCGCAGATTACAGCCGACATCTGGTCGCCGCTGCGGTCAATATCTTCGTTTATTTTACACGCGGTTTCTTCCAGCCCGCCGGAAACTATTTCGGTGTTCTTCAGTTCATTGCGACAGGTATAAAAAATACCCGGAGCATTCGTGCCATGCTCTTCTACAAGTTTTTGGAAATAACGCGTGGCTTCACCGGAAAACCCTTCCAGCCGCGACAGATAATACGGCGTCACAATGCGTGGACGATCGGCAACTACGCTCCCGACGCGCACCACCGTTTCAAGTCCCGCATCCATCGCATAAGAAGGTAGTGTCAAGAGATAATATTGAATAGTCGTGGTACCGAAGGTGGACAGCGCCTGTTTCGGCGGCCGTATGACACGAGTCTTTATGACCGCACGAATCATCTGTTCATCGGCATTTCCGGGCTCCACCATCATTTCACCAGCCGCAATTCACGCTTATATTCTTCAATAAGTTGGATATACTGCCCCTCCATCTGGGAAGAAACATGTCGCCACTCTTCCTTAAACTGCGGCAGTGTTTCCACACTGATGCCAAGCGCCTCATCATGGCCTGCTCCGAGCTTGTCAGCCGCCTGTTTCAATCTGGCCTCGTATTGCTGTTTGAGTGTCTCGTAGGTGCGTTGGCGCTGCTCCGCCCCCTGTCCGACATAGTGCTCAAGGATTTGTTTCAGCCGGTTCAGTAAGTCAGTGACAGCAGCTTTATCCATCTTCAGCGCAACCATGCCGTCCATGGCAAGATTATTACGCGCCGCAATCGTTTCATTGCGCGGAACCTGTATGTTAGACAGAAGAACATTTTCGGCGCCGCTGGCTGCATATCGGCGGGCAGCTTCCGGCAAGGCGGCCAGCGCGGAGGTAATCTCCTGCCCCTCGTTAATAAACCTGAGCGCCATTTGTTCGCCATCCGGAACATATTTCCATTTGAGCCTATCGCTTTCGGTGGCCTCTTCCATGGCAGCAATTTTTGCCATGGCAATTTCGCGGGCGCTCCTGATTTCATCATTCATCGTGTTCACTCCTGATTAAACCATTCTGCCTTGAGTGTATAGTGGCAATACGCTTTTTTCAAACATAAAGCGTGAAACATAGCCGGTAGTGGCGTCTTTCAGGGCGATTTACTCTTCAGCAACAGAGCGAGTTATCAGCCAATATTCCAAGCTATCGGCCAGCGCCAACCATGATGCTTCTATAATATTAGGGGAACTACCAACAGTGCGCCATTTGGTGGAGTTGTCACTGAACTCGATAAGCACGCGCACCTGGGATTCGGTGCCAATGCTTTCCTCCAGAATACGCACTTTGTAATCGGTAAGTTTAATAGCCGCCAGGCCGGGATAGAATTCAAGCAACCCCTTGCGCAACGCATTATCCAGGGCATTTACCGGGCCGTCGCCTTCGGCAGCGGTATGCATGACCGTATCGCCAACCTTTACCTTAACCATCGCCTCTGAGAGCACTCCGCTGTCATGTGCTTCGGTGCTTAATCGGCGCTTTTTTTCAACCACCACCAGATAATCGACTAGCTCGAAGGGCGGCTTATAGCCAGAACGGGCGCGGCGAACCAGAAGGTCAAATGACGCCTCGGCATTCTCATACTGAAAACCCCGACTCTCAAGATATTTGACCTGCTCAAGCAATCTGGCGGCCTCAGTGCCATTGGCCGACAGGTCAACCCCCGACTCCCTGGCTCTCTGCATGATATTAGCACGCCCTGACAGTTCTGAAACCAGTATCCGCGGGCGATTGCCCACCAGAGCTGGATCGACATGCTGATAGGCGCTTTTCCAGCGTGCCAGCGCGGATACATGCAACCCAGCTTTGTGACTGAAAGCCGAAGTGCCGACATAGGGCAAAAAAGCCTCGGGCGGCAGATTAGCGGCTTCATTGACGAAGCGCGACACCTCGGTCAGACGCCCAAGCTGCTCATCGGTAATACAATCAATGCCCATCCTGAGCTTGAGGGCAGGTATAATGGAACACAAATTGGCATTGCCGCAACGTTCTCCAAACCCATTTATCGTGCCCTGCACATGTACCACTCCTTCACGCACTGCTGCCAGCGTATTGGCCACCGCCAGTTCTGCATCGTTATGAGCATGAATACCCAGCTTGGCATTGACCGCCTGCCCTGCTTCTCTGACTGCGGCAATAACATCCTCAGGCAATGCGCCACCATTGGTATCGCACAACACCATACACCCGGCGCCGGCATTTTCCGCCGCCGCCAGCACTTTAAGCGCATATTCTTTATTGTCTTTCCAGCCATCAAAAAAATGTTCGGCGTCGAAAAAGACGGTTATGCCCTTGTCCGCAATATAGCGAATGGATGAGGCAACCATTTCGATATTCTCTTCGAGAGTTGTCTCCAGCACCTGGGTAACCTGTCTTGCAGAGCATTTGCCCACCAAGGTAACCGTTTTGACACCAGAGTCCAACAACGCCCTCAGTCCGGGGTCATCTTCCGCCTTTACACCTTGCCTGCGGGTGCTGCCGAAAGCCACCAACACCGCGTTTTGCAGGTTCAACTCGCTGCGGGCAATGGCAAAGAACTCGCTGTCTTTTGGATTGGCACCCGGCCAGCCACCCTCGATATACTGCACACCCAGGTCATCCAGCTTGCGTGCAATGGCCAATTTATCGGCGACAGTGAAGGAAATACCCTCGCGCTGCGCACCGTCCCTGAGCGTCGTATCATAAAGCCAAATCTTCGACACCTCAGCCCTCCAAAGCTTTTATTACCAGATGTCCCATTTCGGATGTCCCTACCGGATTATTACTGGCGCCAATTATATCCCTGGTACGATGCCCCGCCTTGAGTACAGAGGAAACCGCTTTCTCAACCGCCGCCGCTTCGCGCTCAAGCCCTAGTGAAAAATGCAGCAACATCGCCACACTCAATATGGTGGCAATCGGATTGGCAACGTCTTTGCCGGCGATATCGGGCGCACTGCCATGTATCGGTTCATACAAACCGAAAGTACGCGCTCCTGGCTGCGGGATACCAGACAGAGAAGCCGATGCCAGCATACCCATCGAACCTGCCAGCATTGAGGCCTCATCGGTAAGAATATCTCCGAAGGTATTCTCGGTCACAAGCACATCGAAATCGCGCGGCGTGAGCAGAATACGCATGGCGCAGGTGTCCACCAGCATGTGTTCCAGTGTAACGTCAGGATAGTCGCGGGCAACCTCGACAGCAACCTGCCGCCACAACCGTGACGATTCAAGTACGTTGGCCTTGTCAACAGATGTGAGTTTTTTACGACGCGAGCGCGCCAGTTCAAAGCCAATACGTACGATGCGCCCGATTTCGCGGTCGTTATAGCACATTGAGTCCACGCTTTTGCGCATGGTTGCCGTTTCCCATCGTTTCTTGGGTCTGCCGAAATAAAGTCCTCCGGTCAGTTCTCGCACAAAAATGAAATCGGCGCCCCTGATGACCTCCGGTTTAAAAACCGTACCGTCAACCAGCTCGTCATAGACCTTCACCGGACGCAGGTTGGCAAACAAATTCAACTCCTTGCGGATAGCCAGCAGGCCGTTTTCAGGGCGTTCTTTAATTTTGGGATCGTCAAATTTCGGGTCGCCCACGGCGCCAAGTAGCACCGCGTCGGAAGCTTTGGCCAGTTTTAGGGTTTCTTCAGGCAGGGATGACCCGGTCTTGTCTATGGCGATGCCGCCTATCAAGGCATTTTCCAGCTCAAAAGTATGCCCGTATATTTGGCCGACAGCCTTCAGCACCAAGGCGCCCTGAGCCATGACCTCTGGTCCGATGCCGTCACCTGATAATTGCGCTATCCTGAATCTCACTGCGCGCCCCCGGCCAGATTCCTGCGGGTATACTCTATCAACCCGCCTGAAGCAATAATACCAGCCATGAAACTGGGATACGGATTAGCGCGAAAAGTCTCGCCGCTGGTTACACTTCGAATTATTCCGGCTTCAAGATCTATTTCAAGAGTATCCCCGGCGCTTGCAGCTGCGGCCGCCTCCGCCGATTCCAATAACGGCAGACCGATATTGATTGCGTTTCGGAAGAATATACGCGCAAAACTCGCCGCCACCACCGCCGACACACCAGCGGCCTTTATAGCAATCGGGGCGTGCTCACGCGAAGATCCGCACCCGAAATTGGTGGAAGCTACGATAATATCGCCTTTATCAACCTTCTTCACAAAATCAGCATCAATATCTTCCATGCAGTGCTTCGCCAGCTCGGTAGGATCTGAAACGTTCAGATAGCGCGCCGGTATAATGGCGTCCGTATCAACATTCGCCCCATACTTAAATACTTTTCCGCTTATCATTTTCTCTGCTCTCTTACAGTTCTGCCGGCGAAGCAATACGTCCCAGCACTGCGGAGGCAGCCGTCACCGCCGGATTTGCCAGGTATACTTCGCTTTTGGGAGATCCCATCCGCCCCACGAAATTACGATTTGTAGTGGAAACAGCGCGCTCTCCCGCCGCCAAAATGCCCATATGCCCGCCCAGGCACGGACCGCAGGTAGGCGTACTGAAAGCGCATCCGGCCTTGATGAAGGTCTCCACCAAGCCTTCCTTGATGGCATCAAGATATACTTGTTGGGAACCGGGTATGACAATACAACGCACGAAAGGTGCCACCTTGTGTCCTTTGATGACTGTCGCCGCCAGACGCAAATCCTCAATGCGCCCGTTGGTACACGAGCCGATAACTGCCTGATGAATTTTAACATCCCTGAACTGGCTCACACCTTTAGTATTCGAAGGTAGGTGCGGCGCAGCCACCTGCGGTTCCAGCCCACTCACGTCATACTCTATGACATGCGCGCATTCATCGACATGGCCAAGTTCATACGCCTGATAAGCGCGCCGTGCACGCGGTTTGGCATAAGCTACGGTTTTGTCGTCTGCGCGGCACAACCCCACCTTACCACCGGCTTCAATGGCCATGTTTGACATGGTAAAACGGCCGTCCATAGACAGACTATCGACGGCTTCGCCGGTAAACTCCATGGCGTTATACAGCGCGCCATCCACACCTATCTGACCAATGGTATAAAGAATCAAGTCCTTGCCACCCACCCATTCCTGCAGCCTGCCGTGGTAAACGAATCGTATGGTTTTTGGCACCTTCATCCAGATTTCGCCGGTAGCCATCGCGACGGCAATGTCTGTCGACCCCATGCCAGTGGCAAATGCCCCCAACGCTCCATAGGTACATGTATGGGAATCGGCACCGATAACGACATCTCCTGGCAGCACCAGCCCCTGTTCTGGCAGCAGTACGTGTTCAATCCCCATCTGCCCGCACTCGAAATAGTTGATGCCATGTTCAGCCGCGAACTCGCGCAACAGTTTGGACTGCTCAGCTGAGGCAATATCTTTATTAGGCACAAAATGATCGGGAACCATTACAATCTTGTGCGGGTCAAAAACCTTCTTCACACCCATCTTGTAAAACTCTCTGATGGCAATCGGGGCGGTAATGTCGTTGGATAGTATCATGTCCGGGCGCACACTTATAAAGTCCCCCGGGCTGACGCTCTTTCTGCCGCAGTGAGCGGCTAATATAGTCTCGGCTAAAGTCACCTTATTTATCCTGCCCTGCATTTTTAGCGCTTAACAGCCGGTTCAAGGCATTCATGTATGCCTTGGCCGAAGCCACCACAATATCCGGGTCGGCGCCACGTCCGGTATAGCTTACGCCGTCACTTTCAATGCGAATGAACACCTCGCCGATGGCGTCTATGCCCTCTGTTATCGAATTGACGGTAAACTCGGTCAGTTTGTTAGGCACCTGTACCAGCCGATTGATTGCCTTGTAGGCCGCGTCCACCGGTCCGGTACCTAAAGCAGCGTCAGCAAGCTCCCCGCCGCCCGGCCCTATCAGCCTCACCGCAGCTGTAGGTATACCGCGATCGCCGCAGGTCACCTGTATGCGATCAAGATGATAATATTCGGAAAGTGTGCGCTTGTCCTCCGCCATCAGCGATTCTATATCGCGATCGGTAACATCCTTCTTTTTATCAGCCAGTTCCTTGAAGGCAATGAATGCACGTTCAAAATCAGCGCCAGACAACGTGAATCCCAATTCAGACAGGCGCTGTTTAAAAGCATTTCTCCCGCTCAGCTTGCCCATTACAAGGCTGGAAGAAGGCACCCCCACCTTTTGCGGGTCGATGATTTCGTACGTATTGGACATCTTGATGACCCCGTCTTGATGGATGCCGGACTGATGACGGAAGGCATTAGCGCCCACAATCGCCTTGTTCGGCTGCACGGGAAAGCCCGTCAGTTCGCTGACCAATCGGCTGGCACGATAAATCTGCCGGGTATCGATGCCGGTGGTCACATTGAACAGATCGGCACGCGTATCGATAGCCATGACGACCTCTTCAAGCGCGGCGTTACCAGCGCGCTCCCCGATACCGTTAATGGTGCATTCTATCTGACGCGCACCGCATATTACGGCTTCCAAGCTGTTGGCCGAGGCCATACCCAGATCGTTATGACAATGAACACTCACGACAGCCTTGTCGATGTTCTTCACATTTTCAAAAATATTGCGTATGAACCGTCCGAACTCAAGCGGAGTGGCATAGCCCACCGTATCGGGGATATTGACAGTCGTGGCACCCGCATCAATAACATCCGTCAGCAGCTGATAGATATATTCCGGATTGGCGCGGGTGGCATCCATCGGCGAAAACTCTACGTCAGCCAGATATTTTTTTGCGTGCCTCACCATTGCCGCTGCCGTTTCGCGCACCTGCTCATGACTCTTCTTGAGCTGGTGCATCAGATGAATATCGGATGCCGATATAAAAACATGAATGCGCGGGGAGATCGCCTCTTTGACGGCATCCCAAGCGACATCAATATCGGCGGCCATGGCACGCGCCAGACCACAAACAGAAGCATCCTTTATAGCGAAAGAAATCTGGCGGACCGCTTCAAAATCGCCGGGGGAGCTGACAGGAAAACCAGCCTCAATAACGCCAACCTTCATACGCTCCAGTTGGCGGGCGATCTCCAGTTTTTCCTGTACGTTCAGAGAGGAACCGGCGGCCTGTTCACCGTCCCTGAGTGTGGTATCAAAAATAACGATTTTATCCATATTATCCTCCATCGAAAAATAATCCTGCGCCCGCCCGATACCCCTCCTTAAATGGAGGGGACGGTAAGCGCAAGATTAATACCGATTGCGAGGGTATACGGATAACTGTTCATTGTTGTATCTACGTTAAACTGTACACGATTGGAGGAACCAAGTCAAACGCCCGTATGAGTCCAGCGCATACCTAGCTTGCCAACGAACCTTGTATCTAAAAAGTCTTGTTGAAAATATTTAGCTTGTTGAAGACGTTTAGAAAGAATTCCATTAGGCAGTGCCGCCCCTGAGTTAGCTGGAACTTTATATTGTTCTCCACGCAGTACTGGTGAACGTAAGAATTTGGGGAGCAGGTGACGGTGAGGTTGGGGCACCTGGCAAAAGCATGATCTCCAATACTCTTTACGCTGCTCGGTATAGTTATACTTGTCAGCGCGCGGCAATGAGTAAAAGCATAATCTCCAATACTTCTTACACCATTCGGTATGGTTATACTACGCAAATTTACACAATTGGCAAAAACGCCATTCCCAATTTTCGTTAAGCCTTTTGGAATAGTTATGTCAGTTAGAAACATACACAGGCCGAAGGCGTAATCTCCGATACTCTTTACGCTTTCCGGTATGGTTATGCGCTCCAGGAAAAAGCAATAGTAGAAAGCCCCTTCTTCAATACTGGTTACTCCGTTTGGAAGTTTTATAGTTGTCAAACGTGAGGTGCCGCTAAAAGCCTCTTTACCTATACATGTTACACTCTTGCCTTCGATTTTATCAGGAATAACAACATCGCCATCTCTGCCAACATATCCTGTTATAGTTACGCTATTGCCCTTGATTTCATAGAGAAAATCCGAAGCAGGATTTGGCTCGGTTCTGTCTGGATTGGTAGGGCGAGGCCACCCTGTGCTGATAAGTGGGATTGTGTTATCAGGTGGCGGCGTATATGATGGTGTGAGTGTTGACGAATAAAACGCGGCATCAACATTACCGACGCAAGAAGCCATCATTGCCGTCACACTTACGGTTAATATGGCACAAAACAATTTATGCTTTGCCATAGTTCTATCCCTGGGGAAGCAAATATTCTTTTCAGACTGGATTTAGGGGAAAGTTTCATGATAGAGACTCATCCTAAAGGTACCATGCTTTCTCAGGCTCACGATTAAGCATCGCATACCTAAAGCAGGGCTGTCAAATTCCTATATGAGTCCAATATGTATTGGGCTTGTGCATGGCAGGGCAAAAATATCTGCGCCCCACTCGGCCATCAGTTCAATCTATCATGGATTCTTCAGCCAGGGCATCATCTCCCTGATATTAGCCCCCACATCTTCAATTGGATGCTCGGATTCCATACGTTTAAGCGCGTTGTATACCGGACGCCCCGCTTGATTCTCCAGCACCCACTCGCGGGCAAACCGGCCGTCCTGAATTTCCGCCAGGATTTCATCCATTTCGGCATAGGTCTCATCAGTCACAACACGCCCGCCGCGGGTGTAATCCCCGTACTTGGCAGTGTCGGAGATGGAATTTCGCATATAGGCGATACCGCCCTTGTAAATAAGGTCTACAATCAATTTGAGTTCATGCAGGCATTCGAAATAGGCAACCTCCGGCTGATAACCGGCAGCCACCAGCGTTTCAAAGCCGGCTTTAATCAGCGATGTGCATCCGCCGCATAGCACCGCCTGCTCGCCAAAGAGGTCTGTCTCGGTTTCCTCCGCAAAAGTTGTTTCCAGGATTCCGGCACGGGACGAGCCGATGCCTTTGGCGTAAGCCAGCGCAATTTGCAAGGCCTGCCCGGATGAATCCTGATGCACCGCCACCAGAGACGGCACACCGTTGCCCTGGGTATACACTTCACGCACCATCTGACCGGGGGACTTCGGCGCAATCATGACCACATCCACATCAGTGGGCGGTACAATCTGGCCGTAGTGAATATTGAAGCCATGCGCAAACTGCAGCACCTTGCCGGCACTGAGCGCCGGAGCAATCTCATTCTGATATATGGCCGGCTGGGCGGTATCCGGAGCCAGCAGGACAATTACATCCGATTTTTTGGCCATCTCTGCCACCGTATACACGACAAATCCCGCCGCTTCGGCTTTCTTCCATGAGAAAGAGTCTCCGGGCAAACCGATGATAACATTGAGACCGCTGTCACGCAGGTTCTGCGCCTGCGCAGCGCCCTGACTCCCATAACCCACGATACCAATAGTTTTGCCACTGATAAACGCCAGATCACAATCATTATCGTAATATATAGTCGCCATAGTTACTCCTTTTAACCTCTTCCATCAGACTCATCAGATGGGACAACCACCCCACGCATCATGCCTATAATACCGGTGCGGCTGACTTCCCTGATGCCGAATTCCTTTAGCAAATTATACAACGAAGCAATCTTGGCTTCATCTCCTGTTACCTCCACCGTCAGTGAGTCAAGCGCTACGTCCACGATCTTGGCGCGGAATATGCTCACTATCTGCATGATTTCGCTACGCGTGGATACAGAACTTTTTACCTTGATAAGCGCCAGTTCACGGGTAATAGTACCGGGGGCAGTTATGTCTGTGACTTTTATAACATCCACAACCTTGTCAAGTTGCTTGCGCACCTGCTCGACCAGAGTCGCGGAGCCATTCACCACAATGGTCATGCGCGATACTTCCGGCAGCTCACTGGCACCTACGGCGATGCTGTCGATGTTAAACCCGCGGCGGCGGAACAGGCTGGCGACACGACTGAGAACACCGGGCCTGTCGGCCACCAATGCGGTTATAATGTGCTTTGTCGAGACCATGCCGGCACCTCCTTTCGCGGTTCTTCAATAAACTCATTCAGCGACGCCCGGGCGGGACCATCGGATAAACATTCTCTTCAGGCTCGACCTCGAAATTGATGATGTACGGGCCGTCGTGCGCCATCGCGCGTTTGATTGCCGGCGCGACATCCTGTTTCCGGCTGACTTTTTCCGCCATGATGCCATAGGCCTCGGCTACCTTGACAAAGTCCGGACAATTCAGCGGAGTGGCAATATAGCGCCTTTCGTAGAAAAGCTGCTGCCACTGCCGCACCATGCCAAGGTAGTTGTTGTTCATAATGGCAATTTTGACGGCAACGCCCTCGTGGGAAACTGTAGCAAGCTCCTGGATGGTCATCTGCAAACTGCCGTCGCCGGCGATGCACCACACCGTTTCATCCGGTTTGCCTATTTTTACCCCTATGGAAGCCGGCAGTTCAAAACCCATCGTGCCCAATCCTCCAGAGGAAATAAAGCTGTTGGGCTTATCGTAAAAAAAGTGCTGGCCGGCGAACATCTGGTGCTGCCCCACACCGGTTACGATAATGGCATCGCCTTTTGTCGCCTCCCATATCTTGCGCACCACGAACTGGGGCAGCAATTCTTTGCTGTCCCGTATATCAAGCAGCGGATGCTCGCGCCGCCATGTGTCCAGCAGTTTCAACCATTCCAAATGTTCCAGCGGAGCGACTTGCTTGTTAAGCGCGGCGAGAACATTTCCTGCATCCCCGACTATCGGCACGTCAACACGCACGTTTTTGCCGATTTCGGCGGGGTCAATATCAATATGTATAATCTTTGCGCGCGGCGCGAAACCGCTGACTTTGGCGGTGGCGCGATCGCCAAAACGCATACCGATTGCGATCAGCAAGTCACAGTCGGTTACCGCCATGTTGGCATACGCCATACCGTGCATTCCCAGCCAGCCGTAAGAAAGCGGGTGAGATTCCGGGAAAGCACTGATGCCCTGCAGTGTGGTGACGACGGGTATCTGCGCCTTTTCGGCCAGCGTTTTGAGTCCATCGAAGGCGCCGGAGATGATAACGCCATGTCCGGCTAATATAAGCGGCTTTTTAGCCGCGGAGATGAGCTTTATAGCCCTGGCGATTTGAGACGGGTGCCCGTTGAGCGTAGGTTTATAACCCGGTAAATTCACCTTCTCCGGATAGTTGAATTCCGCCTGCTCCACCTGAATATCCTTAGGCAAGTCAATCAACACCGGACCGGGGCGGCCGGTTCGAGCCAGATAAAAAGCCTCCTTGATGGTAGCAGCAAGATCGGCGACGTTGGTCACCAGATAGTTATGTTTGGTAATCGGCAGTGTTATACCCGTAATATCAACCTCCTGGAAGGCATCCTTGCCGATAAACGGGCACCCAACCTGACCGGTAAAAGCCACCATGGGAATTGAGTCCAGATAGGCGTCAGCGATGCCGGTAACCAGATTGGTAGCACCCGGCCCAGAAGTGGCAAAGCACACACCGACCCTACCAGTGACGCGGGCATAGCCCTCCGCAGCGTGAGCCGCCCCCTGCTCATGGCCTGTCAGCACGTGACGAAGCTGCGGGTACTGAGTCAGGGTATCATAAAGAGGCAATATCTGCCCTCCAAGGATGCCAAAGATGGTATCTACACCCTCTTTGAGCAGGCTTTCACACACGATTTGAGCGCCAGTAAGTTTCATATCTGCCCCAAGGTAAAAACTGCTCCACTGCCCGCCGGCGCCACATTCTCCATATATCGCGCCAAGTAGCCTGACCTGACTGGAGACGTGAACACTGGGAGTTTAGCCAGACGTTCTTTGATTTCAGCCTCCGACAGCTTTGCGTTAAGACTGTAACATGGAATGTCGATTTCGATAATATCGCCCTCGCGGACGACGGCAAGTGGACCGCCCAACGCCGCCTCAGGCGAAACGTGCCCGATGGAAGCGCCTCGGCTGGCGCCAGAAAAACGTCCGTCAGTGATGAGCGCAACCGACTTGTCCAGCCCCATTCCGGCCAGCAGAGCAGTCGGAGTTAGCATCTCCCGCATACCAGGACCGCCTTTCGGCCCCTCATAGCGGATGACAACTACATCCCCATGCCTGATTTTGCCGGCCATAATCGCTCCGGTGGCCTCGTCCTCGGAATCAAACACCCTCGCCGGGCCGCTGTGCCGCATCATTTCTGCAGCCACCGCCGAGCGCTTGACCACCGCTCCTTCGGGCGCGATATTACCAAACAATATTGCCAGCCCGCCATTTTGCGAATAAGCCGTCTCTAGTGCACGAATGACATCATTGTCTTGAATCGCCGCCTGCGCCGTAATTTCGAAAATGGTGCGCCCTGAGACCGTATTCTTCCCCTGATGCAGCCGCACATCAAGCTGCTTCATAACCGCCGGAATACCGCCGGCGCGGTCAAGATCCTCGATATGGTAATCGCCGGCAGGCCGAATTCTGGCAAGACACGGCGTCTTATCGCTGAGTTCATTGACTCGTTTCAGACTGAAGGGAATACCGGCCTCATGGGCAATCGCCATAAGATGCAGCACCGAATTGGTGCTACCGCCGAGCGCCATGTCGACAATAAAGGCGTTTTCTATCGCTTTGTCATCTATAATGTCCCGCGGTTTTATATCCGCCGCAAGCAGCCCGAGTACCCGCTTTCCGGCTTCCAGCGCCAGTTTGCAGCGACGCTGATCAACTGCGAGGATAGTTCCGTTGCCCGGAAGCGCCATCCCCAGCGCCTCCATCAGACAGTTCATGGTATTGGCAGTAAACATCCCAGAACAGCTGCCGCATCCGGGACAGGCTTCGTCCTCCAGTATTTCGAGTTCGTGTTCACTCATCTGTTTGGTCAAAACCTGCCCAACCGCTTCAAAGACCGAACTGAGATCCGCCGTTTTGATGCCATCACCGGTTTTAACCTTGCCAGCCAGCATCGGCCCGCCGGATACGAATATGGCGGGAATATTCAGTCGCAGCGCCGCCATCAGCATACCGGGAACGACCTTGTCGCAGTTGGGGATGAAAACCAGCGCGTCAAACCGGTGTGCCTGCGCCATAACCTCAACACTGTCGGCGATAAGCTCGCGGGACGGCAGGGAATACCTCATGCCAGCATGGTTCATGGCGATGCCGTCGCAAACGGCAATGGTATTGAATTCAAACGGCACCCCGCCGGCCTGACGCACACCATCTTTGACCGCCTGCGCGATTTCGCGCAAATGAACATGCCCAGGCACTATTTCGGTAAAGGAATTGACCACGCCGATGAAAGGGCGCGCAAAATCGTTTGAACTCACACCCACAGCGCGCAACAGGGCACGATGCGGCGCCCTTTCAATACCTTTTTTGATAGCTTCGCTTCTCATTTTTAGTTCTACCTAAAAACAGCAAACCGACCATCGCGGCAGGAGGATCGAATAGTAAAAGTTAACACAGGCTCATACGAGTGTCAAGAACAGCGTGCCTACCCGTTTTCGATGCCAGTCAGCTTTTCCAGCCGCCGCTGATGACGCCCGCCCTCGAACTGTGTATTCAGAAAGCTGCGTACTATTTCCGCAACACCCGTGGTTTTTTCTGCACCGACACACAGCACGTTGGCGTTATTGTGTTGTCTGGAGCGCCGCGCCATCCATTCATCAAAGCACAACGCCGCGCGAATACCTTTAACCTTGTTGGCGGAGATACTCATACCGATGCCAGTGCCGCATATAAGAATACCCCGCTCCAACCGCCCGTCCGCCACCATGACGCATAATTCACGTGCTATATCAGGATAGTCCACGCCGGCAACGCCATCGGCGCCGCAATCGCATGCGGTATGCCCCATTTCCCCAAGCAGCGCCAGAATATGCGCCTTCATTTCCACCCCGCGATGGTCGCAGCCTACACCAACGATCATATCGCCCTCACTCTATGCGACAGAATTTTTCCAGCTCCGCGCGCGCCAGCGCACCCTGCCTAATGATTCTGATTTTATCAGAACTTACGTCAAGGATGGTGGATTCAACTCCACCCAGCAATCTGCCGGCATCTATAATCAATTCAACATGCGCGCCAATCTGGTCAAACACCTCCAGCGCGGTGAGTGGGTTTGGTCTGCCGTGAATATTGGCGCTGGTACCCACTAACGGCACCTCGGCGCGCCGCACCATTTCAATGGCCACAGGGTGCGCGGCCACACGCACCGCCACGGTATCGCCGCCGGCAGTGACAATGTCTGAAACTGCCGCAGTCTTTTTGAAGACCAGCGTGAGTGCCCCCGGCCAGAAACTGCGCATCAGCTCCACGGCAATATCAGGCACCTCGCGGGCAACCATCCCGATTTCAGCACTGTCCGCCAGCAGTACTGGCAGCGCCTGACTGAAAGGACGTTGCTTAATCTCAAACACCCTTGAGACGCCGACGGCGTCATTCACCGAAACACCCAGTGCATATATCGTGTCGGTAGGAAAAGCAACGGGGCTTCCGGATTTCAGCAGTGCCACCCCGCGGGTAAGTACTTCCGGCGATATTGGAGAAGGCAAAGACGCAGGCACTTTTTTTCCCCCTGATTACTTGACCATCAGTATAACACAATGCTAAGCTAACATATGTCTGAACAATCCATTGAACCCACTGATTCCACATCTCGCATCAACGCCAGCGGAGACCTTGAAGTTTCGGCCTATCTTGAAATCGCCCGCGAAAAACAGGGCCAGCAGCCGGTAACCACTGGCAAACCTGTTTCCAGCGCCGGGCAGGAGGCCGTCGTCGTCTTCGATTTCGGCTCGCAGTACAGCCTGCTGATTGCCCGTCGCATTCGTGAACTGCACGTCTACTGCGAACTTGTACCCCACGATACCCCATGGGAAAAAATCGCGCACCTGAATCCCAAAGGCTTCATCCTTTCTGGTGGCCCCTCCAGCGTCTATGAAGAGAACGCCCCCATGGCTCCGGCTTATATATATGAAAAGAAACTGCCAGTACTCGGCATTTGCTACGGAATGCAGGTGCTGGCCAAACAGCTCGGTGGGCGAGTGGCCTCCGGTCTCAAAAAGGAATACGGCCACGCAGTACTGCATATCGGGGACACTGGTTCACCGCTGTTCGCCGACCTACCGGGGTCATCGCCGGTATGGATGAGCCACGGCGACCGCATTGAGGAGATTCCGCCAGGCTTCAAACCGCTGGCCTATACCGAAAACTCGCCTGTAGCTGTCATGGGCAGCGAAAACCGCATCTTCGGACTGCAATGTCATCCCGAGGTAGCCCACACCATCTACGGCACCACCATTCTGAAAAACTTCGTTTATAACGTGTGCGGGTGTCAGGGAAACTGGACCATAGGCAACTTCATCGCCGACAGCCTGATGCGCATCAAGGAGCAGGTCAGCGACCGCAAGGTAATCAGCGCCATCTCTGGCGGGGTTGACTCGTCGGTTGTCTCCACTCTGATTCATCACGCCATCGGAGACCAGCTCACCTGCATTTTCGTCAACAACGGTCTGCTCAGGCGTGACGAGGAAAACCGCACCCTGGCGATCTTCCGAAACTACCTAAAAATGAACGTCAACTATGTGGACGCCACCGACCGTTTTCTGGAGCGCCTCAATGGCGTCACCGACCCCGAAACCAAGCGCAAGGCTATCGGCAACGAGTTTATCAAGATTTTCGAGGAAGAAGCGACCAAACTGGATAAGGTTGACTTTCTGGCGCAGGGAACCCTTTATCCGGACGTTATCGAAAGCGAATCCTCAACCAGCAACGTTTCGGCCAAGATAAAAACGCATCATAACGTCGGCGGCCTGCCCACCAATATGACGTTGAAACTAATTGAACCCCTACGCTATCTGTTCAAAGATGAGGTGCGGCAGTTGGGACTTGAGCTCGGACTGCCAGAGGAGATGGTCTGGCGGCAGCCATTCCCCGGGCCTGGGCTGGCCATCCGCATCATCGGCGAAGTGACCCGCGAGAAACTGGACATCCTGAAGGCTGCCGACTGGATTGTAATGAGAGAAATCAAGAAGGCCAATATGTACCGCCAGCTCTGGCAGAGCTTCGCCATACTGACCGACGTAAAGAGCGTGGGTGTCATGGGAGACTTCCGCACCTACGGACACTTGGTGGCTGTTCGCGCCGTAACCTCCAACGACGCCATGACCGCCGACTGGGCGCGGCTGCCCTACGACCTGCTGGCTTCTATTTCATCCCACATCGTCAATGAAGTTCCCGGCGTAAACCGCGTGGTTTACGACATCACCTCCAAGCCACCGGGGACGATAGAGTGGGAGTAGGAGCATGCTGCCGCAATATTGGAACGTTACTTAGAGATTGTTGAGCCTACCCCCGTACAAGCACAAAGGCCGGGATCACGTTTGTAATCAGTGAGGATGACTACAACTGATTGACAGAAACCCTGTATCTCTCTTCCATACCTGATGTGAAAAATGCCATTCTCGAGGGACTGAATACACCTGTTTCCGAGTGTATCCCAGAAAACGAGATTGAGTGGTGAGGTAAACCGCTCAAATCGGCAGCCGTCATGCGATAAATGGTAAAATAAGGCAAGGAGAAAAGCTGCTTATGATGTTCGTATCATGCATGATAATCCCCCTGTTGATGCTGTTAGTCGGATTGTATTTTTCAAATAACAAGCAGGGGAAGATCAATCACCTGTTCGGCTACCGGACAGGAATGTCGATGAAAAACCGCGATACATGGGAATTCGCGCATGAGCTGTTCGGCACAATCTGGAAATGGGTCGGGATGATACTGTTGCCAGCTTCGGTCGTGGCCATGCTGTTTACACTCGGTAAAGACATCGAATTCACCGCTTACTTCGGTCTCGCGGTTCTGACCGTGCAGCTTGTTGTGCTGGTCCTGACCATCGTCCCGATCGAACGCGCTTTAAGGTCCACTTTCGACAAAAACGGCAAAAGAAAATAACATCTTATTGATTTGCCCACGGTAACCATCCGATATTTTTCCTGCCGCCCTCTTTCCTTTTCGGTGGCATTCAATGGTAAAATTATCCGGGAGATAAAATGAAGATACTTGTCATCGGTTCGGGCGCGCGCGAGCATGCCATCGTATGGAAACTGAAACAGAGCCGGCAGGTGGAGCGCATCCTGGTCGCACCCGGCAACGCCGGCACAGCGCAGATTGCTGACAACCTCCTCATAGATGCCACCGACATTCCAAGGTTGCTCGCTGCCGCTAGGCAGAACAAGGTGGATTTCACATTCGTCGGCCCGGAAACACCTCTGGCTGCCGGCATCGTGGACGAGTTTCAGAAGAACGGGCTGGCGATTTTCGGCCCGTCGCAGGCCGCCGCCCGCATCGAGTCAAGTAAGGTCTTCTCCAAGAATCTGATGCACACATACGGCATACCGACCGCCGCCAGCCGCAGCTTCACGGCCTTTGAAGACGCCGAGGCTTATGTAAAATTGCAGAAGCCACCGATTGTACTGAAGGCCGACGGGTTAGCCGCCGGCAAGGGCGTTGTCATCGCACAGAGTGTGGAGGAGGCAGTTTCCGCGCTCAACTCCATGATGCGCGACAAAGAGTTCGGCGAAGCAGGCGCGCAGGTCGTCATCGAAGAATACCTCTCTGGACGAGAAATGAGTATATTCGTTTTCAGTGACGGTGTGACCATTTCGCCACCGGTTACCGCCTGCGACTACAAACGGGTCTTCGATGGCAACAACGGCCCCAACACTGGCGGAATGGGTTCATTCAGCCCGCCAGATTTTTATACCGATATTCTTGGCGAGCGTGTCATGAATGAAGTCATGCGCCCGACCATCGCCGCGCTGGCGCAAGAGAATTCAACCTACTCCGGCGTCCTCTACGGCGGATTGATGATCACCTCGGACGGACCGAAAACCATCGAATTCAACTGCCGGCTGGGAGACCCCGAAACACAAGTTATTCTGCCGCGGCTTGAGACCGACCTGGCCGATATCGCGGCGGCAGTCATTGAGCGCAGGCTGGATAAGCAGGAAATCGCCTGGAGCCGAAAGGCCTGTGTAGGGGTGGTTATGGCCTCCGGCGGCTATCCCGGCCATTATCGCACCGGACTGCCCATTACGGGACTAACCGACCTTGACAAGGATGTTACCGTTTTTCATGCCGGCACGAAGCTAGACCCCATGGGACAGGTGGTTACCGCTGGCGGACGGGTGTTGACTGTGGTCGCAAGTGGAGAAACTCTGGCTCAGGCGCGCCAGAAAGTGTATAATAACATTTCACGCATCGGCTTTGAGGGCGCGCATTACCGTAGCGACATCGCCAAATTTTAATTTACTGGAGGAGAACTATGCCGCTTGTATCTGTAGTTATGGGTTCCAAATCGGACGCCGAAGCCGTTCAGCCCTGTCTGGACGCGCTGACCAATCTCGGCATCGAACATGAGGTAAATGTCATTTCGGCGCACCGCATGCCTGAAAGGGCGCGCACCTTCGGACAGACAGCGCGAGAGCGCGGCATTGAAGTCATCATCGCCGCCGCTGGTAGCGCCGCACACCTGCCCGGCGTAATGGCAAGCTGGACGACTTTACCAATCATCGGCGTGCCCATGCCAACCAGCGACCTGAAGGGCGTGGACGCCCTCTACTCCATCGTGCAGATGCCGGCGGGTATTCCGGTAGCAACTGTGGCCATCGGCGCCGCCGGAGCCAAGAACGCCGCCTTCCTCGCCGCTGAAATACTGGGGCTGAAGTATGACAATATCAGAGCCGCCTATGAAAAATACCGGCAGGAAATGGCCGGGGGTTAAAGGGGCATGATAGAACGCTACAGCCGCCCGGATATGAAACGGGTGTGGTCTGACGAAAACAAATTCAGCAAATGGCTGGATGTTGAAATCGCCGTCTGCAGCGCTTGGACCGAACACGGGCGCATCCCGCGCGCTTCACTCGACAAAATCAAACAGGCGCACTGCGACCTCGATCGCATGCAGGAGATTCTGGCCGAGACACACCATGACATGACCGCCTTTCTGGGCTCCATCGCCGATTCGGTAGGCCCCGATGCCCGATACATTCACCTCGGGCTGACCTCTAACGACGTCATGGACACCGCCCTCTCTCTGCAGCTGGTGGAAGCATCTAAAATCCTGCTGGATGATTTGAAGGAGCTTACCACCGCCGTAGCGGTATTGGCCATAAAACACAAGCACACGATTGCCATCGGACGCACGCATGGCATTCATGCCGAACCGACCACGTTCGGGCTTAAACTGGCGATATGGTTCGAAGAACTGCAACGCCACCGCCGTCGGCTGGAGGAAGCAGCCCGCGTTATCGCATACGGCAAAATTTCCGGAGCGGTAGGCACTTACGCCACCGTTCCGCCTGAGATTGAGGAGATGACCTGCGCCAAGCTGGGACTTGAACCGGCGCCCGTCTCGAACCAGATTTTACAGCGTGACCGCCATGCCCAATTCGTGACCACACTGGCGCTCGTGGGCGCCTCTCTGGAGAAATTCGCCACCGAAATAAGACTCCTGCAAAAAACCGAATCCCGCGAGGTGGAAGAGCCTTTCCAGGAAGGCCAGACCGGTTCTTCGGCCATGCCGCACAAGCGCAATCCGGAGCTGTGCGAGCGTATCTGCGGTATGGCGCGCCTGCTACGCGGCTATGCCGTGACCGCCATGGAGAACGTCTCTCTGTGGCACGAGCGCGACATCTCACACTCATCAGCCGAACGCATCATCCTGCCCGATGCCACACTGCTGCTGGATTATATGCTGGACATCTTCACCAAAGTTATCCGTGGACTCAACGTCTATCCCGAAAATATGCAAAATGGTCTTGATATCACCCGCGGGCTGGTTTTCTCACAACGGGTCATGCTGGCGCTCATCGACAAGGGTATTTCACGCCAGGAAGCATATAAATTCGTGCAGCGCAACGCCATGAAAAGCTGGAGCACCGGCGAGAAGTTCCTCACCCTGCTGGAAGCCGATGAAGAACTGATGGCGCGCATTGGCAAAGAGGAGCTCAAGGCCATCTTCGATTACAGGTTCTACCTGGAGCATGTCGACACCATCTTCAGGCGCCTGGGGCTGACCGAAGCTCAATGGAAAGACTGTGACACATTAAAAGACGCCAGACTGGCACCAGGAGCGATATAAATATGACAAAACAAGACGTGCTGCTTCAGAGCAACCTGCCACTGCCACCATTCATCAAGGGAAAAGTACGCGATACCTATACTCTGGATGATCATCTGCTGATAGTGGCCAGCGACCGCATCTCGGCCTTTGATGTAGTGTTGCCATGCGGCATCCCTGCCAAGGGCGCGGTTCTTACCCAGCTTTCAGCCTTCTGGTTCGAAAAAACGCAGCAGGTAATCCCGAATCATATGGTGGAGGTGGTTTCGGAAAATACCGACCTGACCGCCTACGCCGACGGCGCAAATATGTCCGATTTTCTCCGTGATATTGTCGGACGCTCAATGATCGTCAAACGCGCCGAAAGGCTCGCCGTCGAATGCGTGGCGCGCGGCTTTCTGGCAGGCTCCGGTTGGGCAGAATACAAAAAACAGGGCACTGTTTGCGGTGTAAATCTGCCAGCTGGTTTGCAGGAAAGCGAACAATTGCCGGAACCCATTTTCACACCAACCACCAAGGCCGATACCGGGCACGACATGCCAATGACCTTCACCGAGGTGCAAAACCAGTTCGGCGCGGAGATGGCGCAAAAGCTGAAGGATACCACCCTGGCGCTCTACAATTTCGCCCGCGACTATGCCAGAACACGCGGCTTTATCATCGCCGATACCAAAATGGAATTCGGCATCAGAAACGGTGAACTCATCCTTATCGACGAGCTACTAACCCCTGATTCCAGCCGCTTCTGGGATGTAAATCTCTACAAGGCTGGACAGGCGCAAGACAGCTTCGACAAACAGCCGGTGCGCGACTGGCTGGAAAATTCCGGTTGGGATAAGGCGCCTCCCGCGCCCATGCTGCCGGAAAATGTGATTTCAGAGACAGCGCAGCGATATGTCACAGCCTTTGAAAGGCTGTCGGGCAGGAAACTCGCATAAAAGCTGGGTAAGCATTGGCGGATTGGAAACAATGCTCTCATGGGATAACATCCAATCCAAAGCCGTCACATTTTCAAAACGCTGGGAAAAGGCTCAAAAATAGGAAGCCAAGGCACAGCCTTTCACCATTGATTTTTTGCGTGTTTTCGGCGTGTCCGACCCCGAAGCCACCGGCGATTTTGAGTACAAAGTGCTCCTGTCGGATGGCAGAGCGGGCTACATAGATTACCTCTGGAAACACCCCCCGCCGCCTGCGGGCGCCACCCCCTTTGAAAAGGAGGCTGGGGAGAGTGCATTTCCAACACCCCCTTCGCAAAGGGGGTGTCAGCGTAGCTGACGGGGGTTTGCCTCAACTAAAGAACGCGAAGGCCTGTCTAGCCCTCCAGCCACTCCTTGGTGGACGGCAGTTCTCCTGCCCTGCGGGAGTCTACGCGCACAGCGGCGTCAAGCGCCCTCCCCAGCGCCTTGAACAGCGCCTCGGCCTTGTGGTGGTCGTTGGCGCCATACAGCGTGCGGGCATGTAAATTAAGGCGTCCTTCGATGGCGAACGTCTCCAGAAAGTGCCGTATCAAATCGGTGGGGAAACCCGTCATATCATTATCTGCAAACGCCAGGTCTAGCTTGGCATATCCGCGCCCGCTTATGTCAACCGCCACCATTGAGAGGGCTTCATCCATCGGCACACTGGCATCTGCCATACGCACGATGCCTCTGCGTTCTCCCAGTGCCTCCAGCAGGGCTTTACCCAGACAAATCGCCACATCCTCCACCAAATGATGCGCATCGTCGCCGGTCGCCGAAACGCTCAAGTCAAAAGCGCCGTGACGCGCCAACTGCGCCAGCAGGTGGTCAAACATGCGAATCCCGGTAACAATTTCGTATTTCCCGCTTCCGTCCAAATCCAGATTCAGGCTGATGTTGGTTTCCGCTGTTTCACGCTTGATATTCGCCTTGCGTTCTGACATTGATTACCTCCCGATTTCCTTAAACGCCGCAATTAGCGCGTCATTCTCTTCCGGCCTGCCGACACTCAAACGCAGGCAGTTTTTGAGACGTTGATCGGCATAGTAACGCACCAGAATCCCCCGCTCTTCCAAGGCAGCCTGCAACTCACGCGCATCGCCCTCAAGAACATCGCACAAGATAAAATTAGCATGCGACGGATGAGGTTTGAGCCACCTGATTTTGACAAGCTCACCGGAAAGTCTTTCCCGTTCCGCAACTATCTTTCTTACATTACCCATCAGGTAATCTACATCCGCCAGCGACTCGCGCACTGCCACAATCGCCGAGGCGTTGACGTTGTACGGGTCGCGCACGGCATGCAGGCGGCATGCGATATAAGCGGGGAAAACGCCGTATCCCACGCGCAAACCGGCCAGTCCGGCCCATTTCGAAAAAGTCCTCAGCACCATGATATTGGGATAGCTCGCCATCAGCGGTATCGCCGATTCGCCGGTGAATTCGTAATAGGCTTCATCCACAACCAAAGGCATGCCGGTTTCTGCCAGTTCTATAATCGTCTCTTTGGTGGTGAGCGTGCCAGTGGGATTGTTGGGATTGGCCAGCATTATCAGCTTGGTTTTCGGCGTGACAGCCTGCCTGACAGATGCGGTATCAAATTGGAAATCCGCATCGCGTGAAACATCAATCACCCTAACACCGTGCAGTTCGGCATAAAAGCGGTACATGGGGAAAGTGGGCGGCAGGTTAATGATTTCATCGCCGGGCGCGCAAAACAGCTTTATCAAAAGCTCGATAAGCTGGTCGCATCCGGCTCCGGCAGCAATCGTCTCCGGCGGCATGGCGGTATATCCAGCCAGCAGCTCGCGCAATTCGGCCTGCGCGGCATCGGGATAAATGTTATACGCGCCGCAAGCTCCCAGCGCCGCGCTCACACGTGGCGACGGGCCGTAATTGTTTTCATTGGCGTCCAGCTTGACCACGCTTGAGGGCGGTATCCCCAGTTTTTTACCGATTACATCCGGCGACTTGCATGCGGCATAGCCCTTGAAAGCCGCCAGCTCCGGACGTATAAATCGCTCTATTGACATTGCATCACTCATATTATGTCTCCTTTCTATCAGGCAAAACCGCACGAGCATGAGCCGTAAGCCCCTCGGCTTCAGCCAACCTGGCGGCAACAGCCCCCAGTTCGCTCATCATTCTGTCATCCACGTCAACTATGTTCATAAGGCGCACGAAATCTGTCACGTTGAGAGGGGAGGCGAACCGTGCGGTGCCAGAAGTCGGAAGCGCGTGGCTGGGTCCCGCGATATAATCCCCCATGACGACCGTGGCATGCTTGCCTACAAACACACAGCCGGCATTTCTAATGTCTGCAGCCAGACCGGACGAATCCACGGTCAGGATTACCAGATGTTCGGGGGCATAATCGTTGGCCAGTTCAACCGCCTGCCGCAGATTTTCGACCACGCAGATAACCGCGGCTCGCGCCAGCGATTCCTCTATGGTAGCCTGCCGTTCAAACGTCTTTGCCGCGGACTCAACCTCCTCTTGAACCTTCCGCGCCAGCAACTCGGACGTGGTAACCAACACCGACTGCGCCAGGCTGTCGTGCTCGGCCTGAGCCAGCATGTCGGCGGCACAGCGGGATGGATCGGCGTACTCGTCGGCAATAATCAGCACCTCACTGGGACCCTGCAGCCCGTCGATGTCCACCGTTCCATAAACCTGCTTCTTGGCCAGCATAACAAAAATATTTCCCGGTCCGCAGATTTTATCCACCGGCGGAATGCTTTCGGTGCCGTAGGCCATGGCTGCCACCGCCTGCGCGCCGCCGACGGCAAATACCCTGGCGTTGCCGACGATTTTTACCGCAGCCAGCGTCATATCCGGTATTCTGCCATCCTTTCCCGACGGGGTGCAAATGATGATTTCCCCGACACCGGCTGAAAGGGCAGGGATTGCCGTCATCAGCACCGACGAAGGATAGCTGGCGGTGCCTCCGGGCACATAAAGGCCTACCCGCTCCAGAACACGAAAAACTGTCCCCGGCGCCATGCGCCCGAGCCCCTCGTGATATGCGGCAAACTGCTTGTCGTGAAAATATTTTATTTGTCCGGCGGCGGTTTGAAGATCCGAAAGCAGCCCCTGCGGTACGCGCGCCGCTGCAGCCTCGATTTCGTCATGCGAAACCTCAATGGCATCCAGTTTCACGCCGCTGATTTTCAGGCTCAAGTCCCGTAGCGCGGCGTCGCCACGCTTGCGCACGTCTGCAATGATGATACCGACCGCCTGTTCCGGCTGTTCGGTGCCGAACATGTTTTTCAGGCCGGCGGCGAGATTCGGAGATACGGATGCGTCCTGCGCCGCCACGCGCCGTGACAGTGCGCGCTTGGCATCCTCGAAACCTCTGACTATTTTCATCCCATCACGTCCATGGTTCGCCGCATCAATTCGACAAACGCATCAATACGCGTCGTTTTTACGGCGCTTTGAGATTCCCGTGTGCTGCCTATAATGCAGGCTGTCGATTCAAACAGCGTCTCGATGATTTTAAGATTATGTCTCGCAATTGTCGAACCAGTCTCGGTGTTCTCGACAAGCACGTCGGCATCCTCCGGAATATAGGCCTCGGTCGCCCCCCAAGTCGGCACTATCCTGTATGCCCCCAGACGGTTAGTGCGCGCATAGTAATCTGCAATATTGACATACTCGGCGGCGATACGGCATGCACCACCCTCCCGTTGGCGCAGATCCGAAAGCTCGGCGGTAGTGTCAGCGAGAACTTCATTGGCCACCACAGCGACAATGCGCACACGGCCGTATTTCAAATCAAGCAATTCCTTCACTGGACTGCCCGGAAACTGGTAATGATGGTCGGTCAGCCAGTCCCTGCCGGTAATCGCCAGGTCGAAGTTTCCGGCAGCCACCTGCAGTGGCATGTCTTGGGGGCGAATCACCGTAATGGCAAACCCTTCCAGCGAGCTTTTGGGACGGCGGACACCCGTCGTCGAGGGATATTCCTCTATCATCACACCGGCGGCATCCAGTATTTTCCGCACATGTGCCTGTTGATGTCCATCGGGAAGCGCCAGCCTCACAACAGAGGCATCGCCCTCGGACAAAGTGCGTTTGCGCTGCGCCAGTGCAGTCAAATTGAAGATATCGGCAGAAGAATCACCGGCAGCAGCTGTGCCTTTCAGCGAATCCAGCAGAGGCGACAGATCTTTCTTGGACAGGCTCTTCCGGTTGACAATCAGGCAGGCGCGCGCCGTTTTCAGCATTCCCAGCGATACCAGTCCGGCTGAAGCTATCTCCGCTTCGCTCCGGCGCGACAGCAACACGATTTCCGCGTTTTCCGGAGGATAGGCATCAGCGGCGCCCCACACGGGGTAAATACTGAAACGCCGCAACCGCAGCGCCAGCGCCAGCGATTCCGCCAGATTGGGATATTCCGAAGCAATGCGCACGTTCTCCCCGCTCGTGGTGATGACGCCGTCCGCAATCAATCCTGGCGGGGCGGCGGCATACACCGCTCCCTCGCCATATCCCAGCTCCCGAAGTAAACACAACTCGGTCGACGGGAAGCGCGCCGTGTACTCCGCCAGCCAGTCCAGCCCGCAAACACCCATGTCATAGTTGCCGATAGCCACCTGAATGGGAATATCCTTCTCCTGAAACATTTTGGCGGTAAGCTCCGGATAGATGTGGCTCTTCAGGCGATACAGGCGCGCCTTTTCGGAGTAGTCCTCCAGCCCCCAGCCAGCCTTATCCAGCAGCGCGGCAGTGGGTGCAAGCAGCCTGCCTTTCGGCAACGCCACACGCAGATTCATTATCCCAACCCCACAATCGTCGCCAGCTCCATGGAGTTCTGACAGATACAAGTCTCGCCCGTAGCCAGATTAGTCACACTAAGCTGTGGCTCACCGGCACGCACCTTCACATCCCAGCCGCAGTCCGCGGCGACATTGCCGCAAAACGCCGTCAGTACCACAAACTCCAGCCGGCGCAGTATATCTGCAACCTCCATCCCCGCTTTCATCGCCGACGGCTCAATATCCATGCTGACCCGCTGCGCCACCGGAATATACAGGCGATCGATATTCACAAGCGCAGACAGGCGATCGATATACAGACCAAATCCGGCAGCAGAGGTGTCTGCGCCACCCATCATGCCCACCAGACGATCGTACCGCCCACCCCCACCAACGTTAACATCGGAGGCAAACAGGCGGAAAATAAACCCTGTGTAATACTCGAATCCCTTGCCGGCAGTAAAGTCTATCTCATAATCGAGGCCGGCAGCCTCAACCAGCTCTATGGTGGCGATGAAATCCGTAAACGCAGACTTCATATCAGGGGCGGAATCATCAAAGAGTGATTGCAGATTTTTCAGAAAACCGACGGAGCGCCCGCGAGTTTCCAGCATCAGTTTCAACGCCTCCGCCACACCCGGAATTTGCGCCGTAAGACCAGCGAATACTGTTTTATCGCCGTCCAGGAGACGGTTGAAAGCCGCGTGCTGCTCCGCCGCACTCAACCCCAGGCCTGAAAGAACCGCGCGAATAAGCCCTGCATGAGAAAGCCTGAGGCTATAATGTCCGATACCCATGCGCTTCAGACTGTCGCAGGCCAGATTGATCAACTCTGCGTCAGCCGGTGCGGAACCGGCGCCAATCAGCTCGGCGCCGCACTGCCAGCGCTCACGGTTCTTACCGCCGGCAGCATCAAAGACGAAGGTATTGGTAACGTAAGACAAGCGCGCCGGCTGGCCTTTATCAGCCAGTTGCTCAATATACAACCGCGCCGCCGGAATGGTGGCATCCGGCTTGAGTACCACGCGCTCGCCACTCCAGCCGTCCCAGTCCAGAAAAGAATAGACTCGTTTTAACATGCCCGAAGTGAGCGTCCCCGCCGAGGTGAATAGGTGCAGATATTCAAGTGTAGGAGTACGAACCTCCGAATAGCCGTATCCCCTGGCGGTTTCCTGGAACGCCGCCTCCACACTACGAAAACGCGTCATTTCCTGCGCGTTCAGATCGCCGAAACCTTTGCAACGTTGTGTTCGCATTTCTTTTCCCCGTTCAGGTAGTGACACAATTCTACACTAATGGCGGGAAAGCGTCCAAATAATGTATGCGTCCAATATCTGTTTGGACTTATACAGCCGTGTTTCAAATTATGAGTTTTGAATGGCAAAAGGAAGATGCCAGGCAAAACACAAAAAGCCCGGCCCTCTATATTTTCGGTGAACAGGTTCTTTAACTGAATAACCTATACCACAACGATGGTAATGGGGTCTAATTGACCACCGAAACTGACGTGATTATCAGAATCGTCATACACACTCATGCCATAGTGGACATCCAGGATATATACCCCAGGTATCACTAACCAGATATTTTGCGTTCTGGTCAGGCCTTCGCCGGCTTTAAGGATACCCTTGTACCGCAGCCCTGAAGGATCGGCATGGCCAAGGAAGCTATCTATCGGGCGCAGCATGAAATAGAAGCATGGCTGCGATCCATTGGTCACGATATTAACGTCTTGCCCGCTGTTATTAGTCACCGTAATCGTAAAAGACAGCACTTCACCACGGAAAAAGACTGTCCTATTCAAATCAATAGCCAGGGGAAATTCATTTGGGTATACGCCAGCGCTTTGAGGTACCTTGATAAAGGCATTTACGGCAAGTACATACACAATCACGACTGGGATAATCAGGCACACCCAATACTTGCGCATTTTCATCTGATTTGGCACCTCCAATTTTAACGGTGGTGACCATAAAATAAGACTGCCGTTGAAAGTCTTATTTTATGGTCAGATCGAATTACAGTTACACCATCAGAACTACAGTGTTACTACTTTTATTAACAGCCTTTTGATGATGTCATTTTCATGGGAAGGATACAATGCTGTAACACCATATGTCAAAGCCGTGTATGAGTCCAATATGTGTTTGAACTTATGCAGTCGGGTTTCAAATTGTGAGTTTTGAATGGCAAAAGGAAGATGCCAGGCAAAACACAAAAAGCTCAGCCATCTATATTTTCGGTGAACAGGTTCTTTGACTGAATAACCTATACCACAACGATGGTAATGGGGTCTAAGTGACCACCGAAACTGACATGATTATCAGATATGCTTATCCAGCAATCACCTGTGTCGCAAGTTAGTACAATATCGTCATATATCATCATGCCATAGTGGACATCCAGGATATATACCCCAGGTATCACTAACCAGATATTTTGCGTTCTGGTCAGGCTTTCGCCGGCTTTAAGGATCTCTTGGCGCGGCATTGTAAACTCGCCGTGACCAATGAAGTTATCTATCGGGCGCAGCATGAAATAGAAGCATGGCTGCGAGCCGTTGGTCACGATATTAACGTCTTGCCCGCTGTTATTAGTCACCGTAATCGTAAAAGACAGCACTTCACCGCGGAAAAAGACTGTTCTATTCAAGTCAATAGCCAGGGGGAATTCATTGGGGTATACACCGGCGCTTTGAGGCACCTTGATAAAGGCATTTACAGCAAAGACATACACAATCACGACAGGGATAATCAGGCACACCCAATATTTGCGCATTTCCATTTCCCCCTTAACCCCTGAGTGTCACGTCCCCGGCAGGTATTTCCTTCAGCGTTCTATCTGATAGCCTCAGCATCAAGCTGCCTGAAGCATTCACCGCCTCCGCCACCCCCTCGAACACCCCACCACCTGATTTCACCGTCACCTGCCTGCCGATGGTATCCAGTCGCTCCTGCCACTCCCGCCATACGAACTCACCGGACTGAAGTTGGTTCAGTCGAGATTCTAAATGTCGTAGCATGGCGGCGATTACATTCAACCGCGAAACGGTACGCCCGGTGGCATCTGACAGGCTGGCAGCCGTACCGGATATCTCAGGATATGCCGCGACATCGAGATTAACGTTAATCCCGATGCCAATGACAGCGTAAGATACGCCGCGGGAAGTGCCGCTGACGGCCAGAATACCGGATACCTTTTTCCCGCCGATGAGAACGTCATTCGGCCATTTTAGCCGTGCTTCAATCCCGCAAAGCTCCGCAATAGCGTCGGCAACAGCCAGCCCGGCAGCCATGGTCAGGGAGGGTATAATACAGTCAGGCGGAAAAAGGATGAGTGACAAATATACATTGCCGGCGGGAGACAGCCATTCCCTGCCCAAACGCCCCTGCCCGCCGGACTGCTCTTCCGCCACAACCAGCGTTCCAGACGGCGTGCCATCTTCGATTTCACGGCGCGCCGCCTCCATGGTGGAAGCCACCGTATGATAAAAGACCACCCGACGCGCGATTGTTATGCCTTCCAGATGCGCGCGAATAGCCCCGGCTGATAACGATTCTGCAGTCATGTTCATCCCGTACCGGTTTTTGCAGACGTCTGTGACGACTTGTCAGAGGCCGGCGGAGGCTTTTTCACGCATGAAGTCCACGAATTCATGTGTCAGCCGCGTCGCCAGCCGTTCGGTGTAGAAGATGCAGAAGAAATCCCGTTTCAAGCGAATTTCCCTGACAGTCAGCTGCCTGACAGTGCCCAATTCAAGACTCTTCCGGGCGGCCAAGCCGGAAACAAACGCGATACCCGCGTGGGCTTCCACAGCAGACAGAATGGCATGGCTGGAGCCTAATACCAGCCGGGAGCGCAGACTGCCGGTATTCAATCCAGCTTCAGACAGCAGCACCTCGATGCTTTTCTGCGTTCCCGATGTCGGTTCGCGGACTATCAGCGGCTCTTCCGCCAGTTCGACAAAATCCACCTGCTTCCTGCGGGCAAACGGATGCGCAGGCGAAACCACCAGCACAATTTCATCTTCGGCTATCCTGAAGGATTCCAGCCCTTGGCCTTTGGGAGGCACCGTGCCGCAAAAACCAACCTCATACGCGCCTTCTTTTACCCCGGAGATGACCGCCGTCGAATCGACCACCGCCACGCCGGCCGTCACCGCCGGATTCCGATTCAGGAATTCACCCAACAGCGGCGGCAGGATGTACTCCCCCGGAGTCGTGCTGGCGGCAATCGACAACTCTCCGCCGACCTCGGCGCGCAAATGCCCCAAGTCGCGCAAAAGACTGGTTTCCTCCCCATCCACCGCTTTGGCGAACTCCAGCAGCCGGCGCCCCGCCTCTGTCAACGAAAACTTCTTATGATTGCGGTTTATAAGCCGCAGCCCCAGGTCGTGCTCCAGTTTCTGTATCTGGAAAGAAATCGCCGGCTGGCTGACGGAGAACTTCTTGGCCACCGCCGAAAAACTGCCCAGCTTGGCCAGTTCCAGATAGGTCTTCAGATAATCGAGGTTCATGTCGCAACCTCCTCAAAACCAATATGCGTCATTTTATGCTATCGGCACACAATCGGCAAGAAGCCGGACTGGTTATCAGTTACGAGTAGTGAGTTATTTTTTACTGTCACTCCGGTTCGCCCGGGCGAACGCCGGGCAGCAATTAGTCTTCTAGTTTTCGCCCCCTTTGGTCAAAGGGGGGTTAAGGGAGGATGTTCCCCCAACTCCCCACCGGATGCTATGACCAAGTCCATCCTGTTGGGGACACAAGGTCGAAAGTAATCAGTTTTCAGTTTTCAGTGGTCAGTTATGAGTTTGGAGTGATGAGTTTCGTGCAAGTCCATCCTGGAGGGAGCGTAGCGACCGAAGGATCTGGTGGCGGGGTGCAACCATCCACCGCCCCTCCGGATGCTTCGTCACTTGCAGGCTCGTTCCTCCAGCATGGATTTACGACGGTTCTGGATTGCGGGTCAAGCCCCAAGTGACACGACCAAAATATCATTTCATTCCCAAAACCCCTCACTCAAGACCCGCATTTGAAATAGTTATTTTAATTGGGCTAGAATTGATTATTACCGGGCTGGAGAGGCAATATGTCGCAAGATTTTGAAGAGCTATGCGTCAACACCATACGTTTTCTCTCGATTGATGCCATCGAGAAGGCCGCCTCTGGGCACCCGGGTGCGCCTATGGGCATGGCCGCCATGACCTACAGCCTGTGGCAGCATTTCCTGAAGCACAACCCCACCAACCCCGAGTGGCCGGACCGCGACCGATTTGTCCTCTCCGCGGGACATGCCTCAATGCTGTTGTATTCAATACTACATCTCACCGGCTACAACATTACCCTCGACGACATCCGGCAGTTCCGCCAGTGGAACAGCCGCGCACCCGGTCACCCTGAGTACGGCATTACGCCGGGAGTCGAAACCACAACAGGCCCGCTCGGGCAGGGTTTCGCCAATGCTGTGGGTATGGCGCTCGCCGAACGGCATCTGGCCGCCCGTTACAATGAGGATGGGTTTGAAATAGTAAACCATTACACATATTGCATATGTTCCGACGGCGACCTTATGGAAGGTGTATCTGCCGAGGCCGCCTCGCTGGCGGGGACGCTGAAACTGGGGAAGCTGATATGCCTTTACGATGCCAACGGAATTTCCATCGAAGGCAGTACGGATATAGCGTTCGACGAGGATGTGGGACAGCGTTTCAGGGCATACGGCTGGCAGGTAATCGGCCCGGTTGATGGCATGAGCATCGCCGCCGTTGACGAGGCCATCACGCAGGCGCAAAGCGATACCGGACGCCCCAACCTGATTATCTGCAAAACCACTATCGGCTACGGCGCTCCCCACAAAGCCGGCACAGCGCACGCCCACGGCGAGCCACTGGGCAGAGACGAAGCCGCTCTGACCAGACAGGCACTTGGCTGGGAATACACCGAGCCATTCAGCATACCAGTCGATGTCCTGCAGCACTTCAGAAAGGCAACCGATAACGGACGGCAGCTGGAGATGGACTGGAACAACCTGTTTGAAAGATACCGCATGGCGCATCCGTTAAAGGCGGCCAAGTTTGAACAAGCCCTGAACGGCACACTCCCCGAAGACTGGCAGGATGGTCTTGATAACCTTTTCAGCCCGGATATGAAGCCTGTGGCCACCCGTGAAGCATCTGGAATAGTGCTCAACGCGCTTGCGGCAAAAATTCCTGCGCTGATGGGCGGCTCTGCCGACTTGGCGCCCTCAACCAAAACACTGATAAAAGACGGGGGAGACTTCGGGGCTGGCAACTACGGCGCGCGCAATCTGCATTTTGGCATCCGCGAGCACGCCATGGGTTCCATCGCCAACGGCATGGCGCTACACGGCGGAATTATCCCATATACCGCCACTTTCCTTGTTTTTTACGACTACATGCGCCCACCGGTGAGACTGGCGGCACTAAGTAAAATCCGAAACATTTTCATTTTCACTCACGATTCAATCGGAGTGGGGGAAGACGGCCCCACCCATCAACCAATTGAGCACGTCGCTGGATTGCGCTCGGTGCCAGACCTGACCACATTCCGCCCGGCTGACGCTACTGAAACCGCTGAGGTCTGGAAACTGGCGCTGGAAAAACGTGACAGACCCAGCGCTATAGTTCTGACACGACAGGCATTACCAGTGTTCGACCGGACGAAACTTGCCGCAGCTGCCGGAACCAGACGCGGGGCTTACGTTCTCTGGCAAGCATCCAGCGCCCCGCAACTGATACTGCTTGCTACCGGCTCAGAGGTGCACATCGCCATGGAAGCCGCCATACTGCTCGGCGAGGCCGGCGTTGCCACCCGCGTGGTATCCATGCCGTCATGGGAGCTTTTCGAGGCACAGGACGAAGACTACCGACTGTCCGTACTGCCTCCATCCATAAAAAACCGCATTTCGATTGAAGCCGGCACGACTTTTGGCTGGTGCCGTTACACCGGAGACAGCGGCATCAACATCGGCATCGACCGATTTGGCGCCTCGGCGCCCGGAAAAGTCCTCTACGAAAAACTCGACATCACCGCGAACCGCGTGGTGAATGAAGCCTTGCAGCTGCTAGGCATGAAGTAATTTAGACAGGTTGCGATAGGCAGCGGCCCGGTCCGATTGCGCGAAAACCGCGCTGCCCACGCAGATTTCATTCACTCCCGTACTCGCCACCCGACCGATATTGTCCATCTTGACGCCGCCGTCAATAGCAGTGCACATACAAGGAAAGCGGCGGCGGAACTCCGCGATTTTTTCCAGCGTCTCCGGAATGAACTGTGCCCCATAGTATCCGGGATGCACAGCCATAAACAACACCGTTTGCAGCCGGCTCAACAGATTGTCGCTGAGGACCGAAATATCAGTTTCGGGATTGAGCGCCAGACCCGCCCTAACACCCAGCGCCGTAATTACGGAGATGGACTCCTCGATGCTATCCGGCGCGGATTCGTAATGGACTATAATCCGGCTTGCCCCTGCACACGCAAAATCCTCCAGGTACTTCACCGGATTTTCCACCATAAGATGCGCTTCCCAGCCAGTTTTGAGGCCAGCCGCAGCGACATCGGCAGCGCTGATACTGCGCGAAGGAACAAAGAATCCGTCCATGATGTCCACCTGAACCCAGTCGGCAAACGTTTCCACCGACCGAGCCATCGCCGTGAACGCGGCGGCGTCATCAGTCAGAATGGCCGGAACAACACGCTGTACACTCATAACGCCCTCAATATCACCCTGGCCGGCGCGCCGTCACTGCTTTCAAGTTTTAACGGCAGACACAGCAACTCATATTCGCCCACCGGAACTCCGCGCAAATCCACGCCTTCCACAACCACCACCCCCGCGCCAAGCAAAATTTTATGCACCGGATAATCGTCGCTGTCAAAAACGTCTACGGAAAGAGAATCCAGCGCCATAAGCTGAATACCGTGTTCGACGACGTATTCTGCCGCACCTGCATCCAGCGCCACATAATTTTTGTCGAATGTCCCGCTGGCCAACAGCTCGGAGTTGGACGTCTTGAGCAACAGTCTGGACGCGCCCCCAAAATCGATACCGCGCAGTATATCGTGGGTAATCATCGTGCAATGCGGAACCTCGACCACCCTCGCCGGACCAACAAGCCGGCACAAGTCGACATCCTCGGTATACGCACCATTTTCCAGCATATGCGCCGGCGCGTCAAGATGTGTTCCAGCATGCACGCTCAAGCTAATATCAGTAACAGACCCTGCGCCGTGGACTTTTGACTTACAGAAGACGACAGGTGCATCGCCCGGCCACGTCAAAATGCCAGGCCGCAGCGGTAAAGTCACATCATATAGCTTGCCCTGTTTCAATTCACCACTCCAATCTGACATCATTTCAGAATAGAGATCTGATACCAAGCAACGATTCTTCCCATTAGCTTACTTTTTTGCCCGCCTTTTAGCAACTCGAAGCAGTGCTCTCGCCAAGCTGCAAAAGCTGTCTTACGTGATTTATATTCAGCCCCATTATAGATAAACATAAACACCTTCAACTATTGGGGGTGTTGCGACGTTCGCTAGAACCTAAGAGTTTGACAAAGTCGGGGGGGAGTAGAATACAATTCCCTGTTGGAGGATCAACAAACATATGAACAAATTTGCAGTTGCAGTCTCGGCTTTGCTAGTAGCCTCTCTGTGCGTCATATCAAGTTGCGGGCCAATAAAAAGAGACAACCTGCAGGATTATTATGGCGAATATACATTTACATTGCCGTTTGATTATACTTTCGTCCATTGGTCCGGCAATGTTTATTTTGATACAAACTATTCTATGGAACAAATGGCCGAACTAGTCAATGAAGCCGGCTACAATACGAGCCTACATGCAATCGGCAATGTCAAAACTATATTGATTTCAGCCCAAAAAGACGGCTTCACCTATTACTTCGTTATTTGCGATAAGAATTATCCTTATTCTAGCAATGTTTATACCCTAATGAGTGCTTCAGCAAGTATTAGCATCGGTGCTTCTGGTAATGTCCCGACAGACTTTCCATTCGACCGTCCTATTCCATGCAGATTCCTGGCGCCGCTTCATATACTGGAGAGTAGTAGTGGTATGGATCTTTCCGACGTTAGACGCGTGTACGGTTCATTCGAAGACATAGCGGAGTTTTATCGCGCTACCGGAAAAGATGATTTTATAATTGACGATGTCAACAAGACGATTAGATTTGGGAATAGGGGTAATCCTGCTT